>JALTFO010000222.1 GCA_027007005.1 Candidatus Bipolaricaulota bacterium | reverse complement strand
GGTGGGGGACGAAGTCACGGCGGACATTATTCGCAGGTACATTCAATATCACCAAGAGCGGGAGCAATTCCCGAAACAGCTAGAACTTTTCTGATGGAGGCTGTTGCCTTTAGAAGCCCCGCCTTGTAGGCGGGGAGCTTCACTCTGTTAATGTTGCGGTTGACAGTGAACGACGGGTGTCGATATAGTGATGCGATACCGATGAAAGGAGATTGGGATGGGCCGTTATAAGAAGCTTCGCTATTGCCAGGAATTCATGGGCTACAACCTGTTCAAGCCAAGCGGTGTACCGCTTTCACAGATCGAGACGGTCACAATTGCGCTCGATGAGTTGGAAGCGATGCGTTTGTGTGATCTGGAAGGATACGATCAAGGCAAGGCAGCAGAAGAGATGGGAATTTCGCGGGGCACGATTCAGCGGCTTATCTATTCGGCGCGCAGCAAGATGATCGATGTTGTAATCCACGGTAAGGCGCTCACAGTTGAAGACACAGAGCATGTCATCGTGCGTGGCCCAGGACGAGGAGGAGGTCGCGGGCGTCACGGTCGGGGAATGGGGCGCGGACGCAGCAGAGAGTGACCAGGTAAGAGAAATATCTAATGGAGGGCGCAGTTGCTAGTTACAACTTGGGGAGGTCGTGATGAAAACACTAATCCTAGGTCTGGCTCTCGTAGTGGTACTAGCTGGAATTACTGTGGGGCAGACATGCACCGTACAAACCTACTTTGGCTCACCAACTGAGAACCAGACGATCAAGCCAGCCATCATCCAGGCTATCGATGAAGCAGGGACGAGTTTGGACATCGCGCTGCACTCATTCACCGATGATCAGCTTGGAGATGCAGTTGTACGTGCAGCGCGGCGTGGGGTGAGCGTGCGCGCGATCCTGGGAGCGGGTCAAGACAAAGTACTCGGCGGAGAATGCGACAAGCTGGTGGCGGCCAATGTTCAGGTAGTCATTGTTGGATCGGAGGTGCTGTTCAGCGACAGATTTGTTGTGATCGACAAGCGGACCGTCATCACTGGCTCCTATGACTGGTCGGACTATTCCGACAAGAGCAGGTACGACGATGTGCTATTCATCTCCTGCCCTGCGGGGAGCAATACAGCGCAGCAATTCGCCGCGGAATTTGAGCAGCTCTGGCAGGTACTGAGCGCAGAGACAGGAACCGTAGTCAGTGAGCCTACGCTCTCTTCGGATGTGCAATCCGTGGTAATCCACTCGGTCGACCCTGCCGGCGAGTGCATACAACTTCTCGATATCTCGTCTGCTCCGATTGACATCAGTGGCTGGAGGTTGAGTGATCTGGAGGGAAGCTACGCCTTTCCGCAGGATACGGTTCTGAAGCCGAATGAGCCGTACAAGGTGTGTATCGATACATACAACCCCACGCACGATCCGCACGGGTTGTACCTAAATGATGATGACGATGAGGTTTTCCTGATTACCCCAGATGGCAGAATCATCGACGAGCGGGTATGGGGGGACTGATAACCTCACCATGAGTATGGAGAGCACCCTCAAGCTGGACAGGCTGGTGAAGATTGATATACGCCACGGAGCCAACGTTGTTGCCATTCGAATGAAGATCGATTGTGCTCTCAGTCTGGTCGTATTGGAGAAATTCTAGGAAGCTATCAAGTCGACTTAAGATGGTAGCGTATCCATTTGGAGGCTTTCTTGACTGCCTTAAAGGTGTTCACTATGCTTGTCGGCCGGATCTTGGTCCTTTAACATGAGTAAGTAGTGCAATACAGTAAGTCAAGCGTGATAAGATTCTCCTTGCATGTCCGCCTGGAGGAGGAGGGAGGCATATCCGTATGCAAAGGTCGCTCCATCACTAATCGGCATGGAGAGATCATCATGAGCGCTAATGGTTTGTGTAGTAATGCAGTAGAGCCCAGCTAGATGATGGAGGAGATAATGGCTAAGGAAATCGGTCTACGCGAAGCAGTCGCAATGGGAATCGGGGGGATGATCGGTGGAGGGATTTTCTCCGTCCTTGGCCTCTCCGTATAGATGGCGGGCCACGCCAGCTATATTTCCTTTTTCGTCGGTGGTGTGATCGCAACAATCACGGGTTACTCCTACGCTAAACTAGGGGTTAAGTATGAGTCCGAAGGCGGCAGCTTCACTTATATCGAGAAAGCTTTTCGTGGTAGTAATTATCTGCCGACCTTCGGTGGCTGGCTCCTGTTGTTCGGGTATATTGCTACTCTCTCTCTGTATGCTTTTGCCTTTGGTGCGTATGGAGCTTCGCTGTTTGGATCGCATCTTTGGATTCTGCAGCATCTCTTTTCCTCCTTGGTACTCATGGTGTTTGTTGCTATCAACCTTATTGGAGCGAAGGAGGCGGGCATCTCCGAGGATGTAATCGTGGGCGTTAAGCTGAGCATCCTGGCCTTGTTCACAATAGCTGGTATCTTTTTCGTAAAGCAAGGCAACCTCTTGCCTGTCTTTAACACCGGCATCTCAGGTACTCTGATGGGAGCAGCATTGATTTTTGTCGCCTACGAGGGGTTTGAATTGATCCCTAACTCGGTAAAGGAGATGAAGAATCCCACGAAGACCCTGCCCAGAGCGATCTATATCGCCATTGGAAGCGTCGTTGTGCTTTACGTACTGGTTGCTTTGGTCGCCGTAGGCAATCTGCCGGCAGCACAACTAGTGCACAGCAAGGAGTATGCCTTGGCTGTAGCAGCTCGGCCGTTTATGGGACAGGCTGGATTTGTCTTGATCGCCATTGCCGCGCTTCTATCAACATCTTCGGCAATCAACGCCACACTATTTGGTACGGCACGCCTGGGGGCGGTTATGGCTACGGACAGGGATCTTCCGCGGATGTTCTCGCTACGAGAAAAGAAGAAGGATGTGCCCTGGGCCAGTCTTGTCGCGCTGGGAGCGGTGACCTTGGTGTTCGTTAATATTGGTAGTCTCACTGCTATTGCTTCAACATCAAGCATGATCTTTCTAACTATCTTTTTCTTGGTGAATCTCTCGAACGCCAGGTTGCATCGGGAGACAGCCAGTTCGCTCATTGCCTCAGGATTGGGTGCAATCTTGTGTTTGATCGCGCTGATTACTTTGGGGGTCTACCTATACCTGCACAGTCCTTCCAGCTTGGTGTTAGCTGTTGCGCTCTATGCCATCATAGGGCTTCTAGCCAGTCTATTCACCAAGGAAGTACACAATAGATATGCTCACTTAAATACATCGTAGACAAAGGAGGAACCAATGTTTGAGAAGATTCTCATACCAACTGATGGATCTCGGGGAGTGGAAAAGGCTATTGAGTACGCGGCGGCATTAGCCGGGAAATTCTCCTCACAAGTTCACATATTGTTTGTCGTTGAGTCGTCTAACGTATTGATTGGCTATGACCAAGATATGGCAAACCAGTCCCAGATGCAATCCGCCGTTGAGAGTATGTATCATGTTGGGGAAGACACTGTAGCAAGAATCGCCAATCAGCTTGAAGAAGATGGAATCAAGAAGATCACTACCAAAGTACGTGATGGACATCCAGCAGATGTAATTCTCGAATACGTCAAGGAAGAAGGGATCGGCCTCATAGTAATGGGAACGCATGGTCGCCGTGGCCTCAACAGATTATTGTTGGGAAGTGTGGCTGGCGAAGTAGTGCATCGGGCAACGGTCCCTGTAATGACCGTCCGCATGGGCAGCAAAGACTAACTAGGGGTTTACCTTGCATAGATCGAATTCTAAGGCCAGCGCACTAACACATTTAGGAAGAGACTGGTCGGGACGCCCGGATTTGAACCGGGGACCTCTTGCGCCCCATGCAAGCACGCTACCAGGCTGCGCCACGTCCCGACATGGTTTGATGGTACCACTTACGAGTGAAGTTGACAACTCGCTCATCTGCTTGCGCCGACGGTCTCACGAGGGTAGCATGAAATCCGCTTTGTCCAACTAAAGGAGCGTAGATAATGAAGATCACTTTTTGCGGTGCAGCGGAGACGGTCACTGGTTCGAATCATCTCGTGGAGACTGAGGGCCTCAAGATCCTCCTCGATTGTGGACTCTTTCAAGGTTCAGGCGAGATAGAGGATCGCAATCGCGCGGAGTTCCTATACAAGCCTGAGGAGATCGATTACGTCCTCCTCTCCCACGCCCACCTCGATCATGTGGGAATGATACCACGCCTCGTGCGGGAAGGATTCCATGGCGAGGTGATCACCACACCACCAACTGCAGCAATCGCTAAAGTGATCCTCGCAGATTCAGCGCACATTCAAATGGAGGAGGCGGAGCGCCATGCGCGGCACGCCAAGCGTCGCGGTGAACAGGCCCTTCCCGCTTTGTACGACATGGGCGATGTTTTAGACAGCGTCGATGCCTTTCATCATCAGGTTCCATATGAGGAAACTGTTAGTCTTGGCAAGGGTGTTGAGGCGATCTTCCATGATGCCGGACACATCCTCGGCTCCTCGACAATCGAGCTGCACCTCGAGGGCAAGACACTTCTGTTCAGCGGAGATCTAGGCAACAAGCGTCGCCCGATCGTTCGCGATCCGAGTGATCCGCCGCAGGCCGACATCGTACTCATTGAGTCGACATACGGGAATCGCCGTCATCGCCCGTTGGACGAATCCGTAACTGAGCTAAAAGAGGCAGTGAACACGGTTATCGGCCGGGGTGGAAACCTCCTTATTCCATCCTTTGCTCTCGAACGGACACAGGAGGTCCTTTACGAACTGTTCTTAATGTGGAAGGAACACGAACTTCCACACTGCAAGATCTATCTTGACAGTCCCCTCGCCATCTCTACCACTCGCATCTTCGCTCGCTACCCCAGCTACTTCGACACGGAAGGCAAGGAAGTCTTCTCCAAGTCCCCCAACCCGTTCAACTTCCCTCCTCTGCGCTTCACGCAGAGCACCGATGAGTCGAAACGCATTAATAACATGCCAGAAGGGAATATCATTATCGCTGGAAGCGGAATGTGTAGTGGTGGCCGTATCATCCACCACCTGCGGCACAACCTGTGGCGGGAGGAATCCGGGGTGATCTTCGTCGGTTATCAAGCGCGAGGGACACTTGGGCGGATCATCGTCGATGGAGCAAAGCGGGTGAAGATCTTCGGCGAGGAGACCGCGGTAGCAGCACAGATGTGGACGGTGAACGGCTTCTCCGCGCACGCCGACCAACCGGCGCTGATCAACTGGCTGTCAAAGACAGGGGGAAAGCAGGTCTTCCTGGTACACGGTGAAAAAGATACCCTCCCTGACTTTGAGCAGGCAATCCGCAACAAGATCTCGATCGAGACCCATCGCCCAGCGTGGAAGGAAAGCGTGGATCTGTAGCTCATGTCTTCCCTTCGTTATGGGACATAGCTCACCACAGATAGTGAGCAGTCTGTCGCACCCGCCTTTCGCGTGGCGCGCGCTCACTGCGCGGATAAACCTAGTATTCTGGTATCTCTACGACAGACAAGGAGGTCTGATTATGAGGAGAGGTACCGTTCTATCCATTATCATGCTGATCGTGTTCATGTTGAGTGTAGGCGCAACGGCTCAGGATGATGCGATCAGCTTGTGTGGGACATTCAACGGAAGCGCAAATCTTCTGCCGAGCATTTCGAGTTCATTTGGATTTAATCTAGTACTCACTTCTGGCGATTTGACTGCGATGAGTGATACGCACTTTGGTGTCTGGCCGACAATGAGCGCCACACAAACGTTCACTCTGGAATATGCGTTGAATGCGCTCACTCTTGGTACCGCCACCAGTCTCAGTGTGGTCCCATTGGGTTTTCAATCATGGGATGTTTACGCCAGGCTGGACCTTCCCACTACGACAATCGGAGAAGGAGATGGTGCTCCGAGCTTCGGGGGGTACTTCAAGGTTGATGCCGTCATCTTGTCGGCGTTTTCTTCCACGGGCACGCTTTATCTTAGTATGAATGTCGGCCCACTATCTGCTTCCAGCAAGAGCGTGTTGTCAATAGTGCCATTATCCTTCCAGACACAAAGGTTTGACCTGAGCATCGACTTTCTCAGCGCGATCCTCGGAGATGACAGTCCAACGCTTGGGGCTCGCATTGACATGCTTCCTACCCTTGCAACAACACTCTGGCTCGACGCATCGGTCTCTCTGGATGGTCTGAGCGTGCGAAGCTACACGAGTTTGGATGTAATACCAGCAGTGTTGGGCACACAAGAGTTCACCATCACTTATTCCATTGGAAGCATCGCCCTTACTAGCAAGACCACATTTGATCTTTTCCCGTTTGGGTTTAACTCGGAGTACGTGAAGGTGACTGTTGTGTATAAGGGTCTATCAGTCTACGGCTGGGGCCAATTCGCATCTGGTGGCCCGTCAGCAGGGATTGGTTTTTCCTACCATTTTTGCATTGGTTCCAACTAGCTCAGCTGATGGTGCTGAGGTGAAAAGCGGGGTCAAGACGAGTGGGCGCGAGGGACATGTTGTACGGCAACCTGGCAGATGAACTGTCACATTTGTGAAAAGCGGGGTCACGTGTAGCCTCGAAGCTTGCCTGCGGCTATCGCTCTACAAGAGGAGATCCATGTGAGGGCTCAGGTTGCGTGCCCTCTCTAGTCCGGCCTCGATGACTTGCAACGTTGTGATGCAATCACCCAATGCGTTGTGCGCATCTTCTTGGTCGACCGCGAAGTATCTTGCCGCAGTGGAGAGCTTCTGCCACGTGTAGTCTTTCTTGTAGCTGTCCCATTTCCCGTAGACTTGCGCGAACCACTCCATCGCGCACCAGTGCTCAAATTGCGGCATTTCAAGGTTGTAGCGGCGGCAGGTGTTGCGTAGAACCTTCAGATCATAGGAAGCGTTGTAGATGACTACAAGCTTGTTAGTGACCGCTTCCTTCAAGCGCTCATAGATTGCTGGAAACTCGGGGCTGTGTCTGACAGTCTCGTTCGTGATACCCGTTATACGGCTTGCTCCCAGTTCGATGGGCTTTGCTGGACGGACAAGTTCATCGATAACCACGCCACCTCTGTTATCGATGATCGCGATGCTCACAAGTTCCGGATCGCTTAAGCCGGTTGTCTCCGTATCGAGGATGACGTAGTCCTGGCCATCGAGCGTGCGTATGATATCGGTAAGCGCCTGTTTCCTTGTGTCCATTGTAGGCTAATCGACGGTGAGCGTCTTGCTTAGGTTGCGCGGAAAGTCGGGGTCGATCCCCCGCTCGATGCTCATGTAGTAACTGATGAGCTGCAGCGGGAGCACGGCAACGAGTGTTGCAATCTCCTGTCCGACATCGGGGAGAGGAATGTACTGGCCAACGTGCTTGCGCAGCAGGCCGTCTTCACAAGCGATGGCGATCGGATGCCCGCCACGGCAAGCAACCTCGTTTACGTGATTCACCATCATCGCCGCATCGTCAGGCGCTGTTACAAAGACGATTGGGTAACCGTCCTGTACGGCTGAAAGCGGGCCATGCTTGAACTCCGAGCTGAGCATCCCCTCGCAGTGCGCGTAGGTGATCTCCTTCAACTTGAGTGCCCCTTCCATCGCCACCCCGAGCGTTAATCCATAGCCGAGGTAATACATCTCATTGTGCGGGTTGAGGGTTATCGCCGCTTCTTTGGCCCCTTCTTTAGTGGAGAGCAGGGTCTGTTCGATGATCCCGGGGATCGTGCCCCAGTCGATCTTAGCCCCGTGCGCGCGCAGTCTGTCGGCCAGGTAGAGAAAGAGGACGACCTGGTTTAAGAACGTCTTCGTCGCAGGGACACTGATCTCGTAACCGCAGGCAAGGGGAAGGTAGTGATCGCTTAAGTGCATCAGCGCAGAGCCGATGACGTTCAGCACTCCGAGGATCTTCGCTCCAGTCGGGCGGACAGCATTGAGCGCATTTAGGACGTCCTTTGTCTCCCCACTCTGACTGACAAAGACGACAGTGTCATTGGGGGTAAGGATCGGCGCGAGCGTCTCGGTAAACTGCGGTGCGAGGACGGGAATCGCGGGGATGTCCGCAATGCGGTTGAAGTACGCCGCACCGATCATGCACGCGTGGTAGCTCGTTCCGCAGCCAACGAAGTACAGGTGCTCGGCCGAAGTGAGCGCATCTAAGAACTGGGGAACGAATGGCGATGCATCGAGCCAGTGGAGCAACTCAGCGGCTGCCTTCGGCTGCTCGTGGATCTCCTTCTCCATAAAGTGGGCGTAGCCTCCCTTCTCTGCTGAATCCATCCCTTCGGTGAACACCTCCGGCTCGCGCTCGATGATCTCCCCGTCGCTCAAGCGCCGCAGCTCGACGCGGTCGTGCCACAGGCTGACCATCTCCCCGTCCTGCAGGCGGAGGATCTTGTTCGTGATGGGGAGGATCGATGGAAGGTCAGAAGAGACGCATGTCGCTCCATCAGCAATTCCAACAACGAGGCCGGAGCCGCTCTTCACTGCATGCAGCGCAGCACCGCTTCCCGCGTCATCCTTGGAGGCAATAATCAATGCGTAGTCACCCTGCAGATCATGCGCAGCAGCACGTATGGCATCCACCATTGCCTCACCGCGATCGACATAATGCTCCACCGCGTGCACGATACTTTCTCCATCGTTTGCACTGCGCACAGTCATTCCCTCGGCGATGAATCCATCGCGCAAGGAGACGTGATTGACAATGTTGCCGTTGTGGACACCAACAAGATCACCGTCCGAATCGAGGTGAGGCTGAGCGTTCTCGCTTGATGGACTTCCAAAAGTCGCCCAACGCAACTGGACGATCCCGCGCTGACCGCGCATCTCGCTGAAGTTGAGCCGCTCGTTCACCTCGTCGATCTTCCCTACGTCCTTGCGCAGGTCAATCTTCCCATTATCAGCGATCGTCGCGCAACCGACAGAATCGTATCCGCGATACGCCAGCCGCCGCGCGGCTCCAACGAGCGTCTCTCCCAACGGTCCTTCATGATCCTTCACGATGCCAAATATCCCGCACATGCATTTCCCCCTTGTGTCAATTCGAATATCTACTGAACTCTTGCCGATTGTACAGCCTGTGCAGCAATAGGCAAGCGCACCCAAAGATTGCGTTATTGTCCAGATGATCAAGTCCTAGCTATTGCCTTTTTCGCTCTCGTGTGCTATAGTAAAGTTACAAAAGGAGGTGCACCATGTGTATTAGCGCTTGGGTCCTGCTCTCTTTCTTCTGGGCATTTGCGATCTTTGCGTTCGCTGGCTTCTGGTGCGGTGGCGGCTGCTAGGTAGCGCTTCCGCGTAGTCATTGCGAATACAAAGGGACATAATGCGAAATAATACCTTGGGTCGGGGTTATGTTCTGTTTGTGATGCTTTTGCTCGTGCAGCTTGTTGTGCTTGCTGGCACGCCCGAGCAAGTTGCTTCTAAGACAGGCCTCGACCAAGATCTTTTTGCGACACTAAACGTCGAGGTGAAC
The DNA here is from genome assembly GCA_027007005.1 of Candidatus Bipolaricaulota bacterium. Lineage (GTDB taxonomy): Bacteria > Bipolaricaulota > Bipolaricaulia > UBA7950 > UBA9294 > M55B144. The sequence continues at coordinate 38,902 of JALTFO010000222.1, read as the reverse complement.
GGCACTAAGCTGGGTGTGTTTGTTGTTGCCGTCACTGACCGAGCTCTCCAAAGCAAGATTTCTGAGAAACTTCTGGAGACGCTTCGGCCCTACGTAGGGAAGAACGTCCTGTATGTGAACCCTACGGTCGAATCGGTTGTGTCCAGTTTTCCGTTCCATCCGGGCGATTTCAAGGTTACTCAGAGTGGCGTGCCAGACTTCGTTCCTACTCCGTCCGACTGGGTGGAGATTTCTGCGGGATTCCTCTCCGGAGCATTTGTCATGAATCCTGGAGGAGCATCCTACGGTTCTGGTAGCGAGGGATTGCTCCTCATGGACGGACATATCGACATCACTAAGCCGTTCACAGTTTCCTACGCTGGCCAGTCGGGGACTTTTTCCATCAAGAGTACCTACGCAGCTCCGGTTTCCTCCACAACAACTGGGATGGCCTCTTCCCCTGCGCACGCCCCGGTCAATGTTCCCCTTCCTTCTCAAGTGACAGACTTGCAGGATGCACTAACAACAGGAGAATTCACCGCCGAGAGCATGGCGTCCCTCTTCTCACTGCCGCCAAGCCTTGTGCAAACGCTCGACATCACCATGCGCAGCTCGGAGCTACGCCTCCTTCTCGTACTTCTAAAAGACCCAGTACGCGATGCGTCGTTTAGCGATGATCTGTTGACTTCACTTGAACCGCTTATTGGAACGGGTGCGGTGATGGTGTGGGCGCTATCCCCTACGGGCAGCCCATTCACCCCGTGGAGCTTCTTCATTCAGCAGAACGGTACCAACTACGTCTTCTTCAGCGATGCATCCTTCGTTGAGCTGACAAAAGGTTTCATCAGAGCCAAGGAAGTGCCAGCCGGGCAGATCCTTGCGGGCGTGATCCGCCTCCCTAGGGGAATCGATGTCACTCAGCCGTTCAAGGTCTTCTACGGCTCCAGCAGTGCAGCATTTAATACACAGTGAGCTGCGCGCAAGCTAAGCATATTTCTATCGATCATCCCATGCAGCTTATCCTCGCCTCCGCCTCTCCGAGGCGCTCGGAGATCCTCTCCCGCATCACTCGCGACTTCATCGTCGTACCGAGCCGGATAGTTGAGGACGTTGCCGGTTCGCCGGAGGAACAGGTCCTCGCTCTGGCTGAGGAGAAGGCACGGACTGTAGCAACCGATCATACAGGAGTGATCATCGGGGCGGATACGATCGTCGTTATCGATGGGCACATCCTTGGCAAACCTCACTCGCGCGGCCAGGGCCGGGAGATGTTGCAAACGTTAAGTGGAAGAGGACACGATGTTCTCACCGGTTTGTGCGTCCTGCGCAACGAAAATAACAGTGTGCGTCTCTGGTGCGAGAAGACCAGGGTGTGGTTTCGTGATCTTACAGAGCAGGAAATAGAGCATTACCTCGATACGAAGGAGTACGTTGATAAAGCGGGCGGGTACGCAATTCAAGGGATTGCATCAGCATTCATCACTGGGATCGACGGCGACTACTTCAATGTCATGGGTCTTCCCCTCTGTCGACTGGTTCTACTCTTGCGGGAAGCAGGCCTAGACTTGCTCGCCTGAAGCGACCGAAGATAGAATGCAAACGCGAGGCAAACAACAAACAAAAGGAGATGCTCGGCATGGCGAACACGCGCAAGAAGGTATCGATTCTCGATCTGCAGAAGATGAAGGACCAAAGCGAGAAGATCACTTGGTTAACGGCGTACGACTATCCTACAGCACAGTTTGCCGAGGAGGCGGGGCTGGAGATGCTCCTCGTCGGCGATTCGCTGGGGATGTGCGTGTACGGGTACGAGGGGACGATTCCGGTAACGATGGACCAGTGCATTGTGCACAGCGAGGCGGTGCGCAGAGCCGCCCCGACTGCGTTCGTCCTCGGAGATATGCCGTTCCTGAGCTACCAAACCAGCAATGAGGCCGCGGTAGCCAACGCTGGCAGGTTCCTCAAGGAGGCAGGAGTGGACGGCGTCAAGCTCGAGGGCGGAGTCCGTGTCATCCCGCGGATAAGGGCGATCCTCGATGCGGGAATCGTCGTCTGCGGGCACATTGGCCTCACCCCACAGAGCTCCGGCCAGCTTGGCGGGCATAAGGCGCAGGGGCGCACTGTGGAATCGGCTAAGCTGTTGATCAAGGACGCCTTGGCTATCGAAGAGGCGGGAGCACAACTCCTCCTACTTGAAGCCGTACCACCAGAGGTGGCAGGGTTCATCACCAAGAAGCTACGGATCCCTGTGCTGAGCATCGGGGCCGGCCCGTACTGCGATGGGCAGCTCCTCATCGTCTCCGACCTGATCGGCCAGTTCCAGGCATTCACCCCCAAGTTTGTCAAGAAGTACGCCAACGTAGCGCAGGTGGTCACAGATGCGATGCGCGCCTACGTCAAGGACGTCAAGGATGAGGCCTTCCCGACTGACGAGTACTGCTACCACATGCTTAAAGGCGAGGCAGAGAAGTTCGAGGATATGATCAAGGACTACGAGTGATCAAGGAGGAACGATGAGTGACCTGCGTGACCGACTGAGGATAGATGAGAAACAACTGCGAGCGATCAACGACTTTCTCCTCGATCCGAGAAACGAGGTGGTGAGCCGCTTCCTGGAGGTGGTCGAGCGCTACGGAACACCTGAAGAAATCAACGCCAAGGCGCGCACCGCGCGCGACCTTAACTCGCTCCTCGACCGCCTGCGCGAGAGCGGATCGTCGTATCTTTCCGATGTGGAGTGGTTGACAGAGCAGCGCGACAAGGGCGCATTCACCTCGATCGATGCCTTCCGGGAGAAGGTGCTCGGTGATCGCGCTGCAACAACAAGCTTCGATGAAAAGGACGCGGTGACGCTCGAAATCAGCGCGCTGCAGTTTTTTCCCTGGCTGATTGCGGAAGCCAAACAAGCGATAAAAAACGGCGAGCTGATGCCTGGCCGTTACATCCGCGTGCGCAACATGAAGGAGCAGGTCGCTGACAACGGAGACATCCTCGCGGTCGCGGCGGCGATGCAGATCATCGGGGCAAGCTACGTGGAGACGCTCGATACCAAGGGGACGGACGGGTCGAACATTCACCTCGGCGGCCCGGAGACGATCACTGGCTACTTCGGCGGCGTCGGTCAGCCAAACGATCACGCGGTACAGTGGCTCGATGAGTACCTGCACTATTACACCACCTACGGGATCAAACAGGTGTTGAACATCAACCCAGGCACGGTCCTCCTCGGTTACTTCCTGCACAAGCTCGGAGTCGACATCGAGTTCAAGATCTCTGTCTACATGGGAAACGACAACCCGTACGCCGCGCTATGGACATTGATCGGGGCCAAACTCTTCGCCCGCCCAGATGGAACGACGTCGCTCATCGGCTTCAACTGGTCGAACTCCGTGAACAACGAGACGATTGAGGCGACCGCACCGATGCGCCAGGCGCTCGGGTTTGAGGATGTCGTCCGCTTCGAGCACCACATCACAGAGACCTACAAGTCGATCGTCATCCAGCCGTACGACCGCACCGATGAACTCGTTCAGCTCGCAGGCCACGTAGCGAACATCTCCGCCAAGCACGAGGGAGCGGGACCAAAAGTAGACGAGAAGCGCGAACACCCATCGGACATCCTGGAGTACTTCCTGCCCAAGGAAGAGATAGAGAAGCGGGGGTTGATGCCGTATCTCGAGCGAAACTATCTAGACAAGCACGACGCATTGAACCGCACGGCTACCGCTCTGACAAAGGCAGGCCTGTCGTTCGTCGCAGCGAGGAATCTGCATAGGGCAAGCTAGCACTGAGAAACGATCACTTGCACTCCTATCAGGGGATCGTGCTGGGAGTATCCTTTGCTGCTATCAGGAACTTGACTGATCTGTCAATCGTGCTTGGCTAGATCGCTTTTCTGCGAAACTAGCTGCGGAAGGCAACGGGCGCCCTTTGGGCAAGATCACGCTCTCCTGTTGCCAGCGCCACCACAACGCCGATGACTGCATCTGTAATTAAGCTGGTTAATGCGCTCGCCTGATAAACAGCAAGACTCTCGTTCAAGTACAGGCAGGCCCACCATTCTGACAGACTAGGTTGCCCTTGCAGATCATCTTCTGCCATTAGGTGGCAACACTTACTAGTCAACGGAGAGATCTTTGCTTTCTTGATCCTCAACGTATTGCAGGAGAGCTTCTCGAATCAAGAAACTCACTGACCTCTTGCGCTTCTTGCCAATCTCACGTAACCGCTCCAGAACACGATTATCGCGCATCTCTTGATCAACTCGTAAGTAGAACCTTTCAGTGGACATATAGCGATGGTATGGAGGACGAGAACTGCCATCAAGACGACTAACGGACATCATATGTTCACCTTCTTGACATCTCTATGGTGCTTGATGTACACCTCTTCATGAGGTGATATAGATGAAGCGTTTTACGTTGTTTGGTTTGTTGATTGTCTTGCTTGTAACGGTTGCCATTGCAAGCGAGCCAGTGAAAGTGTTTTCCGACTTGTGGAACCAGGACGCCGTGAAGTATGCACCCAACGGGCCCGGTTACCCGGTGCTAGCAATTACTGAAGTGATCGACGGGGACACGTTCGAGGCATTGCTGCACGTAGCCCCACAATTGATCGCAGCAGTTGACGTTCGGGTTGCGTTCCCGGATGGCCGCTATATTGACACCCCAGAGATGACCGGTAACTCCAAGAATAATGGCCAGAAAGCCAAGGCTGCCGTTATGCAGCTCTTAGCAGGCGCTCACAGTATTCGGGTGATGTTTCTCAGCTGGGATAAGTACGGCGGTCGCTGGGATTGCTCGGTAACAATCGACGATACGATTGACCTTGCAACGTGGATCAACGAGAACAAGCTCACAAAGGAGGATCTCTGCCCGGATAAGTAATGTTTCAATCAAATGAGCTGGCCGTTATTTCCGGCCTCCGGGGGGTCCGCATCCCCGCATGGGTCAAGGGAAGTGACACACGCATTGAACTTCGCACGCTCGATGCCACCTGTAATCCCTACCTTGCCTATGCGGCGATTTCCGTTGCTGGAATTGATAGAATCGTGCGGAGATTGGACGCGAGGAAGCTTTTGATTGTGCCTCACGATTCCGTCCTGCCGGAAGAAAAGACACGTGGGCAAGATACGACACACAGCCTAGAGGAAGCACTAACTGCTCTCGACGAAGATCACCAATGCTTATTGGCCGGCGACGTCTTCTCAGAAGAGGACATTGAGCACTGGACGCGCGTGAAACGTGCAGAACAGGATTCGGTTGAATTGCGCCCGCACCCACACGAGTTCACCCTCTACTACGATCTCTGATTTCAGCGATCAGTCGGTAGGCGCTGCGCACGTACTGTGGGAAGACGAGGAGTGCTCCCTGCGCGCTGCGATGAGTTATGCTGACAGCACGCGCACGGCCTCTGTGATCTCGCGTGTGATCGATCAGATTCTCCAGGGCCTTCAAGTGTAGCTCGATCTCTTCGCGAACCTGAGGGGGTAGCCGGAGGGAAGGTAGGTGGCTGCGGATCTCCTCTAGTTGAGCTTTGTAGAAGTCTCCAGTCGTTCTATTGTCACTTCCAAGCGCCGCCTCGATCATGTCGGCGCATCTCCCCCCGGCATCGGCGAGGAGAACCATCGTTGCTAAGTAGTTTCCGCAGAGGAAGGATTTCTGCGCGGCGTGGACGTAGGTGTGGAGTGCTGGATCGAGCACCTCATCGATGCTCGCCTTTAGGTCGCGCAGGTAGCGATCGTAATCGTGCAGGATGATCTCTCCTGATTCCAGGCAGTCGTACCCGTAGTCGGTAACGTGGAAGAAAGGGAGGTTGAGGTTGAGCGAGTTCTTCCCCGGGGCGAGCACACCCTGCACAAGTAAATCCCAGATGATCTCTTGGATCTTCAGGGCGTCGTGACGATCGTAGTCCTCGGCAAGGCTGCGCACCTGGTACTCAACCGCGTTTAGGTGTGTCTGGGGATCGCGGCGCAACACCTCAAAGACCAACTGACGCAACTCTTCCTTGTCCATACGCACCCCTCCGTGACAGACGATACAACAGGCACGCCAGTCCAGCAAGGACACGCGTTGTATGTAGCACAAGACGGTTGTAGGGAGTCTGTAAATCGGCTATATTGTCAGACAGCCTACAGCGGGTGGCGTGCCGCCACGGACCGGGCGACGGTCACCACTCTAACAAGGAGGACGGATGAAACTGGTGATCGATGGAGCACGGATTTGGGACGGGGCGAGCGAATTCCACGACAAGGGAACGATCGTCATCGACGATGGGAAGATCGAAGCAATCCTTACGGGTAGCGAGCGCGATACGTATAAGATACCGGCTGAGGCTGAGAAGATTGATGGGGACGGAAAGCTGGCGATCCCCGGGCTGATCAACGCGCACACGCACCTGTACAGCAGCCTTGCCCGCGGGATGGCTCTGCCGAACTACTCGCCAAGAACATTCACCCAGATTCTTGAACAGCTCTGGTGGCGGCTGGACAAGGCGCTCGATCCAGAATCGGTGAAGATGAGCGCCATTGTCGGAGCGATGGAGGCCGCGCGCTGTGGCGTTACCACTCTGATCGATCACCATGCCAGTCCACACGCTGTTACGGGTAGTCTTGCAGCGGTCAAGCAGGCGGTAAACAAAGATGTCGGCCTGCGCGGGGCGTTCTGCTACGAGCTCTCCGATCGGGACGGGATGGGGATTCGTGATGAGGGAATCGAGGAGAACCTGGATTTCCTCTCGACTGACGATTCGAGCGATTTGATGAGCACAGCCTTGTTCGGCTTGCATGCCTCGTTTACCCTCTCCGATAGCAGCCTAAGTAAGGTAGCAGAGCGCATCCCCGAGCGTGCTGGCGTGCACATACACGTCGCTGAGGGTCCGGAGGACGAGGAGCAATGCCAAGCCAAACATGGGATGCGGATCGTGCAGCGTCTGGACAAGTTTAACCTGCTGCGCGATAGGTCTGTCCTTGCCCACTGCTTGCACATCAACGAAGAAGAAAAGGATCTGGTTGCGGAAAGCAAAGCAATCGTCGTGCACAATCCTAGATCGAACATGAACAACGCAGTCGGCGTCTTCGATATGGATGGATTCCTCAAGCGTGGGATCATAGTTGGCTTGGGCACGGACGGTCTGGGCGAGAACATGCTAAGTGAGCTATTCACCGCTGGGATCCTGCAGAAAGTGTCCAGGGGAGACTCTCTTGCTGGGGGTTTCCCTGACTTGCAAAAGATCCTATTCGATGACAACCCGCAGATTGCTTCGCTCCTTCTCGGCAGCAAGATCGGACGGATAGCTCCCGGGTACGCGGCGGACATCGCGCTGTTCGACTACGATCCTCCCACGCCGATCGACGCGGGGAACATTCTTGGGCACCTGCTATTCGGGATTGCTGTGCACGATTTGCACGTTTGTGACCTTGTTGTATCCGGCGGTATAGTGATCAGAGACGGTCACTTCGTCAACGTAGATGAGGATGCGCTATATGCGCAATCGCGCGAGGGTGCGGCATCACTCTGGGCACGGATCTCATAAAGGGGGAGTAAATGTCTGATAAGCTAAGGGTTCAATCGTTCCAGGAGCTTTTGGGTTCAATCCTGCAGGAGTATGAGCACAACGAGAGCATCTTTGGAATTCACCGGTCGCTCTTCTACGTGCCAAAGGCGGACAATCCGTACGCAACGGAGATGTTCGGAAGCCATCTAACCACCCCGATTGGCCCGGCAGCCGGCCCACACACACAGCTGGCGCGAAACATCATCTCTGCTTGGCTATCCGGCGGTCGGTTTATGGAGCTGAAGACGGTGCAAATAATGGACGAGCTGGAAATTCCTAGGCCGTGCATCGATGTGGCCGACGAGGGGTACAACGTCGAATGGTCGCAGGAGCTGAAGCTCGAGGATTCGGTGGACGAGTACATCAACGCCTGGGTCGTCATCCATATCCTTCGCCGTGTCCTTGGTTTCGAGAACAAAGTTCCGTTCGGGACGATCTTCAACATGAGCGTCGGCTACAATCTGGAAGGGATCAAACAACCGCGCATGGTCAAATTCATGGATACGTTGGTCGACGCGACGGATGAGATCGCGAAGATCAAGAAGATCCTCTCCGATAAGTGGCCGGAGTTCTCCGACATCGATATTCCGACGCGACTGACGAACAGTGTTACCCTATCCACGATGCATGGCTGCCCGCCCGATGAGATTGAGCAGATCGCACGCTACCTGATCGAGGAACGAGGCCTACACACGATCGTTAAGATCAACCCGACGTTGCTTGGGAAGGACGAAGTGCTGCACATCCTGCACGATGAGTTGGGGTATACTGATATCGATATTCCAGACAAAGTCTTTGATAACGATTTGCAGTACGACCGGGCGGTACGCCTAATCAGGGACATGAAGGAAGCCGCCGCTAAGCGTAATCTCTTCTTCGGTGTAAAACTAAGTAACACCCTGGCCATGGCCAATCATCGCGATGTCCTGCCTGGTGAAGAGATGTACATGTCCGGGCGCGCGCTCTATCCGATCACGATGACCCTGTTTCACAAGATGATGCGCCAGTTTGATGGTGATCTGAACGTCTCCTACGCCGGCGGCGCAGATGCGCTAAACGTGGTAGATATCCTCTCTTCTGGTGCTCTTCCTGTGACTTGCGCCTCTGAGCTGCTGAAACCGGGCGGTTACTCGCGACTGTTGCAGTTTGTTGAGAACATCGAAGAAGCGATGGAGGAGCGCGATGCGAAGAGTCTTGCTGATCTGGCCGTTGATAAGTTGAGCAATCTCAAGGTCGCGGCTACGACGGCTCGCTTCGATCGTCGTTACAAGAAGTCGTACCATCGCTTCGGTCTTCCCAAGCTCAGTTCCGAGCTTCCAATGTTTGACTGCATCACCGCCCCATGCAGCGCGACCTGCCCGGTGGAGCAGGACGTACCCGACTATGCCTGGCTGATCGCTCACGGCGAATACGACAAAGCCCTGTCGGTAATCCTTGCGCGAAATCCCCTTCCCGGGATCACTGGCTACATCTGCACACACGTCTGTCAGACGAAGTGTACGCGCAACAACTACGACGAATCCGTAGCGATCCGCGATCTGAAGCGTTTCGCTGTGGAGAACGGCCATGCCACGATTTCGCCGCACGCAAAGATAGATAAGAAAGTGGCAGTTGTCGGAAGTGGCCCCTCCGGCCTCTCCGCGGCATCGTTCCTGGCGCTAAATGGGGTCGATGTGACAATCTTCGAGGCCAAGGACACGGTCGGCGGGATGCCGGCCCTCGCTCCAAAGTTCCGGTTGCCACAGGAAATCATCGATGGGGACGTGAAGCGGATCGCGGACCTTGGTGTGAAGATCGAGACCTCTCATCCAGTGGACACCCCTCCGGAGAGCCTACTGCAACAGGGCTTCTCCGCTGTCTACGTGGCAAGCGGCTTTCAAAGGGACGCGCAGCTCAATATTGAGGGAGTACAGGGCGAAGGGACGTTCACCGCAATCGATATGCTGGAACGGGTGCGACACGGCGAGGAAGTCAATCTCGGCGAGCGGATCGTCGTTATCGGTGGCGGAAACACAGCGATGGATGCCGCGCGCACAGCTGCCCGCGTCACTGGAAGCCCGGTGACCGTTATCTACCGCCGAACCAGGGCTGAAATGCCCGCTGATTTGGAGGAAATTGAGGACCTGGTTACCGAGGGGAACTCCATCGAGGAGCTGCTGAGCCCAATGCGCGTAATACGCGAGGATGACAAGATCGTGGCTATCAAGTGCGTGCGCAACAAGCTGGGCGAGCCCGGCCCTGATGGGAGGCGGCGCCCCGTTCCGATCGAAGGAAGCGAGATTAACATCCCCGCCGATACGATGATCGTCGCCATCGGCCAGCGGTCCGAGCTTTCGTTCCTCGATGGAAGCGGGGTCTCCACCACAGACAAGGGTCGCATCGCAGCAGAAGATACGACAGGGGATACTGGTGTGGACTGTATCTACGCCGGTGGGGACGCGACGCGCGGTCCGGCAACAATCATTCAAGGCGCAGCCGACGGTCGTCGTGCTGCAAGAGCGATCTGCCTGAAGCTGGGGATCGATTACAAACAATTAGAAGCTCAGCACCCAGTTCTCACTGAGGAGGAGATTCTCAAAGTTGAACGCGTACGCACCCGCAAATCGCCGCAGGTGCGCCCCTCCGTTCTCCCGCTCTCGGCACGCTCCGGGTTCGATCTAGTAGAGAAGGCGTTTACCGAAGAGGAAGCTAAGCGTGAGGCTTCGCGCTGTCTGCAATGCTCCACTGTCTGCGATAAGTGCGTCGATGTCTGCCCTAACCGTGCGAACTATGCCTACCGCATCACCCCATTTGAGGCAACATTCCCTGTCCTTTCCAGCAACGGCGGTGATCTGCAGGTGGTCGGGAAAGAGGAATTCGTGCTGAAGCAGAACAGGCAGATCCTGCACGTTGATGATTTCTGCAACAAGTGCGGCGTCTGCGCCACCTTCTGCGTGCACGACGGCCGCCCTGCACGAGATAAGCCACGCCTGTTCATCGATGAGAACGATTTCCACCAGCAAGAGAATAATGCGTTCAGAATAGAAAAAGACGGAATCGTGGCGCGTCACAATAACGAGGATGTGCGCCTGAAGCGCGATGGTGAAAGGCTCACCTACGAGGATAGGCACGTCAAAGTGACTCTGTCGCGCAACCTAGAGATTGCAGGAATGGAACTGAAGAGCAAATTCGATGGAAAACTGTCGCTCCTGCACGTGGGGAAAATGGTCGCTGTGCTGCGCGGGGTGGAGGGATCACTTCCGTTCCTCGCGCGATGATAGATTAGAGGAAGGAGAAAAGGATGGGAGAGGTAAAGGCGTTACGTTGCATAACATGTGGGAAAGAGTACTCACCCGATGATGTCGAGTACACATGTCCGAAGTGCGGACCGCGGCGAGGTACGCTGGAGGTCATCTACGATTACGAGACGGTCGCTAAACAATTAACGAGAGAGTCGCTGGCAGCCGATCAGGAGCGAACGATGTGGCGCTACCTGCCGCTGCTACCGATCCCGGACCGGCGGTTCATCCAACCGTTGCGTGTCGGTTACACGCCGCTCTACTCGTACGATGAGTATGCGCGCGAGCTCGGTTTGGGTGCCCTGTACATCAAGGACGATGGTCAGAACCCGACCGCCTCATACAAGGATCGCGCCAGCTCTGTAGCAGTGATCAAGGCGCAAGAAAAGGGGAAAAGAGTGGTTACGGCCGCATCTACTGGTAATGCGGCGAGTTCCCTTGCCGGTTTCTCTGCTGCGACAAAGCTCAAAACGATGATCTTCGTCCCGCGCACCGCGCCCGAGGCGAAGGTGACACAGCTTCTGATCTACGGAGCGAAAGTCTTTCTCGTTAACGGATCCTACGACGTTGCCTACGACCTCGCCGCTGAAGCGGCGGAGGAATTCGGCTGGTACAACCGCTCCGCAGCGGTGAACCCGTATCTTGTCGAAGGGAAGAAAACCGGCGCGCTGGAGCTTGCAGAACAGATGGCGTGGAACCCGCCGGATGTGGTCTTGGTTGGAGTCGGCGATGGCTCGGTGGTGAGCGGCATCTGCAAGGGATTCTCTGAGTTGCAGAAGATTGGGCTGATCGATCGCCTTCCGCAGGTAATCGGGGTGCAAGCGGAAGGTTCGGCACCGATCGCTGCATCGTTTAGTAAGTACGATGGCAATACTGTCGCCATCGATGACATCGAAGCGGAGACAGTCGCTGACAGCATCTGCGTTGGCAAACCGCGCGATATCGTGAAAGCAGTGACGTACGTACATGCAAACGGCGGGCGATTCATCACCGTCAGTGACAAGCAGATCATGGCAGCGATCGCGACGATGGCAAGAAGAACTGGCGTCTTCCCCGAGCCCGCCGGCGCGGCCCCGTTTGCCGGGTTGCTGAAACTGGCGGCACAGGGAGACATTGCGGGGAAGAGCGCGGCAGTGATGGTTACTGGAAACGGGCTCAAGGACATCGCCACGGCACGGCGGGTCGCCGGTTCGGCGATTGAGATCGAGCCCACTCTTGCTGTAGTAAAGGAACACCTATGAAGATCAAGTTTACCGTGAATGGACGCGTCGAGGAGCGAGATGTGCGTGAGGACGAGCGCCTCCTTGACCTCATCCGCGACGACCTGCAACTGACTGGGGCAAAGGAGGGATGTGGCGAAGGTGAGTGCGGCGCATGCACCGTCCTCGTCGATGGAAAAGCCATCGCCTCCTGCCTCGTCCTCGCCCCACAAGTCGATGGGAAGAGCATATTGACCGTTGAAGGGCTAGCGCCTGGTGAGAAACTCCATCCGATTCAGCGGGCGTTCGTAGAGAAGGGGGCAGTGCAATGTGGCTTCTGCACGCCGGGATTTATCATGTCCACCTACGCGTTGTTGACTGTTAATCCTAATCCGAGCGATGAGGAGATCCTCGCTGCGCTAGAAGGGAACCTCTGCCGCTGCACCGGGTACGTGAAGATACTAGAGGCAGTGCGCTACGCGGCGGAATTGATGAGACAGGAGAAGAATTGAGCCAGTCCTCATCGGTCGAAGCGATAGTCCTTGCTGCCGGTAAGGGCGAGCGGATGGGGAGGATAAAGCCGCTCGTCGAGATCGATGGGCGTGCTTCATTGGCGAGGGTGATCGATATCCTGCACGGCGCGGGGATCGAGCGGGTGATCGTGATCTTGGGGTACGAGTCAGAAGAGATAGAGAAGAGAGTCGATCTTGATGACTGCATCGTAGCTGTGAATACCAAGTACGAAAGAGGGATGGCAAGCTCGCTGGCACTTGGAGTGAGCCTTGTAGCACGCGATGCAGCTGGTTTTCTCATCTCTCATGCTGACATGCCCTACGTCAAAGTGGAGACAGTACGAGCTATCCTAGATCGCGCCCAGGGAGGGGCGAGGATCGTGGCCCCCATGTACGCAAAGCTGCGGGGGTTCCCCGTGTACCTGCGAGCTGACTGCCGTGCGGGCCTGCTGCCAACGCTTGTGGGCGAAATCGGTGCGCGCAACTACATATCCCAACACGAGGATGAACTGGAACTAGTCGAAGTGGATGATCCAGGGGTGACAGTCGATATCGACCGGCCTGAGGACGTTATTGGAGGGTGAACATGCGTCACTACGTAAAGATCAAGGAAGTATCGGAGCTTCTAGCACACATCGAGGAGCCAGGAGCGCGTATTCTGTGTGGAGGGACCGATCTGGTGGTAAAAATGCGTTCCGGAACGATCGATCCACAAGTGCTCCTTGACATCTCAGACACGCAGGCGCTGCGTGGAATCAGAAAGGTGGATGGTCGTATCGAGATCCGTGCAGCGACGACCGTGAGCGAGATCATCGCAGATCCTGCTGTTTTGGAGAAGCTCCCGCTGCTTAGTACGGTGCTACGTACCCTGGGCTCTACGCAGATCAGGAACCGCGCCACGCTTGGGGGAAACTTGGTGAATGCTTCCCCAGCTGCAGACAGCGCAATACCACTTCTACTCTACGGCGCGGAGGTGATCGTCACTAGCGCTGAAAGGGAGCGTCGCATACCGGTAGAGGAGTTTCTTATGGCCCCAGGGAAGACTGCCCTGGCAAACGGCGAATTCGTGCAGGGCGTTTCCATCCCGATTCCAAGTGTGAAGTTTTCCCCGTTCTTCCATAAGGTGGGGCGGCGCAAGGCGATGATCATCGCCATCGCATCGCTTGGAGCGCTCATGAATGTTGAGGATGACAAGATTCATGACATCAGGCTCGCTGCTGGTTCAGTCGCCCCGCGACCGATCAGACTGCACAAGTTGGAGGATGATCTGCGCGGACAGGAGATCACTCCACAGCTCATCGAGCAAGCGAAGGAAGCTGCCACCACTGCCGTATCGCCGATCGATGATGTGCGAGCAAGCGCAGAGTACCGGCGCGAGGTGATCGGCGAGCTCGTCGCACGCGTCCTGCGAGATGCTGCCAAACACTAGCATTCCTAGGGTGATTTCTGGTATTGTGATCGGTGGAGGTGGTTTTATGAACAGATGGCGTCTCGTTGTCCTTGCAATTCTGTTGCTTGCGGTTCTAGGAGTCGGTGGTTGCTTCCTCTTCCCGAATCATCCACCAGTGGCGTCGTTCACCGTTTCGCGTGGTGTCGATACTGAGAATCCCGATGATCAGCTTGTGGTTGTGCTCAACGCATCGGGATCTACCGACCCCGATGGAGACGAGATCGTGAAATACATGTGGGCTTTGGCTGAAGATGGCGTAACGACCTTTGTACCACAAGGCACAACAATGACGGTGACCTATCCAGTTCTCAGGCTGAAGTACCCAGTGGAAACGAATGATTCCTCCAAGGTCGAACTCGTCGTCGTCGATGCAAAAGGTGCAATGTCCGACCCGGTCAGCCAAAACATAACCGTTCCCGTACCTGTGCCTGAGTAAGAGAAGATCAGAGTTTCTTGCGCAAAAAGACAAGTGAACCGAGTTTTTCGAAGCCGAATCGCTGGTAGATGCGCAGAGACGGGTTGTCGCTAGCAATATCGAGGAGGAGCCCGCTTCGCCCCCAATCGTGCGCGAGCTTCTCGCATTCTGACAGGAGCGCGCGGGCAACACCCTGTCCGCGAAAAGCCTCATCGACGGCCAGATAAAGAAGGTGCACCGTCTCATTTGCCTGCGGGAAGATAAAGCCGCGCGTGTCATCGTTCATGTCCTTGCAGATGGCAAACCCGATGAGATCGTGGTCAACCTCGGCGACAAACCCGGCCCACTCCGGAAGGCCTAGGCGCTCGCGTATCCAATCGACTCCTTCATCCGGGTCGAGCCCACGCCACAGCGTGGTTGATACGGGCTCGAAGAGCCGCGATAACTCCACCACTGCATCCGCATCATCGCTGGTCATCCTGCGTATATCATAGAATTTCTCAATCATCTATCGATCAATCCTCTGTCTGTTAGTGTTGGTAACACCATTAAATGCTGAATCGTTCGCGAAGTCAACCCGCGCGGAACTTGAGTGTACACTATGTAAGGCTTAAGGCCTTCATAGCTGCTGTCATCGGATCAGAGAAGAAGATCGGATCGACTCGTTCAATAACATCCCCTGAGACCTCAAGGAAATTACGTTTATTTTCTAAAGGGATGAGAGCGCGTCGGGCACCGTTGTCCATGGCAATTTGAAGTGGTTCTGCAAGGGAACGCATCGCTTTTATGTTGCCCTGAATGCTCAAATCCCCCATGATTACGAGTGCAGCAAGTGGGGAGTGTTTCTTAAGAGCCGAGTAGATCGCAACAACCAGTGCAATTCCCGCTTCGCAAGGGACGTGATTACCCAAAAGATCGATTGCTTCGACATTGAAGTCCGTTAGATCGACAGAGTGCCCGATTCCCATTTCAACTTTATGGCCCTGAATGTACGCGAACGCACGTTGAATCGACTCTTTCATTGTTCCCTCTATGCCGCCTGTAATTCGGAGTTTACCTGTACCAGGGGCGCAACCAACTTCTATGCGATAGAGACCGACCTTGCCCTGGTCATCAACCGATGCGGTATAGACAGATCCTGGGGCAAGCGGATCGGCTGAGATTGTGTCGCGTCCGCCCTGCTCGGGAACGCCGACATATCGCTCTTCTCGTGTTTCGTTGTCGATATATGAAAAAGAAGTCTGGTAATACTCAAATGATCCCATTCTCTTTAGTTGTTCTTTGACGCGGCGGCGTCCTTCCAGGGCAACTTCAACGATCTCAGCCAGTTCTTCCTTGGAGAATTCTCCATGAGGGTATAACAACTTGGTCAAACCGGATACCGTCTTTCGCACCGCCTTTACGTCACGGGCGTTCAAGTGCGAGCCCAACGCAAAATGCCGATCGACGATCTCGGTGAAGTTATGGCGGCGCAGCTCTCGCAGTGCTTCAGCCAGGTAATTCACCACAAATCCGTAGTGATCAGTAAAATACTCGATTCGCATCTTCGGCAGT
Organism: Candidatus Bipolaricaulota bacterium; assembly: GCA_027007005.1. Taxonomy (GTDB): domain Bacteria; phylum Bipolaricaulota; class Bipolaricaulia; order UBA7950; family UBA9294; genus M55B144. The sequence continues at coordinate 22,961 of JALTFO010000222.1, read as the reverse complement.
TCCCACCCCGGAATGTAAAAATGGATGCGATCGAGAAACGCCCAATCCTCGCGAATGACGTCGGGAAGGGGCATGAACAGATGAGACGAACGAACCATCACCTCAACCGGCTGATTAGTATTGCCGAACATGGCAATCGATGCGTGCCCCGTAAGTGCGTCCTTACCGCGGGCGAACCTCCCCGACTCACAGTAGGTCTTGAGGGTTGTTACAACCTCCTTCTTCATCTTCTGTAGATCAGCGACCTCGTCAAAAGCGATGGCATCCCACAGACCTACGAGGCCCATCTTTCCTGTACGCATGTTATAGAACAAATTGGGAACGGTTGTCGGTCCGGTTAGCAGGATGGCGTACGGGCTGATCTCCTGATAAACGTATGACTTACCCGTGCCACGAGGGCCAAGTTCAATGAGATTGTAGTTGGATTCACACAGCGGGATGAGACGGGTTAAGAACAATAGCTTCGTGCGCCTTTTGAAATGTGTCGGCTCAAGACCGATGCTGCGGATGAGGAGATCGACCCATTCTTCGGAATCGAACTCACCCCGCCGGTCTAAGTAATCATCCAAATCGAATGAGCCTAGCTGTATGGGCTTTATCTCGTCGATCCAAAACGGGCTGCGCTTGCCGCGAGCTTCATCGTCGTACTCATGTCGGATTTTGACCTGTGCCCAAATGCCGCCCATGAGCAGTAACTCGTATTGGCGCACGTACCGGTCCGGAACATGGACGTATTTATGCCCAAAGTTAACGAGTTCGGCCCAATATTTATCATCATCGGAAAGGTACCGCACCTTGACTTTGTCGATCAGCGTATGCTCGCCCTTTTCCTTGACAAACGATTGGACCTTGTTTGACTCATCGGGGCGAACAAAGTTATTGGCCAATGTCGTGTTAACCAGCCTCAAACCAGCCTCGATCGCCTGTGGGTCATCCGTAGCGCAGTATTTGCCCAGCAAATATTCGAGCACATATACGGGAACATTGGCACCCACCTTAACCTTCCGTACCAGGTCTTTGCGCACCAACTTCCCGCCAAATACCGCATTTGCCTTTTGATCAAGCACTTCCATCACAACCCTCCATCAAATCGATATCTCAACCGGGATATCCTCCACTCTGGCAAGCTCCACTTGGGTCGTTGCATCCAACACATGAACGGAAACCGTTGGGGTATCGAGCTCAGCCGTAAGCATCATGGTGATAGCGTTGAGCCGGTCCTTTTCAAGTATGATTTCCTGAGTCCCTTCCTCAAAACCGTAGGCAGCCATCGCGGCTGTTCCCACGTCAGTTCGCCCCGCGCGGACAACAACCTTAACCCTCTTCTTGTCGTCACCGAACAGCCCCCCAACAGTGTAGCGAAGCTCGACCGAGAAGAACCGGGTGGTAATCTTCGGTTTTGCCAGTTTTATAGTCACGTGTGCTCTTGTCGAGTCCGCGGGGTGAGATTCACTCACAGTGATGCTGATTACAGGTACTAGCAACTCTTGAAGTGAGAGCCCTCCGTGAAAGTAGCCGCGCGTACTCCCACGTGTTCTGAAACATGCAAGCCCTTTCGGGAAGACAAGTTCAAGATCACCACCGAGGCCGATCTGGTTTGAGGTTGTCCGCAGACAACCGGGGAGTTCGGCTCCACCGCGACCGATCCATACCCGCGGGTGCAAGTCCACTGTGTGTCCTCCTGGAGAGTCGATCTTCATGCCGTCATCCAAGCGTTCGGAAAATAGGTAGCCGTGGTCGGCAGTAACCACCATATGACGGACACCAAGGAAGGCGAGGTTGCGGATACCTCGCCGCAGTTTCTCCAGGACTTCATCCATGAACCGGCGTGCCTCCTCCTCGTCCTCGGTCTCTTCACCATGGCGATCGATCTCCTGCGATGTAACCAAGATCAAATCTGCTTTAGCAATGTCTTCACGCCGCTTCTTGGTTGGCTTCATCAACTCGTTTAGCTTGAGCACAAGTGTGTTACCGTTGATCGAGGTGGTGAAGTACTTAACGCGGGAAGCACGATCCTTGAGCAAGGTATTACTAATCTGGATGCCGACTCGGCCACTGCCGACATCGACCAGCTCCATGTCCTTGTCGGCATCCGGCATAAGTGCCGCCATACCTACTTCGGTGATCGTCGGCGGTTGGGCAATACCCGGAACTGAATTGGCTTCAAACTCGTCCTTCAGGCCCTCAATCAGTTCTAATCCCATCTCATAGCGCAGGGCATCCACCAGGATATATGCTGTCTTCGCTTCTGAAAAGTGCGGTTGAACCTTTTTGCGGAATACGTCATACTGATGGAACATCCCTTGGACCTCAAATCCTCCGGTTTGAAACGCGTTCGCAAGACATTCAGCACACTTACCGACAACCTCGCTATAACGCTGGCGCGCGTGAATTATGACCCGCTCTAGCTGTGCGCCCGACTTGTCAAGCGGCAGGTCGAGCAGCGCATAGCGATGTTCCAAGCGGCGGTGATAGCGGTCCAGCATGTACCACGGCAGGGGCTCTTCGGTCCCGCTGGATGGCATGCCATCGGTATAGGCTCTGATAATGGCTGCTGCATCGCTGTGCACAGTTTTCAATTCTGTCTCGATGTGATCGGCAGCTAAGAGGAGCCGTGTGGCGGTCTCAAGCAGAGCCCAGCGCAGTTGGTATTCCGCTTCGCGAAGTGACCAAAACGACGACTTGCGGTGATTAGCTAACTCAAGAACCTCCGCCGTTTCACCGGCGAGGATTTGGGCCTCCGCCCAATTGAGCAGAATCGCTTCGATACAGGAAAAGGTTTGCACATCAGTCAGTTGGGACGCGTCGAGCTCAAGACTCATTATCTGTGCTTGCGTCTCAACCCTCTTAGCTGCCTCGGCGTAGGTCTCACGCAGATCCAACCGGTTTCGCCACTCATGGCAGACCGTCAGGAGCTGTTCGCGTTGCCGCACCACGGTCGGAACAGGAATCGTCGCAAGCTTTGCCGGAGCTTCTTCACCATCACCAGCCGTAAGCGCCAATTCAGCCAACAGGAGTGACCGGTAAAGCGCCTCCCGCGCCTGTCCAATTGGCTGGTCAGGGCCGATCTCAAGTCCCAATTCACTTTGAAATAGGTTGGCCAGCTCGGGCAGGGCGTGTTTGTTCGCGATAGATTCGTCGTGTTCATCGGAACTGAGAAATGCCAAAGCGACATTCACAGCCGCAGTTGTCCCAAAGATGAGTTTAACGGCTCCAACGTCGCCGGTCTGATCGGCCAGCCAGTCAAGCTCTTCCAAGGTGATTCGTCCGGTTTCCACATCCTTGGCAATCGAACTCGCCTGGTCCGGTGCGATCTGCTTGAATACCCGCTCGGCCAATACCTTGAGCCGGGTGTTTCGTTGCCACGGGTTCGCTCCCGGCTCAATCACCACACCGGCTGATTCCGCCTCAATCAAAGCATGCTGTGTCGTAACGTGATCACGCGGCACGTAAACCAGAAGTCGAGGTGGAATCCCGACATCAGTGTGAAACTGTCCATTCTCGTCCACAAATTCAAGAAAAGGCTCCATTCGGTGGCGGAGCTCGAAAAAACTTCCCTCGAACTGCAGAATCGTCGTCTCCGGCATTTCAAGCCGACTGACAAGATCAGTGTATACTCGTTCCGGGTCATACCAGACCACGATTCCGTGGTCCTGAACCTGCTTTGTGATCAGCTTGATGAGCTCCTCCGTTACCTTTCCCATGTCTGAATGCCCTACCCGATTTTCCCTCGCGCCCACTTAACCACCTTCTCCGCCATGGAGGCCGCCTCTCTGTATTCTTCTTCAGTGACTGGCTCACCCGTGCCCGGGTACCGTGCCTCCCATGCGTAGCCGGTCAGGATAGAGGCGTCAGTTACCTCCGGCGTACCTGGGGCATGTTTAGGCCTTTGCACGATACAACTCCTTACCGCGTTTTAGCGCCGGGTGGATCACAAGAGAGGGATTGTCTGAATATTCCCGCACATCGCTCTCGGTAACAACGATGATCTCCTTCGAGATTCCGAGCCCCGAGAGGCTCTTGTAAATAGCCTGAGCCGTGCGCCGGCGATGAACGCCTCTTGCACGACCACAACGATATCCAGATCACTATCCGGCCCCATTCTCCCTTCGGCTGCGGATCCGAACAGAATGATCCTGAGAGGTCGAGCAATCTCGACGATCCTTTTTACGGCCGTGTCCAGCAGTTCCCGGTCCGGTTTGACGCCTATTCTGCTCATGAATCCTCCCTCATTCCTCACTGTATCCTTCATCAAGTCCATGGGCGATAGCGTATGACTTGTTGGTCTTGCACTTCTCTCGCACACGCTCCGGCCAGTGGTCCATGGCCTGGTGTGACCAGTCGTAATCCCCGCGTTCCAGTGCCTGCCAGCACTTTTTCGGCTCTGCCTGCCAGGAGGGGATTAGTTCCCACAGCGGGGCGATGTTGATCAGCACCCCATCGTCGATATGCGGTGTGTAACCGCGCTGGAGAACCGCATCGATCCGTCGGGCGAACTCCCGGATATTGTCGAGCACTTCTTCCATATCTGCCATTTCTTTTTCCAGTCGGCGGCGCTCTCGCCCCTCGATCGCGTTCATTTGTTCACGCAAGTCCGCCATGTGGGACTCGAGCAATTTGATCTTCGATCCGACATACTCATCCCCGCGTATGCGATAGAGCGTGTCCCTGGTCAGCTTTTCGTGAAAGAGCCACACGCCGTATTTCTTACGCGGCGACTGGAGCAACCAATAAACCGGACGTTTGCGGTATTGCTGAATGTGTTCCTTGAAAAACTTGCTGGCGAAGTACTTCCGCAGGCTCTCCTCCGGCTCGCCTTCCTTGCCCGTCCCAACGGAGACGACTTCTCGTGCAGCCTCTTCTCCAAGCATGGTCTGCAGGGCCTGGAACACCTTTGCGGCGAGATCATCCGGGTGCCCCTCGTCAAGAACCATCACACCGTCAGCATCGGCCATATCGCGCAACCGCGCGGCGACCTCACCTGCCTGCGCCGCAGACGCGGCAGGCAGGTCGGGAAACCAACCACGGCCAAGGGCGCCATCCACTCCCGGCTGAAATCTGCCCATGACGATCCCCACGGCGTAGCTGATCCAGCGCTTGGCCAACGACTCACGGGACAAGGAGTTCTTAGCAGCTTTCATCGCTCTTTCTCTTCCATCTTCGCCTTCAGCCTTTCGCCCACCTGCTGCACGAAACTGACCGCTCTGTTGAGAGTCTCTTCCGTTTCTTCCGCGGATGGCTCGTAGCTCACGGTGTAGTCAGAACGTTGCCTGAGATCAAAAGCGTTATGGAGCCATTTGGACAATCCCTTTGGGAAGATCCCCGTTTTGACATACTCCTTGTCGAACAAAGAAATAGCGCCGCTGTGTTTGGAGGTCTCCCTTTTCTCCGATGCAAGGAGAGCTAAGACAGCGTAGAACATGGCATAGTAGGCCCTGTTGACAGCCGAGTTATAAAGCCTCTCTTTCAGAAGAGTCTTTCCGGCTTTCAGAGATTCGTCCGCCTGCCTTAGCCGGTACGAGATCAGCACCTTTAGATTTTCATCTATCATATCGAAGTTCCTTCTCGAAGGACATTTGCTACAAGGGTACTCTGTGACATAGGACCGCGCTCAAATTCCTCTTTACCCAAAATCACTGTGGTTATAATGATTCCCTCTTCAAAGCCAATTTCCCAAGCAATGTCTCTGATAGCGATGTCTGCCTGTCTAGTGGGTTGACCAAGGACTATCAAGCAGTCAAGATCCGACTCTGGGACTGCGTCACCCCTTGCTCTGGAGCCGAAAACCCAGACAGTTGCATCGGGGAACAGCTCCCTAACGCGATGCGCAAACGCTTGTGCCAGGCCCTTATCCTTCTCGTTCATCATGTGACTCCGTCCTCTTGTTCTCTTTGTTCTTCCTGTTTGTAAGAGAGAGACCCAGCTTCTGCAAGCTCCCTCTCGATGGCGTGACGGTCTTCGTCTGATATACCATAAAGGCGATAGACTTCCTCATCGATTTCACGCTCGATTTCGGCAAGGCGGGCGTGACGCTCGGCAACCTTCTGGATACCGTCCGGCCAATCAGGCGGGGCGATGAAGTCCCAGGTGGTCTCGTCCTCCTCGCTGGCAGCTTTGGCAAGCGAGATGGCCTGCTCTACCAGGCTGCGCAGCTTGTCGCTAGAAGCATCTGGAATGGGCAGGCGGGCGAGGTCACCGACATAGAAATTTATCGTGGGATTGACTAATTTCAAAACCAGATTAGAAAAACTGGAATTAAGCAATCCGAGCAGTTCGAGTATCGCCTCATACTTTTCAGGGAAAAGGCAATTTCCAGCATGATCAAAAGGAAAACCTTCAGGCATGTATCTTGCTGAGAAACCACCTGACGTAACAGCATTATACGTCACCCCGCGGCGGAAATAATGGTCTACTGACTTAATAATCCGAGACCAGCCGGAATTGCCATATAAAGGATCGGCCCAGGCCTTCAATTCATATCCATTATTACCATACTTGATGCAAAATGATTGATTGCCATACCATTTCTTATAGGATCCACCTTTCATATAGGGAAACCAGCGTTGGCCGGTCTCTTGCGCTTCTGCGGTGTTGCGACAGCCGAAGCCGATCTGGTCAATACCCGGCTCCCACCAATAGCGCAGGAAACGAAAGTTGTCGGCTGTGGCGAGCCCTTGGCGCGGTTGCGCAATCTCCTCCAGCCTGGGAAAAGTCTCAAACACCCTCCTCAACCCCGGCGTAATCCAATACACCCACGGGCTGCCGGGAATGGCGTCGAAGTCACCCTGACGGTAGCGGTAGACAATGGGATCGTCCCGGCCGGCACATAGGTTGTCTATGGCCTGCTCGAACCGCCTTTGTTTCGCCTCACTATCAGGCTCCTTCACGAGCCGAAAGTAGGTTCCTACCGAGTCGTTGCGGGTCTTCTCATCCTCCTCGCGACAGAGAACGTATGCGGCAGTCTGCAGCGTTCCCGGATTTCCCACTGCGAAAAGGGCCGGTCCTGTGTGGACAAGTGTTTCTATTCGCAGGTGGTCACGGATTCCGGAGCGCAACCTCTCATACGATGTAATGAACATGAACGAATGCATCGTGAGCATACCCACTCGGCCTGTCTCACCGGCAAATTCAATACACCGCTGGATGAACGCGGCGTAAAGGTCTCCTTTCGCAGCAGAATAGGCACCAGCGATGAGTTTCTTGAGCTTTGCGTTCATCTTTCTTGCGGACATGTATGGAGGATTGGTTACAACCACATCGTAACGCTGCGCCATCAGCTCCAACAGGCGAAGTCCTTTTGCTGTCTCACCGGTGAAGAATGAATGGTCATAGCCTCGATCGGCTTGATCATAGGCGAAATCGTGAAGTTCCTGAATGATCTGATCTTCGAGTACTTTCCAAAATTCCTCCCTTCCCGCTTCGCTCTCAAATTGCACCTTAGACCAACCGTAAAGGTCGGGCTGCCGGCCTTCACGTTCGAACCGTTCTCGTTCCTGTTCAATAAGAGAAGTGATCTCTTGTTCTAATCTTAGCAGTGAGCCAAGTTGTTCGGAATCCTTCAATCGCCCCTGCAGGGCTCTTAACACCCGTCCGTAGATCGGACGAGATTTCAAATCGGTTTGTTCAAGAAATTGCCCCAGTCGGTCGCCGTCCAGCATGTGGATGTCGGCGGATGCCAGCCGACTCTCGGTCAAGTTGGCATCTGGATTGACCGTCTTTGCCTTGAGGTAGAGCGTAAGCGCGGATAGCTGGACGGCGCGCAGGTCGATGTCAATACCGTGGATGTTGCGGGCAATAATCGTTGCAGGAATCTCCTCTTCGGATCCAACAGGCGGAGTCTCAGGCCAGCCCGGCTCGCCGGCATGCGCCATCTCCTCCCTGTACATCTCCACGAACAGCTCGAAAGCGACCAGACCGAAGTGCATCGTCCCGCAGGCTGGATCCAGCAACCTGATATCGCGCACCGACTTGAGCCCAGTCTCCCGCCGGTTTTGCAAGGGGACGAGGTATTCGAGGCTGGTGGCCAGTTGCGAGTCAGGATGCATATTGATCCACATTCGTCCAAGTGTGTTCTCGACCAGGAAGCGGACGATCCACCTGGGAGTGAATAGCTGGGTGACCGCAGGAATGTCTTTGGCTTCAAACTTCTTCTTGGAAACTCGTACCTCGCGGAAAGCTTTCTCAAGCTCCTCGGAGTTAAACCCTTGATACACCCAGCCGATCGTCTCCTCATTGCCCGGCTGCCATGCTTCAGTAAGTTCTTCCACGTTCAGCATGTCTATGAAGCTGCGGAGTGCCTTTGGTCGCGGGCAAAACCGGCTGGGAAGGGAATCCGGGTCGAACAAAACGCGCACTTCGCGGGACAGCTTCGCACACTGCGCTAACAAAAACCGCCGGTACGCCCGTTGCCTGGGGCCCTCGCCAAGTCCATCCTGAGGCAGATCGCCCCGTTCATAGTCGGCAAGATGGGCTTCACTTCCCGGCTCGGTGAGCCACATCTTAAAGCCATTGGAGTCTTGCCCTCTGGTGATGGTCTGCCGCAGAAGCTTGCGGGCCTCCAGCATCTTGAAGGCGACAAATCTGTTGAGCCAGGTGAATGCAGCCTCTTTGACCAGCTTTTCCCGCGCTTCCTCTGGCTGCAATCCGGCCCGCCTTTCCTCGGCAAGCAGCGTTTCCAGGCGGCGGCGGGTATCCGCCCCTTCGAGACTGGCGGTGAGAACTGGATACTGATCGCGGGGACGGAATTTACCGTCTGGGAGCAAACCATAAATCCCTTCGAGCTGCTCGCTGATTTCTTCCATCAGAAGCTTTCGAGCTTGGAGTGTTACGTCACGGATAGCGTCTCCGGTTTCTGCCTGAATCAAAAGGGCACCTCCTCATCGGATTTTCCCGTTGACTTCGGCGGGGTCCCAGTCGCATTCTCTATGTGGGTCCAATCGTCCGCGATTTTCTTCCAGTCGATTGATCTTTCTTCTTCGCCGGTCCAGACCTTCCAGAATTCCGGATCTGGCGACTTCGGGCGTTGTTCTTCAGGCAATTCGGTGATCTCTACAAGTGTTGGAACAGAAGCGGCCCAACCAAGTAGGATGGCCTGTCGCGATGGGAGACTGGGCAGCTCCTTAAGCAGTCCACCAAGGTTATCCGGCACGAGTTTGCCAACCAATTCCTGATCCCGGTCGTTTACCATGCGGTGCAATAAGAAGGTATTGCACTGGGCGAGCACCGTTGGCGAGAGTTCCGAGGGCCGTTGCGACGATAAGACCAGTCCCAGCCCAAACTTTCGCCCCTCTCGAGCAATACGCTCAAATGTTTGACGGCACATTTGGGCTGGAGTGGGATTGCCTTCCTCTTGGTCACTGCCACGGTAGATGAAGGTATGAGCCTCCTCCAGAACCAGAACCGTTGGTAGTTCCTTCTGCTCGATACGACGATAGCGCTGAACAGCCTCGAAGACAATGCGGGCAACCACGGCAATGACTGTATGGAGAATATCGGACGATATGAGAGAAAGGTCTATTATCGAAATGCATCCATTGTCGCCCAAGTTCTTACCTATGAACTCATCGAGCCATTGAGAAAGCCCCACATCAGTTGCAGGAGAAACCACTGGCTTCAAACGCTCGTCGGAGAGAAGCATCTTTATGCGAAGCAGTAGACTGTCTACATATTGCATCTGTCCCTGTTCATAAGCAAGATCTTTAATTCGAATTGCGAAATCCTCCACTTTGAATGGGATAGGGCAATCTTCATTGATTCCCAGATTCTCAGGAGGTGCCGGTATGTACTCCAGCGTTTTGTCAATTGCTTCAATTGCAACTTCAACGTCCGATGTCGTAAAAGCTTGATAGTATTCTACCTGCTCATTCTGATCGTTCGTAAAGGTCTTGTATTTTGAATCAGCGATTTCCTTAATCCGATCCGACAGTTTCTTGAGGCATTCCTCATGGTCTGAGATCTTCTTAGAATAATCCTCGATGCTATCTCCTATAGCATGTAGCTTCTGGCCGAAATCATTCTTTCCCGGCTTAGCCATGTAAGCTGTCGGACCTTTACTTTTGTCGTCGACTAAAGATCGATAGTAACTCTGCAGGGATAGATACAGAGCTACTTCAGAATTGCTTTCCTTCGCAACATCAGTGGCACGCAGTTCCCGCAAAGCACGCTTCAGTAGGGGTCTTTGAACTCCGGGCTTTGCCTCTGTAAAGGCGGACCATTCTTGGCTGTTCCACATCCAAGCCGGCAGCACGAGTTTCTCGAAACCATTACTGACTGGCGGAACGCGAAAACGGCGCACATCCGACAAATCGGTAAAGGCTGAAGAGTATTCACCATTTGGATCGAGAATAATGAACCTGGCATTGACCCTGTCATTTCGCCCTTGCCGCTGGCGTTCCTCTCTAGCCTTCTTCAGCGACCAGCGAATCAGGCCTGCGACGGAACAGGACTTGCCACTTCCGGTATTCCCCAGCACTGCCAGGTGACGTCCGAAAATCTTGTTTGGGTCAACGGTTACCTGTGCATCGGCAGCCAGCGGGGAGGTACCAATACTAACGCGCCGGTCGGCTGGCTCTGACGCTTCAATAATGCTCTTGAGTTGCGCAACAGTCGGCAATAGAACCGGGTCACCCACAGACGGAAAGGCCACAACGCCACGTTCAAGCTTGTAGTAATATGTCTCCGATCCCTTTTCCTTCTCTTGAATGAGTGTCCCGAGCGGGGTCAGCCCCAGTTTACGTAATGGGAAGGGTAAGTCAATCAGTCCGAAATCTTTCATACCGGTGCGTTTAGGAAAAGTCGAACGTTCGACACGCAGTGAGACAATCATGCCGACTACTGCGCCGGTCTCATTGGGGATCAGGACGTAGCCGTTGATACGGGGGAAACCAGTTGGCGCCCCCGTATTTAGGGCAGTGGTCTGCGGGGCGTCGATCGCCAGGAGTACTTGTATTTCTGACGGCGACACGGATTCGACAGTTCCGATGGTCAGAGCAGCAACTTGCTCAATAGGCGTCTGCATTATCCTCACTTCCCAGATTAGTCTCCAGTTCATTACCCTCGTTGTTGAATGCGTTGGTCGGGTCGAGCTCGCGACTTTTCTGCAAATTTGTTTTTCTTATTGAGATTTGATCGATTGCCGGCTTAGGCAGGTAGTTCTCCACCAGGTCCGCCAGATTGCCGAAATGGGGCCCAATCAGGAGAGAAATTTGAGCTTCGTGCCCTACGTTGAAGCAGAATCGTTCGATGCGTCCGCCAGAACTGTCGTAAGAGATAATAACCAGGTGTGTAGAGGGGATAGTCAGCATACTGTGGATCACGCGGTTGATGTGATTATCGCCAAAACCGTAGCCATAGGTCACTAGCGCAGAATTAGGCCGGCAAATTGCAGCAGCAAAATCCCGAAAGAGCTCGGCATAAGGGTATTCGGAGGTCTCCATATCCTTGGCCGCGTTTGGATAAATCATCACCGAGTCCAGCGGCTCTTCGGGGATGTCAGAGTGATCCTTCGGCGCACCAAAAGGAATACCACATCGTCTAATTTGCTTTCCTTCCAATCGCCAATCCAGCGATCCGTGCAGTTTGAACAACCGGATTACCCCTTCTAAGTAGCGTGGTTCGCCGCGGATACCGGGCGGGTTATAGTGAAGATCTATGTTGAGTCGTGATGCGCGAAAGATTGGTGTTAATATCCCTACAAAGCGGTCTACAACGTGCAGACCTGCTAGGTCACAACCATGTTCAATCAATCGATCATAATTCGTTGTGAATATGTTAAGACGCTCTCGGGAGGCAGTCCTGCTCGCAAAACTGAGAAGAAAAGACACGAGCAGATTCTGGCACTTACCATCACCATCCCTGAACGCAGCATGGATAGATCGTTCTGACTCAAGGATTAACTGAAGGAAACCAGTAAGTATCCTGTTGATTTCACCTCGCAACTGTTGTGAGTCTTCTTTATTGCGTAGTACTTCGAGCCCTCTCAGCAGTTCATTGGCAACACGGACACAGTCCTCGAAATTTGGCTCTCCGCGATTAGATTTCTCAGCAGCGTCGTTTGCAGCTTGCTTGATTCGCCCGGCGTACTTGCCTTGAAAGTCAGGTGGTTTCATATCGGCAGCAGTTACGCCTACTGTATCTGCTATTCCTAGTGTAAAACCGTTTCCAACCATGAGAGATAGATGTTCACTTTGAAAAACGGCAGAAAGCCATGGTTCAATCTTCTTACGTAATTTCTCTGTGCCCTCGGGAGTGCTGTCGAACGCTCCCATATTGGAACCAGCTCTATAAAGGTGAGTCTTCCATGTTAATTTCATACCCCTCTCCTACTCAAGAATTATCCGGGTGTCTTCAGCTAAAAGCTTGAGCAGATGCTCCTTGAGCCGTTCCAAGGCTTGCTCAACGTCTTCGGGAGTCTCGACGACGTTTCCGAGAACTTCCGATACACGAACGTGAATGACCTTCTTCTCCGGCGAAGCCAATTCCTGTAACTCGCGAATGACGCTTGCTTTGATGGTGCCGACCGCAGTGATCTCGGATTCCATCTGGGCGATTGTGGCCCGACAGTGCTTACATGCTTCTTTGTCATCCGCTAGCTCGAGTGTTTCGCAGATCTTGCCCGAGAGGGGAGAAAGGAGGGATTCACGTTTTGCCTCCTCGATATTCAACCATTCCGGCAATCCTTTTATGTTGTCTACGGCTTTCTCATAAACCTCTCTCCGCTCTTCATGAAATTTGCTGTACAAATCCCGATAGTGTCTTGCAAGCAAATCGGTAGCATGCTGGAGATCGTCAAGTTGCTGATAGAATGTTTCATGTTCCAGTGCATCCTTGAGCTGCGATCCTGCTTGAATAACCTCCTCGCAGGGATCACGTGCTTCCAGTATCGGGTATTTCACCTCAAGGACGCGGCGGGCTGTGCGGAGCAAACGCAGGTTTTGCTCGGTGAGCACGTCATTCAGTCTTTGCATACGCAATCTTGCCTCTTGGTAGCTCTTGCCCTCGCCGGCGAGCGTTTTCACGCAATCGTCAGTGGGCATTTCCAGGACCCCGTCAATCGTTTCCTGAAATTCCATAAGGCTTTCTACACCTGGAAGCTGCGCAGCCCTCACCCGTTCCCGCAGTGGTCGCAACATCTCCCGGTCATCAGCGGTCAGTTTTTTGAAGCTCTGCGCCAGCGCTTCTTCCTCGATATCCACTTCATCGCCGGTAATCTCCTCGTAGCGCCTGGCAGCATCGGCGAGGATTTTCATGTCGAGTGCCTCACGCGGTGCAAATGAAGCAACTCGAAAAGCGTTGTTCTTGGTGAATGGCGGCCGACAGGCCGGATCGTTGTGATTGCGATACTTGCGCCCTTGGTAGGTAACCTCTATGGCGCCGCCCCGCAGAAGGACAGCGAGCACCAGCCGCAATATGTCCCTATCCCATGCGTATCCGAGGCCGCTGAAGTGGGCCTCCAAAGTCTTGCCGGTCACCTTATTGCCGTAGGAGTGTTCGCGTTTTAGATAGTCCAATACCTCGCGGCAGATGTCGGCATTAAGGTTGGGCACGAACTTTCCAGATCGGCGGATGACGAGGTCAAGGCCCTCGGGAGGCTCATAAAAGATAGCTGGTAGCCCATTTAGATTAGCAGCTTTAAGGAAATTTTCGGCTTCGTCGCCCTTGACCGGTCGGTTGCCGAGCTCAAACTTGGGATATAGGTCAGGGATGACCTCATCGCGCAGCTTGGCGAAAACTTCGGTGATGTTCTGCCCTAATGCGGATGCATCTTTACGCACACCGCGGAAGAACCCGGCGCCTGAGGCTACAGCTTCCGTAAGCTTGCTGCGTAGATTCCGCTGTACCCGATCGCGGCGCACTTTTTCATCGGCAAGGCAGGAAACTTCCTCGGAGGAAAGCTTCCCTTGGGCGGCGTGGCGTTCGTGCCTGGCGATCATCTCACGAGAGCGATACAGTTCTGCCATGAGCCGATGGAGCTCGTTATCAAGACTAAGCGCCCAAAATAGTTCATCTTGTTTCTCACTGCTTGCACGTCGAGCTTCTTCGCAGATCGTATCAAAGTCACCAGGATCATCAGCGGTCATAAGTTCAAGCGGAATCTGGCCGGAACTTTCGATTACTTCTCCATCCACAGTCAAAGATACAGGGAACGTCTTGCGGTTTTGATACCTATAGCCACGTATGCCTGGCTCCGCGAAGATCTCTTTCAGCAACTCTTTCTTGATGCGATTGCGGTCAGCAGGCTTTGGAGCCAACCCGCGCCTAGTCGTGTCCCAGTTTTTTTCCTGGATCGTTAAAAGTTTGTATCCCTCGTCAGACTCGCGAATAATCTGCGCCCCAACCAGCTTCTCAAGAGCAGCTTCGACCTCTTGCAAAAGTGGGTTGGCATCCACCCGTGGATGAAGGACAACGGCTAGGTTATGTGGCGTACGAGGTAGATAGGTCACGACTTCAAGCAACGCGATTGCTTTAGCTACTCTGTGAGCCATCTCATCGTTCGGCAAGCGAGCGGGAACCTCATCCACTTCACGCGTCACTTCTGTAGGAAGTAGGTCGCCGGCAGAGAGCAATTCATATACCAAGTCGAGCGTAACGAGGCTCCCGATGGGGGCATCGGCAAGTTTGGTCCGCGGATGGATCAGCATCTGCTGTGCCTGCTTTATTATCGTCCGGTTGCTCCCGCCGATATGCCGCTGGGCACCGCGCCGTAGGCGGAGGCCGGAGACAATGTCGATGGATAGGTCAATCTGGTACGGTAAATAGGGATAAAGATCGATAAAGCTTTTCCTGTCGATCTCGACATTACGACCGGTTCGCTCCAAGCCACAGAGCGATTTAATGCGGCCTTCGTGTTGATCGTACAGATCCTTCAGGATCCGCTCTCCTTCTCCTTTCTTCTTGAGCACCCGCTTGCTGGTGATCTCGGAGATGTCGGATTGCTTCAGGTCGATCGTGTAAGGAAAACGATCCTGCAGGCGGGCAAGCTCGATTTTCTTGGAGTCGAGTGCGTCCACGACCTCGTTCAACTTCTCCTGTGAGGTGACCACGATCCAGCAGGGGGCAGGTGCTTCCCCTCGTTTCACACGGTTCTTGCCTTCGCGCCCGAAGGCTTGTACTACGCCCTGGAGGTCAAGCATCTTGTCCACACTGCGGGAGACGTACTGCCCTACTTCATCGATGATGAAAATCAAGGCATGCCCCGGCTTGCGTCTAGCCGTAAGTTCAAAGGCTCGTTCCGCCAACAGATTTGGGGTTATGTCCGCCCGACCCTTTCCGTTTCCGAGCGATTTAACCCACGAATCGGGAGAATTGTATGTATCCGGCCGAAGCTTGTGCATTATCGCACTGGCTTCATTGAAAGCGGTAGTGACGAGCTTGCGGCTTTTATCCCAAGGTTTGCCGTGGGTCGCTTCAAACTCCTGGCGGAACTGGTCGAGCAACCCATCAGCCTCCAAGCTGATCTCCAGTTCAGCGAGGTCGAAATCCTCAGCATAGCCGAGCTCCCGTAACAGAGCCTTGTACATGATCTCTGTGATGCGTTCGCTAGCAGTGCGTACACCGCGATCCATAGAAACATCGAAGATAATGGCATGAGTTGGAATTTTCGCGTTGATTACATCTAAGTAAGCCGCTAGCGTCTCCGCTTGCGAACCGGGCAACTCATGATGCGCTTTTTGCTTGATGATCCCGCTCGATGATTGGCCGAGCACTTTGCGGTTGCTGACCGTGTAACCCAGGATCTTTGCGAACGACGACTTACCAGAGCCGAAGAATCCTGACACCCAAATACCGATGCCTTCGTTAGGCTCGGCGGGAGCATCGGCAAAAGCTTTATACACGGTGATGAAATGGTCTCCAATCGCTTCGGTAAGGATGTATTCCTCTAACTCGTCGCGTACGGTAGCTTCATCAGCCTGGTCGACTTTGATGACTTCCTCGATTTGCCGGTCAATCGGCTTAGCAAACAGTTCTCGAATAGTATTCATGCATCACCTCAGTAGATGCGCACTCTGTAGTTGTAAGCACCGGTCTGTTCTCGCTCCGGTAAATCCAGAAACCGAAGGCTGCTCTCACCGTCGAGGGTGCCCGGATAAGACAAGATAATGGGAACCATCGTTCGGCCGTGCATTTCGTCGAGAAGTTTAGCGGTTCGGTATATGGCAGGACCGAGAGCCGCTATGCGGACAAGAAAAACTACATCCTGCGCTGGGTCCAATTCTCTCATCCGTTCTTCTAGTTCATCGGGTAACGGTCCAAAGTCTTCGTCGGACAGCAATGTCGACACGGTTTCCTGCGCACGTTGGAACCCAAACTGCTTTTCACCTTCTGCAAGCAGCTCAATGCCATAGAACTGTTTGACAGTCTCCCATAGGATTTGCGCAACTGAGATAACATGAACGGTTTTACCGGCATTACGCACTCGTGTAGCAAGTAGACTTATTTGTTTGCGAGCCTGAAACTCCGAGCTAGGGTCATATCGTAATATGGCAAAAGGCAGATCATGGTACGCACTGATCCGCGGCGGTTCTGCCAGTAGGTCTCTTTCCAGAATTTCAATACGTTCTTGTAGCGATAGCATTGGCCATCTCCCGGAATTCATTGAACGAAAAATCGACTCGTGCTATACCTCCCGCTGCTTGGTAGCGAAGAAACCCATATCTATCTGCTTCTAAAAACATACTTTCGACTGACTTCTGCTGGAGTAGGAATAGCTTCCAATCGTCGTGATTCACAAGGTTAATGCCTGTTCTGCCTTCCCGCCAAATCGCGAACGCAATATACACAAAAGACTCAACAGGGGTGTACACCGGAGCAATTCTTTTCTTAACTGCACCTTCGAGGATACCGAAGTCTCGCAATGTTGCCAATATTCCCCGCGCAACTCGTTTAGTCACTGCTTCAGACCAAGTCTTCCCGCACATAGAAAGCCGGGGCTCAAGCCACGCAACCACGGCATCTGTGGTAATCTTTTGCTCCTGTCGCTCGTTTTGGAAAAGCAACTCATCGCACACAAAATCGTAAATAAGGCTTTCATTTCTCGCAGTTATCCAATAGTAAACTGGACGGAGAATCTCAATAGAAACGTTGCGGTCTTCGAGTTCACGAACAATTTTCCAGGCTTTTTGTGGACTGCCGTTTACAAATCGAGAGAGGAAAATTCGGTAGATCACGTCTTTGACTCTTGACCGCGCATATCTGCTGAGGAGGTTCTCCATTAAGGTTATATCTATGACTTGCTCATCATAATAGCTTTTCCAGTTACGAACGAGAAGCCGCATATCTTCCAGAAGGGCTCCTCCCTTTATAAGACGAGCATTGTAGCGACATCCGCCTGTTGTTTGTGCCCTTCTGCTTTGCGGTGCTTTCGCTATTGGCATTCTGCTATCGCCTTCACTGTACTTTCTTTGGAAGAGACTTGTTTCCCAAATAACTGTTGTGTCTCTTTGCGTCCGCTCTGCTGCTCTTCTTCTGTTCACCACTGTACTGTATTGTACGCCATCTGCAGCAGAAAGGTGAAACGCCTTTCGCTGCGTAGCAAAAGCTCTTGTCTTGCACATCAAGTGCGCAAGCTATGTTGCAGACCAAAGGCTCTTCTTCTAGCTGGTGTACGCCGCGACGATCTCGCCGATGACTATCATGTGGTGATCATTGTCTTCGTAATACTTATCCAGGACATCGGGAGCGGAGAAGTCTGCAGCGGAGAGCTGTTTGCGCAGTACTATCTGGCATTCATAGTGCACGCGGCACTCGGCAATGATCGGTGTCTGCACTCTCTGCGCTGGGCTCAGCGTGAGGCCACAGGCGGCGATCTTGTCCACGTCACGCCCCGACTTAGTGCCGCAGTAGAGGAGCTCCTCGCTGAGTACACCTTGGACGGGGACGTTCACCGTGAAGTCTGGGGTTTCAACCAGGCAGGAGTGGGTGTAGCGCGACTTGCGCACGAGCACAGTCATCATCGGCCTGCTCCACACAATGCCCACTTGCGCCCAGCCGATGGTCATCGGGTTGGCACGGCCGATTTTGTCACGCGCGACGAGAAGTGCTCCGCTTCCGGACAGCGCTGCCTTCAGCATGTCGACATGTTCATTCCACTCTATTTGCTGCATGATTCTCCTGCACCTCTATGAACAATCATAGCTTGCAAATCAATCAAACGGTAATCTCACTTGTCCGGCGGCGCCCGTGTTGGTATCTTCTGAGAAAATCAGGAGGCAAAATGGCGAATCTGCACATCATTGATCACCCGTTGATTCAGAACAAACTTACCCGGCTGCGAGACATGAACACGAAGAACCATAATTTCCGGCTATTGCTCGAAGAACTCACAGCACTCATGGTCTATGAGATCACTCGCAATTATCCTCTGCGAGAGGTGTCAATCACAACCCCACTTGAGAAGACCACGGGAATGATCCTCGACACTTCGGTGGTCCTTGTACCGATACTGCGCGCGGGAACAGGCATGCTCGGTGGAGTGCTCGATCTGATCCCCACGGCGAAGGTGGGACACATCGGCCTCTATCGCGACCCAGACACACTACAACCAGTGGAATACTACGCTAAGTTCCCAAAAACGCTTGGTGATGCGCAGGTGATCCTCGTTGATCCGATGCTTGCTACAGGAGGGAGTGCGATTGTGGGCATCGACATCCTCAAGCGCGAGGGCGCAAGGAAGATTCAATTTCTCTGCCTCGTCGCTGCCCCTGAAGGGGTCGCAGCATTCTCTGATGTTCACCCCGATGTCCCGATTTATGCAGCGGCCCTAGATCGCGAGCTAAACGACCATGGCTACATTCTTCCCGGCCTTGGGGATGCTGGCGATAGGATCTTCGGTACTTAACAGGCAATCTCCATCGGTAACAAACGTCACGAATGGGCACGACAAACGTCACATAGTTTGCATTTGTCGGTCCTTGTGCGGACTTGTGATTAGCTCTACGCTCACTGGGTTATGATGATACGATCACGATCCTGGCAGGTGCTTGCCGTCATGTTCTGTCTGTTGGCTGTTGTCTCTTTGTCTGCATTTTCTGCCGTGAAGGTGAGCGTTCTCTCCTCGGCCAAGAAAGTTGCCCCCGGAGAGTTCGCCACGCACGTGTTTTCGGTTACCAACGATAGCGCGAGCGCTGATACGTTCAATCTTTCGTTCAGTGTCCCGCCAGGATGGGGAATCCTCGGTGCGCCAACGACGCTATCGCTCGATCCGGGAGAGGAGGGGACACTGTTTGTCACGGTTACTGTGCCCCCGGGTGCCACGGCTGGAGAGTACAGCGTAGCGCTCAAGGCAACATCGCAGAATGATCCTACGCAGAGCGCAACGGGAAGCGCATCAATGACGGTAACGCCAGTAAATGAGCTTGACGTCATCATGCCAGATCCCCAGAGCGTGCCTCCCGGGAAGACGGTTACCTATGATGTTATTGTTATCAACCGCGGAAATGCGCAGGACACGATGGATGTAGAAGCGAATTCTGCAAATGGATATCCCGTAAGTGTCTCTGAATCCACCCTTAACTTGGCGCCGCAGGAGCGAGCTACCGTTACGGTAACAATCAACGTGCCAACTGACGCTCGTTCGGGACGTGATCTGTTATCGTTCTCAGTCTCGTCCACTCTGTACGCGGGGGTGAAAAAGGCAGAAACGCTGTTCACGACAATTCTCCCTCCTCCTCCGCAGGCGGTGGGAGGCACGCTGATGCAAGAACTACCGGCGCGCTTGCGCCTGTCATTTGGGCAAGACGTGTTCACTGGTGACTTCAACAGCAATTTAACGTTTTCTGTCTCTGGAGGGGTGCTCGGCGGCTACTTCTCGTCTTATCTGCGCTTCTCATCGATATTCGGTAACGACCCACTCGACCTTGGATCGTTCTACATCTCCTATCGATTGAATCCATCAACATACAAGATTGGCGATGTGTCGCAGAAGATAACGGACTTACTCAGTGTGTCAGGACGCGGGGGAAGCCTGCTGGTCGATGCTGACTACTACAGGCTGGCGCTTGTTGCAGGCGGATCAGGAGATGAAACGCGTGCAGGGGGCGGGCTTGCTGTAGGGCCATCCGTCGCACGCCTAGGGATCGCGCACATGGAGAGGCGCAGTGCCGCCTCGCAGCAGATGGTATGGAGCCTCACGGCAAGTGCACAGCCGCTTGACGACTGGACAATGCGCATGGAAGGGGCGCTTGGATTGAAGGACTCTCTTTCCAGCCGCGCCTTCTTCTTCGACACGAAGATCGACACTACTCCTTACTACTTGAGCGGTCAGGTCTTCTCCGTTGGATCGTACTTCCCCGGTTCACGGCGTGACTCGGCTGGCCTGTCGCTGTCACAACGCCTGCGACAGAACAATTTCTCGCTCTCTGCATCTATAAGCCATCACTGGGATAACCTCAGTCAGGATCCATCCGTCTCGACTAGTATTGAAGACGAGCTGGGGCTGAATATATCAGCATCGCCGCTCAAGGATGGACCGACGATCAATTCGACTGTGGAGTTCACGTGGACGCGAGATCCTGATCTGACGACAGAGAACGATGTGCGTCGCATGATGTCCGTTGAGCTGGGCAATTCGAGCGGGTCGTTCCCATATTCTTTCTCTGGAAAGCTCAACGACCAGATTGACAGAATAACCGACACATCATACCGCACGCTCACATTCAGTGAGGGGATCGGTCTCTCAGTTAAAGATATCGATCTCTTTCTCAAGCTGACTCACACGAGGAATCTGGACCTAAATACCGGCGATGTACTCTCCGGAGGAACAACTGTCAACCTGCGTTTCCGCGCGGATAGTTCATTGCACTCAGCATCGATCAGCCTGGGAAACGATAAGGATGATTTTGACATCAGCGCGACGATCAGCACAGAGCTACTTGATAACCTGGACCTTGATCTCGGTGCGAGAATCGGCTGGGATCGCGCAGATGCTACCCCAGCAACGTTTAGCTGGACGATGACGTTCAGTTGGCAGTTTGATCTGCCTCTTCCCTTCCTCGTCACCAAAGGACGCATCGTTGGGCATGTCTTCATCGACGCGAACGGTGACGGCAAGATGGATGAGGGGGACACGCCGGTCGGTGGCGCAGTCGTGTCAACGGAGCGAAGTGATGTATCGACAGATGCCGACGGTCTGTTCCGCTTTCCGCCGCTTGCACCGGGGGCGTACACCCTCGATCTAAGCCATCTCCCGCTCAGCGCACGTCTTGCCGCCAAACCCACAGTCACACTTGATGCCGGGAAAACGGTCAAAGTTGACATACCCCTCACTCCGGTGACGATTATTAGTGGTGTGTTGTTTAACGATGAGGACAAGAATGGGCTAAAGGGAGATGATGAAGGAGGATTCGCGCAGGTGCGAATGCTCCTCACCGATAAGAGCGGAAATACGCTCGACACCTACACCGACGTGCAAGGAAGATTTGCCTTCACCGACGTCCTCCCGGGCAAGTATGTTGTGTCAGTCGACCCCTCGTCGCTCCCCGACCGGTTTGTGTTCACGACCGATGAGACGGTGACGATCGACGTTAGAGCAAAGACACCTCCTGCGGTACAGCTTGGTGGGTTCATCAAACCCAAGGAGGTTGTGATCACCTTCCAGCCGCCAACGGCCGACTTCACGTTCATCCCGGAGCATCCAAAGGCAGGAGAGACGATCACCTTTGATGGTTCCGACTCCTTCGACTTCGATGGTAAGGTTGTCGCCTACGCGTGGGACTTCAATAACGACGGGAAAGCGGACGCCAAAGGCGTGACGGCACAGACATCCTTCCCTGTTGCTGGCTCCTACGACGTTACCCTGACGATCACTGACAACGACGGCAATACCGATGCCATTACTTACACGGTCGATGTGAAGTAGAGACGTGTTTCAGAGCTGGGCCAACAGACCTAGCTGGCGTGGGACATTCAGGTTGGTAAACGAAATGAGATCTCGATCAAAGCGCCTCAGCTCTTCCTCTGGAAGCGTGCACAGGTTCAGATCATCGTATGGAGCGGTTACCTTGAACAGGCCACGCTCGATCGCTCTGTAGATTGCAGGAATTGCACTGCGCCTGTACGCTGCGCAGAGCGGTTCGTAGTAATCGTTGACAATTGGTACGCAGACGTCTGCTTCTCTCGATTGAGAGAGGATGTGTTCTACGAGGGATGCGCGCACGAATGGCATGTCACAGGCAATGACAAAGCAGAGGTCGGTCTTGGCAGAGAGAAGGCCGCTGTAGATCCCAACAATAGGGCTTCGAGCGGGATAGAGGTCCTCAACGGCGCGCATATCGCTACCCAGTACTGTTAAATTGCGGCCCACCACTAGCGTCTCTGTGAACAGAAAAGCGAGTTTCTGTACAAGATGCTCGGTGACTGTTCCTCCCTGTGGCGTGTAGAGGAGGTGCTTGGGGCGTCCCATCCGGCTGGACTGCCCTCCAGCGAGGATGATGAGGGTTGCGCTTTCTCTCATAGGATGATCCGCTCCTTGTGTGAATAAATGTTCAACCGTTC
The DNA here is from genome assembly GCA_027007005.1 of Candidatus Bipolaricaulota bacterium. Taxonomy (GTDB): domain Bacteria; phylum Bipolaricaulota; class Bipolaricaulia; order UBA7950; family UBA9294; genus M55B144. The sequence goes on along the minus strand of JALTFO010000222.1, from coordinate 473 downwards.
TTCGCGAACGAACCCACACAGGCAAATCCCCAGTTTGTCTGCCAAGTCAACCGCTTGCGCTGTCGGCGCGGAGATGCAGCCGACGATCGGAATCCCGCAGCGAGCGATCTTCACCAGCATTTGGGAGGGGATGCGTGAAGAGAGGAACATGAAGCTACTGGAGAAGTCGCCTCCTGCAAGGAGTGCTTTCCCAATTGCCTTTTCCATTGCGCAGGTGCGGCTGATGTCCTCAACGAGTACCATCCCTCCAGCCGTGTCGCAGATCGCGGCGGCATGTGTTCCCCCGGTGCGCTGAAAGATTTCTCCCTGCTGATGCACTCTTGCGGCTGTTGCTAACATGAGATCGATCGGGATGCGAAATGAAACTTCGATTGGGGTAGGGACTACGATTGGTTCAGATGCATGTAACTTAACGCGAATCTCTTGTGCCTCTTCATGCAATGAGCCCACATCGTCTGCATTGCCGATCATAC
>JALTFO010000221.1 GCA_027007005.1 Candidatus Bipolaricaulota bacterium | reverse complement strand
GTTGGTATTCACGCGGAGAACGGGGCAATTGTTGACACATTGACCGCTCTCCTTGTTGCTAGGGGAGAGACCAGCCCGGCCTATCACTACGCAAGCAGGCCACAGTTTGTCGAGGCCGAGGCGATCAGTCGCATGCTCTTTCTCAACAGGATTGTCGGCGGCAGGATGTTCTTCGTACATGTTTCATCACGGGACTCAATTGCGCTTATCGCGCAGGCGAAGCATCAGGGGCAACGTGTGTATGCGGAGACATGTCCGCACTATCTGTTACTCACTGCGGAGAAGTGTGCTGGATCCGAGGGGTATTTGTTTCTCGTAAGCCCATCGCTAAAGGATACAACTGATGTGGAATCCCTGTGGACAGCATGCGAGGACGGAATAGTTGATTTTGTTTCCACTGATCACTGCCCGTTTACCAGAACACAAAAGGCAGAGCACAAAGACAATTTTCCCAAAATACCGAATGGTTTGCCTGGTGTTGAGACAAGGCTGCCGCTCATGTTCACTGAAGGGCATGAGAATCGCCACATTTCCCTAGAGAAAATTGTCCAGTTGACAAGTTACAACCAAGCGCGAATACTGGGACTGTATCCCCGAAAAGGGACACTGCAGGTTGGATCCGATGCTGATTTAGTTATTTTGAATACAGAAAAAGGACACGCCTTAAGCTATCAAACTCTACACATGAGTGTCGATTGGTCCCCATACGAGGGATATACCGTTCGTGGGTTCCCTGATCTGGTGATGCGGCGAGGAGAGATTATGATTGATAGAGGTGTTTGGGCAGCTGACCAACCGCGAGGAGTATTCATCCCACGTGTGCTGTGAGGAACGAGAGCCGAAAGCGACTGAATGGCAAGTCATGCAGATATAGAAACTATTTCCAGGAGGGTAGAACATGTTCGAGAATGATTTTCTAGAGCAACGCAAGCGTCTTGGCTTGACAAAAAAAGATATTGAGAGAAGAGTTCAAGCTGCTTCATTCGGGGAAAAGGCAAAGGATTGGACACGGCGCTGGTTGGCGGTAGAGTCGTACGGGCAGGTCGGACTGGGTTTATTCAATCTTCCCCCAATGATTGAGAGCACTAAAGGTGGGGACATCCTTGTTGACGTCGATGGCAAGGAGTATGTTGATCTTCTGGCTGGATTCTCGGTTTCGACCCTAGGCGAATGTAATGAAGAGATTACAAAGGTCATACAACAACAAGCAGGGAAGTTGGTGCATTACTTCGATTTTCCACATCCTGAACGGACCAAGCTGGCAGAGAAACTGGTTCAGATCAGCCCGATCAAGGGTGAAAAAGCAAGAGTGGCGTTTGGTGTCACAGGTTCTGATGCTGTTGAGCTGGCAATGCGAGCTGCGCGTTACTACACAGGTAGACCATTTATCCTGACTGCCTACGGAGACTACCATGGGGTAACCTATAGCACAATGGCGCTCACTGGAAAGGGAGGAATGTGGCCCTATTTCTATCCGATCCCGCCTCAAGATACAGCAGTAGGTTACTTTCCATTTCCTTATGCTTACCAATGCCCATTTGGGAGAGCTCCGGTAGGGAAAGCAGAAGACGAGTGGGCGATCGAACATCTCGAGAACTACTTCGAATACTATTTTCAGAGCAAAGAATCACCCTACCGGGAAGTCGGAGGGAACATCACGAATGTGGCAGCGTTCATTGTGGAACCGTTCCAAAGCTCAGCTGGCTACATTATTCCCAGTCCGGGATACCTACGTTTGCTGCGCCGTTTAGCTGATAAGTACGGTATTCTACTGATCGTCGACGAGATTCAGTCTGGGCTTGGCCGAA
>JALTFO010000220.1 GCA_027007005.1 Candidatus Bipolaricaulota bacterium | reverse complement strand
TCCCAGAAAACTCGCACGTTGTGGGAAAGACCATCCAAGAGATAACTGGAGATCGTCGCTACCCACACAATTGCGTTATCGCCGGCCTCTTTCGCAGCGGCGAGCGCCTCATCATCCCCCGGGGAGGGGAGCTCGTGAGCGCGGGAGATCAGCTCGTCCTCTCGGCCCTCACTGAAAGCGCGAAGGACGTTGCTCAGTTCTTCGAGACACGCAGGGGAATATCATCGATATTCACAGGCAAGAAAGGGAATCCTCCTTCACAAGACGTCACGCAGACGCAGGTGGAATTGGACACAGCTTTGGAAGCATCGGAAAAACAGCACCAAGATACCGCCGAGTAGCCCGCTATGGTTTGCTGATGGGTGGCTGTTTTTCGATCGTTACAGCGGAGAAGACCAGGTGCAACGCAATTGAATACGGCGGTTTATTGTTCTCATCGGGCACATCTGAGTGCAGAAGAAGCGTGAACTCAGTGCGCTTTGGATCGGAGAAGCCGGTCTTATCGCGCAGCAGCGGGCTGTAGACAAGACCGCTCTGGCGGATCGATCCATCGCTCTGCCTCACCGCATCGGCAAGGGACCACTCGCCGTGCAGGTTCTCATAGAGGAGCTTCCCATCGACGTACACGTCAAAGGAACCCTTCCCAGCGAGGAGCACGTGCGTCTGCGGAAGGTTGGGATCTCCGCCCGCGATGTCCCCGTTGATCGTGGCGTTCTCTTGTAGCTGCGAGGAGGCATCGACACGAGAGGTTATCCTTATCAGCCCGGAAACAGCATCAGTCGACGTGGAATGAAGCGGGCCACTCCTTTCGGTAGTAGAGATGGAAGCATCTATCGATCCAGTTCCGTCCCTTGAGATCGTGAGGCTAAGGGTTCCGGATATAGTCTGCACTCCTTTTCCATCATAGCAGAAGTTGTCCCCGTATCCGCCGATTACCTCCGGCGAATTCGCGCGCACAGACCAATCTGAGCTGATCTTTGGAGGCTCCGGCGGTTTGCTCGGAAACATGAAAAAAACACCCACCAGGGCTGCAACAACGCCGATAAGAATAAGTATCCGGTAGATCACAGTCCCTCCGTCATGCGCTCAAGATACAGAATCAAACTGTGCGCCGAACTCGCTTGGAAATCAACCTTGAGTACTCAAGGCCACAGGCATCCTCGCGCGGAGGCGCGGGGATGCAAAGACGCGGAGACACGGGGACGCGGAGAATGTTAACGTCACAAGCGCAACGCCGGGCACAGGGCCCGACGCTACGGAAGCATCACAATGCCCAGATTTATCCGCGTTTTGCGTGATGTAGCGTGCGCAACTTGTCTGCCACGTTTGATGTGGTGGCTTGTCCACCACGTTGAAGCTTCTTACACCACGAAGGACTCGAAGAGCACGAAGATATCAAAAGCAACGTCGGGCGCAGGGCCCGACCCTACGGAAGAAACGTCTTTGCTTCTGTAGCGTGGCAGCTCGCCTGCCAGGTTGAGTATGAAGTTTGCCTGCCACGCTCGCGTTAACAGCAAAAGAAAACGGGGCTTCTCGCCCCGACATTAAACAAGTTACGATATCGGGGCGCAGTATGTCAAGGGGCAAAGCGAAAACCGAATGATCGACATCACAGCGAAATGTACAATCAGCCCTATTTATCGTGCTTTAGCGCCTGTCTTGTTCTCGCAACCACCTTGTTTATCATCTCTTCCAGGTCGACGTTCTTGCAGCTACAGCCGGCCGCTCTCACGTGCCCGCCTCCACCGAACTCCACGGCCACCTGGCTCACATCGGCGTAGTTCTTCGACCTGAACGAGATGTGCACATCACCCTCCGGC
>JALTFO010000219.1 GCA_027007005.1 Candidatus Bipolaricaulota bacterium | reverse complement strand
TAATCGTCCTTTGCGATACGAACGGGGGAGCGCTTCCGGCGACCGTGGCGAAGGTCTTCGCTGCGGTGAAGAAGGAGATCCGTGTCCCTCTTGGCATCCACGCCCACAATGATTCCGAGATGGCTGTCGCCAACACTGTGGCTGCAGTATCCGAAGGCGCGATGCACGTGCAAGGGACGATCAACGGTTACGGAGAGCGGTGCGGAAACGCCAACTTGTGTTCGGTGATTCCCGCACTCGTGCTGAAACTGGGTGAAGACTGCGGCGTTGATCTTTCCCTATTGAGTGAGACTGCCCACTACGTGAGCGAACTGGCGAACCTACCGCTCGACCCACATCTGCCTTACGTGGGGAAGAGCGCGTTTGCTCACAAAGGTGGTGTACACGTTAACGCCCTACTGAAGTGGGAGCGAAGCTACCAACACATCGATCCCAAGCTTGTTGGAAACCATAGCCGTGTACTAATCTCCGAGCTCTCCGGCAGGAGCAATATCGCCTACAAGGCCCGAGAGCTTGGTCTTTCACTAGATGGAGAGAGCATGCAGACGGAGAGTGTGCTAAACCGTATCAAGGAACTCGAACAGGAGGGTTTCCAGTTTGAAGGGGCGGATGGTTCGGTGGAGCTACTTGTTCGCCGAGCGAGGCCGGGCTATAGTGCCCCGTTTAGCCTGCTTGGCTTCCACGTGCTTGTGAAGGAGGGAAACAATGGAGGGATGGTCTCCGAGGCGACGGTAAAGGTAGAGGTGAACGATCAGGTAATCCACACCGCTGCCGAGGGAAACGGGCCGGTTGATGCACTGAACGCCGCCGTGAGAAAAGCCCTCCTTCCAGCCTATCCACACCTTTCTGATGTTCGGCTGACAGACTACAAGGTGCGCATCTTAGACGAACAGGCAGGGACCGCCGCCCGTACACGTGTGCTGATAACGTCCTCCGATCATCAGCGTAGCTGGAGCACAGTCGGAAGCTCCGCCAATATTATCGAGGCAAGCTGGTATGCGCTTTCTGATGCGCTGGAATATGCGCTTCTGATCATGGAAAAGGAGAGAGTGTGAACGTAAAGATAGTTCTCTTACCGGGTGATGGAATCGGGCCGGAAGTGGTCACGGAGGCAGTGAAGGTGTTAAACGCTATCTGTGATATGTACGGGCACAAATTTGAGTACACGGAGCGCCCCATAGGCGGGGTGGCGATCGACATTGCTGGTACTGCTCTTCCGGATGAGACGTTGCAAGCCTGTCAGAGTGCCGATGCGGTTCTCCTGGGCGCGGTTGGTGGGCCAAAGTGGTCTGACCCAAGCGCCGCAGTTCGACCTGAGCAGGGGCTCCTGGGTATACGAGAAGGGCTCGGCCTGTACGCCAATCTGCGACCGGTGCGCGTCTACGACGAGCTCGCTGATTCCTCCTCGCTCAAGACTGAAACGATCTCCGGGGTCGATCTGCTCGTCGTGCGCGAGCTCACCGGCGGGATCTACTTCGGGAAGCGACAGGAAGGATCTGAAACCGCTTACGACACGATGATCTACAGCAATGCCGAAGTGCAACGGATCGCTCATGTTGCTTTCAAAGCAGCGATGAAACGAAGAAAGAAGGTAGCATCAATCGATAAGGCGAACGTACTTGCCTCATCACGCCTGTGGCGAAGGGTCGTTGAGGGAGTAGCTGTTGACTACCCAGAGGTAACGCTGGAGCACATGCTCGTTGATTCCGCGGCGATGAAGCTGATCAGATACCCCGCGGAGTTTGACGTTATAGTCACTGCAAATATGTTCGGCGATATCCTCACAGACGAGGCATCGATGCTCTCCGGATCGCTTGGCATGCTTCCATCGGCCTCTCTCGGAGATGGAAAGGCGGGGATGTATGAACCGGTGCACGGTAGTGCGCCGGACATTGCGGGGAAAGCCTTGGCTAACCCGATCGGAGCGATCATGAGTGCGGCGATGCTCCTGCGCACCTCCCTTGGTCTCGATCAGGAGGCAAAAACCGTTGAGTGGGCGGTGGAGGATGTCCTATCCCGTGGCTATCGCACGGCAGACATTGCCAAGCCTGAGGACAGACATGTAGGGACTAGTGAGATGGGCAATCTGGTTGTGAAAGCGATGCAAAGGAGGAAGGATGCGAAGTGATATAGTCAAGAAAGGATTTGAGCGAGCTCCGCACCGGAGCCTACTCTATGCGAGCGGACTCTCGCCAGAGGATCTGAGCAAGCCGCTGATCGGAGTTGTCAACTCGTACAACGAGATCGTCCCCGGGCACATCCACCTGGACAAGATCGGCCAGGCAGTGAAGGCTGGCGTGTGGTCTGCCGGTGGGACACCGCTTTCGTTTAACGTGATCGGTGTGTGCGATGGGATCGCGATGGGGCACCCCGGGATGCGCTATTCTTTGCCCTCGCGTGAGCTAATCGCCGATTCGGTGGAAACGATGGCGATTGCGCACGGCTTTGACGGGCTCGTCTTCGTTCCCAACTGCGACAAGATTGTGCCGGGTATGATGATCGCCGCAGGAAGATTGAACATCCCGTCCGTTTTTGTCAGTGGCGGGCCGATGATGGCCGGCAGGTTTAATGGCACAGACGTCGACGTGAAAAATGTCTTCGAGGCTGTGGGCGAGTACAAAGCCGGCAGGATGACCGACGAAGAACTTGCTGAGCTGGAACTCTCCGCCTGCCCGGGGTGCGGATCGTGCGCCGGCTTATTCACCGCAAACTCGATGAACTCCCTCACCGAAGCGCTGGGAATGGGGCTCCCAAGAAACGGGACGATCCCCGCGGTCACAGCAGCGAGGATTCGCCTGGCCAAGGCTGCAGGGGGAAGGATCATCGACCTCATCGATCGCGGGATCAAGCCAAGGGACATCATGACCGACGCTGCTTTCGAGAACGCCATCGCCACCGACATGGCCCTCGGTGGGTCGACAAACACAGTGCTGCACCTGCTTGCAATTGCTCACGCCGCCGGGGTAAAACTACCCCTCGATCGATTCGGGCAGATCAGCTCCCGTACCCCCTACCTGGTCAAACTCAGCCCGTCCGGCCCATACCACATGCAAGACCTTGACGAGGCAGGTGGCGTTCCAGCGGTAATGGCCGAACTCCTCGCCGGAGGACTTATCCACGGAGAAGCTCAAACCGTGACCGGAAAGACGGTCGCCGAGAATCTTAGCGGGGTGAAAAAGCGCGGAGAGATGATCAGGGACTTAGAGAATCCGCATCGTTCGGACGGTGGTATTGCCATCCTGTGGGGAAACCTCGCTCCATCCGGTGCGGTAGTCAAGGCAGGAGCGGTATTGCCGCAGATGGCCCACCATCACGGACCGGCACGCGTGTTTGGCAGTGAGGAAGACTCCATGGCGGCGATCCTCGCAGGCAAGATAAACCCAGGCGATGTCATCGTCATCCGCAACGAGGGACCGCGCGGAGGTCCGGGCATGCGCGAGATGCTCCTTCCCACCTCGGCGCTTGCCGGGATGGGTCTCGATGACAAGGTAGCCCTGATCACCGATGGGCGCTTCTCAGGCGCTACTAAAGGAGCGGCAATTGGGCACGTCTCCCCCGAGGCAGCAGCCGGCGGCCCAATCGGGCTTGTGCAGGAGGGGGACATGATCGAGTTCGATCTTGAGGGAAAACGCCTACAGTTACTCGTATCAGATGACGAACTTGCTCAGCGAAGAGAGACCTGGGTTGTGCCTGCATCGCACGTCACCTCCGGGTATCTAGCGCGCTACGCAGCAGCAGTTGGCGATGCCAGCACCGGCGCAGTCCTTGGCTAATACCTGAGCCTGTAGGCTGCTAACCGAGGGCAAGAGTTCCCTTCAATGTAGACTGGGGGCTAGACTTCCCGGTGTGAACACTGAGGCAACTTGCTCACCCGGGAGGTGTAAGGGGGGATGTGCTTTGAGATAGAACAAAAGGTGTGTCAAAGGAAGGTGTTATACAGAACAACTGGCGCTCGCTCCACACACATCGGTGACAGTCACGCTGACCGTGACGTCCGCCCCTTTACACGCACTCACTTGTGGAGCGGTGAAGCAGGGAGTAGCGGAGCAGGTGTGATCGGAGTTTGGCGATTGATTAAGATTGTATGCTTTATTGAGGCGAAGTCAGGATCTCTTGCTAGGCCTATCCCTGGCTCGAAATAGTTCTGATCCGAAACGGTCAAGCGAGTGAGGTTCCTAGGGGGCACGGTGGACTTAGCTGGACTGTGTCATGCCGAAAGTTGACAACAGAAGCAGGGATACTATACTGATATGATTGCAATGGATGAGAGAAGACTATGCCAACACTAGTACAAATCGGGCCTTACAGATTCTTCTTCTACGCCGGGGATCGTCATGAGCCTCCTCATATACACGTTGAACGAGATGATAAGGTAGCAAAGTTCTGGCTCGACCCCGTTAGATTACAGAGTAGTAGAGGGGTTAGTAGCAAAGAGCTTAATCAGATTAGAAAACTTGTGCAGGAAAATCAAGAGCTCTTCCAGAGGAGGTGGAATGAATACTTTGGACATTGAAGTAATGGAAGTAGCTAGCACTCACAATATAACTATTACAGAAGATACACTTACAGTCGAATTAAGTGATGGCCGTACTATCTCAATACCACTTGCTTGGTATCCGCGCCTATTGCATGGAACACCGATGGAGCGCAATACCTGGCGGCTGATAGGAAATGGGGAAGGCATTCATTGGCCAGATCTTGATGAAGATATCAGTGTGAAAAACTTGATTCTTGGGAGGCGTTCCGGAGAAAGCCAGCGCTCATTCAAGGAATGGTTGCAGAAGCGAACAGCCAACAAGTGATGAATCAAAAGCGCTGTGCATAAACATTCTTCAAAATGCTACACAGCTTCTAGAACTGTGCACTCCGCGAACACCGTTAACAAAGTAATCTGCTCCGCCTATTCCTAGGTGGAGCAGATCAGCCAACGTTGTTTCTCTTCCTTGGACCTCTACGGATCCGCCTTGACAACTGGAGGTGTGTTCACGTTGTCAACATGAATTACGTATGAATCAGTGGCGCTCGCTCCACACACATCAGTCACAGTCACGCTGACTGTAACGTCCGCCCCTTCACACGCACTCACTTGTGGAGCGGTGAAGCAGGGGGTGGCAGAGCAAGCATCGTCAAAGCTTCCGGCGGATGCGCTCCAGTAGTAGGTAAGCGGGGCGCACTCTGGGTCGGGGGCAACCGCATGCAGTACGGATGTCGTCCCTTCCTTCACCAGGCGTTGTAAATGGCGTATAGCTTGGTGCTGGCTCTTCCCTCGACGAAAGCCGAAATTGGTGCCGTGAAGTCCGGATCGTAGATCTCTTCGAGTATGCTATGCATACTCACGCCTGCCTGTGCCCACGGCAGACAGGCCTGCTCGACCTCCCTGCCTGCAGCAGGCAGGCTCCCCAACACCATCTAGCCGGTTCGCTGTTCGCTACGTACCTGTCTGCGTGCGGTAACGCACAGGCAGGCACAAGTTCTGCCTCATGCTTCCTTCAGACATCCCATCTCTGGTAATGCCCTTGCCCTGTTGGCGTTGTCCTTCCGTCCGGTAACGGCGGACCATACTGTCCCAGGTTATTTCCTGGAACTGCAGCCTGTGCGTCATGCCAGGCACACATATACGAGCGTGGCAGCTTGTCTGCCATGTTGGGCCTAACGCCAGAGAAAATCCGACGCTCTTTCTTCTCCTCTGCGCCTCTGCGGGAGAAAGCTTTCCCGCTTTCCTTCGCTCATTGTGTTCTCCACTGCGCGTTAGGAGGCCACGTCACGGAATCTGGGCGACAATTTACAGATGAGCGGGTAATATTTCGGTGCGCCTTATGTTCACGTGGGACAAGGGAGGGGCATGATCACAGCAGATGGATTGACTAGACGGTTCGAAGATGTTGTTGCCGTGAACGGACTCGACCTTAAAGTTAAGAAGGGCGAGGTGTTCGGGTTCCTCGGGCCAAACGGCGCGGGAAAGACGACAACGATCCGCATGCTCGCTGCACTGATCGCCCCAACGAGCGGGAAAGCGACGGTTGCAGGACTGCGGGTTGGAAAAGAGAATCGGATGATCCGACAGAACGTCGGCGTCCTCACCGAGACCCCAGGACTTTACAAGCGCCTCTCGGCATTGGACAACCTTGTCTTCTTCGCCAAGCTGTACGGAATCCGTGATCCACAAGCACGTGCCGAGCACTACCTGCGGTTGTTTGACCTGTGGGACCGACGACGCGATCTCGCTGGAACGCTCTCCAAAGGGATGCGCCAGAAGCTCGCCATCGCCCGAGCCCTACTGCACAAGCCGCAGGTCCTGTTCCTCGATGAACCTACAGCAAGCCTCGACCCG
>JALTFO010000218.1:1232-1827 GCA_027007005.1 Candidatus Bipolaricaulota bacterium | reverse complement strand
CCATTAAAGATCGTCATATCAACTGACATATCTTTTATATGTGATGGATCGTTGAACGGGTCTCCGTCCAGCATGATGAGATCGGCCAACTTCCCAACTTCAAGCGACCCCTTCTTATCCTCCTCGAATGAGGCGTACGCTCCGGTTATGGTGTATGCCTTTAGCGCCTGTTCCGGTGATATTCTCTGCAGCGGGTAAGGGGCGTTCACCGCCCAGTGGATACCGTACAGAGGGTTAAGCGGCATGCAGTCAGAGCCGAAGACGAGGGGCACGTCGTTCTTGATTACTGAGGTAAAGGGGTTCATCCGCATAGTACGTTCGCGGCCCAAGCGATGATCGTACATCCCCCCTGGAAGGCCCCACTGCCCGACGAAGTTTGGCTGCATCGAGGCGATGATCTTCATCTCCTTCATCCTCGTGATCTGCTTCATGGACAGCATCTCCGCATGCTCGATGCGGTGGCGAAGGTCCTTCTTGCCCCTGGCATTGGCCTTCTCGAAACAGTCCAGCACGAGATCGATTGCCCGATCGCCGATCGCGTGGATCGCCAGCTGGATGTCGTTCTCGTGCGCCTTGATCACGATCTCCTCCAGTT
>JALTFO010000218.1:0-1222 GCA_027007005.1 Candidatus Bipolaricaulota bacterium | reverse complement strand
CTTCCAGTTCTTCCCTCTGCCACATGAAAAGGCCAAGCTCATCTGGATTATCCAAATAAGGCTCACTGATCGCGGCTGTCCCCGCGCCGATGGAGCCATCGGAGAAGACTTTCAGCGCCCCCAGCTGCAGCCTGTCGTCTCCAAACCCCGCCCCAAGGCCGAGTGTGACTAGATCGTCCAGGTATTCCGCCGTCGGCATCAGGCTCGCCCTGATCTTCAGTTCTCCCGTACGGTTGAGCGATCGGTAGGCCTTCAGCATCCTTCCATCGACCTGAGCGTCCTGGATCGATGTGACGCCGAGGCGATGCGCTATGCTCGTTGCTGTCTTGATCCCAGCGGAGAATTCATCCACGCTTGGCTCTAGGATCTTGGCAGCCAATTCGACAGCGTCCTCCTTCAACACCCCGGTCGCTTCGCCGTCGATCATCTCGTAACCGACGGTGTCCTCTGGGAGGATCAGGATGTTTAGGGCTCGTGTGTTGACGCAGTCGAGGTGTCCGTCCACCCGCCGCAGGAGGACTGGATTGTTCAGTGCGACTGCGTCGAGCTCCTCTCTTGTCATGTACTCGGTGCTATCGCTCCAATGGCTCTCGTCCCATCCCGAGCCGATGACCCACTCTAGGGCTTCCTTATTGAGGGAAAACTCTCTGACCTTGGACAGAGCCTCGTGCTTCGATGTCGTATCGGACAGGTCCAGATACCCTTCCCTGACGCCCATGTAGGCAAAGTGCGTGTGCGCATCGATGAAGCCCGGCAGGATCACGCGCCCCGCTGCCTCTATCACGCTGGTCTTTTCATCTGCAAGATTCGCCGCTTCCCGATTGGAGCCTAGAAATACGATCTTGTTTCCTTCAATGCCTACTGCCTTGAAGGTAGAGTTATGCTTGTCGAGCGTGCGAACTGTTGCATTCACGATGGCGATATCAAGTGACATCTCTTCGTTCCTCCTCGTGCGAGCTTATCTGCTTGCCAGGCCGCCAGCGATCTCCCCTCCGTCGATCACGAAGCATTGCCCGGTGATGAAGGAGGCCTCGTCGGATGAGAGGAAGGCAAACAGTGCAGCGACTTCTCTTGGGTTCCCGACACGGTTCAGGGGGACTTTGTCCTCAAATGCATGCAACAACTCTTCGCTGTACTCGGCCTGCTGCATAGGGGTGAGTATGAACCCGGGGCAGACCGCGTTTACTCTTATCCTGGGGGCGAGTTCCAGGGCCATCGAGCG
>JALTFO010000217.1 GCA_027007005.1 Candidatus Bipolaricaulota bacterium | reverse complement strand
GTGGAGAGATTCATCTTCTCAAGCGTGTACAGACAGCAAGTGCATCCGATTACCGCCTCGATCCGCAACGGACGCGACGAGCATTTGAAGAACGCGGATGGAAGACGATCGTTGCCTTTCAGACCAGAAACCCGATCCACCGCGCACACGAGTACCTGCAGAAGTGCGCCCTGGAGATGGTCGATGGGCTGTTCATCAACCCGCTCGTCGGCCAGACAAAGGAGGGAGACATCCCAGCCTCGGTGAGGATGGAGTGTTATCACGCCGTGATTGACAACTACTTCCCTCAGAATCGTGTTATGCTCGCTACGTTCCCCGCACCGATGCGCTACGCCGGACCGCGCGAGGCGATCTTTCACGCCATCTGCCGGCAAAACTACGGCTGCACGCACATTATCATTGGCCGTGATCACGCCGGCGTGGGAAACTACTACGGCACGTACGAAGCTCAGGATATTTTCGACAAGTTCACAAAGGATGAAATCGGCATAACGCCGCTCAAGTTCGAGCACGCCTTCTACTGCAAGAAATGCGGCCAGATGGCGACGAGCAAGACCTGCCCGCACAAGAGTGAGAATCATGTCTTCCTCTCCGGGACAAGAGTGCGTGAGATGTTAAGAGACGGAACACCAGTTCCACCAGAGTTCACGCGGCCCGAGGTGGCGGCCGTCCTGCAGAGCTGGGCATCCTCTTCCAGGTGAGAGGGCACTTGACCTGTGTAGCTTATATCGGGTACAACACGTTCCAGGGGGTAAACAGATGGATGACTACGAAGTTGATCTGATGGATTACCTGCGAGTGATCTGGTGGGGAAAGTGGATCATTATCGCCTGTTTTGTTGTGGCCGTTGCCGCAAGCGCAGCGATCATGTGGACTCGGCCGAACGAGTACGCTGTGACTATTCAGTACCAGTACCACGAGCAGCTTTCACAGATCCTCTCCCCCCGACAGTCCGATGTCAACGATCAAGCTTCCAACGTACCGAACGAGCAAAGTGGCGCCTTTTCGATAGCTATTAGCACAACACCGCTTCCAGCAGCTGAAGGCAAGCTGAGCAAGAAGGCGTCAGTGACCGGCAGCGCTGGAAGCGTAACGCTTAGCGGCACCATCGCGCCAAGTACACTCTCACAGGTTGGCGAAAGCTTCACGTCTCTATTGAAGAAGAGCCTTACGCAGCAGATGAAAGACTCCGTGCAACTGGCCATCAACTCCGCCAACCTGCGCGTGGCCCAGCTATCAAAGGAACGAGACATGCTCAAGGAACGGATGACCGCAGCGCTAGCGACCAACGATCCGATTTCGGACTATCTCGCCGCGAAGGTGGCCGATCTTGAAGGGACAATAGTGCAGAATCAAGCCCTCGTAGAAACGTTGAGGGCAACGGATCCAGCGACCCTCCTTCAGCTTACTTCATCGCAGCAGGGCCCATCCCTCGTAGGTCCAAACCGCAAGATGTCCGTGGCCGTCGCCGGCGTCCTTGGCCTCTTCCTCGGTGTTTTACTCGCCTTCTTTGTCCACTACGTGAGCATCGCACGCAGTAAGGACGCGAAGCACAGGGAAGCGTAGCCACATAAAGGGGGACAGGCACCTTTTCTCTTGTCATCTGCGATGAGAAAAGGGGCCAGTCCTCAATCTCAGTTCTTGCGGAAGATGTCGGCCTCGCTGTTACCGGTTACGGTGTTGTTCTCAAAATCGGTGTGGTTAACGTTGCTTCCCACGTGGATTCCCTGTTTGTTACCTGTGATCGTGCATCCAGTGACGATCAGGTTCTCCGTTCCCTGGCACTCGATTCCAAAGCTCTTGTTGTTCTTTACCACGCAGTTTTCAA
>JALTFO010000216.1 GCA_027007005.1 Candidatus Bipolaricaulota bacterium | reverse complement strand
GGTCTGTCGCTTCCGTAGGAGTAAGCAGCGTGCCCACGTGGAACGTCTCTTTCGCTGATACATCAAATCCACCAATTGACGGGGTGGGAAAAGCACTGACAACGTCGATGTCGTTTAGGTTAAATGCGAGGGCAGAATCCCACCACGAATAGGTACCCGTCCATGATGCGGACAGATTCAATATACCAGGAGAGGCTAAGGCATCGTCATCGGTTAGCGACGCTGAGAACCCACTTGACTTGAACCCGACAGTGAACGAAAGAGTGTTTGGCAACGTCAGCGAGCCGGCAATGAATGGGCGCGCCAACGCAACTCCAGCGAACAGAAACAGGATCGCGGCAAAAATTAGAGCCTTCTTCATGTAAACCTCCTAGTTAGAACATGCAGAGCTCTGTATGTCTCTGCTCCAAGTAAGTTCCCCCATTCCTCCCCAGCGATCGTAGGCCTTAAGAGTAATGGTCGCTTGCCCCACGATCTTGGTTGGGGGCTGCGTTGGTGTAGGGGGAGATGGGGGTTGCGTTGAAGACATCGGTGCCATGAATGGATATGGCGGAGTATTTTGTGTCCATCCCGGGAAGAACACAATCACCCCATCCGGTGTCTTCTTGTCAGCAATGTTGTTGCGCTCAGAATCGAAAACACTGTATTCAACGATATTACCATTCTTATCCGGGCCAACAATGTGCCATTCGTATGCCACAATCGTATCACCGTCAGGATCATATACACCCGTCTTCATAATTGGTGTCCCATTGTGGCAGCCATGCTCTTGATAGCGCGCGTCTAGTACAATTTTATCCATCCAATCAAACGCGCTCGTGGAGAAGGGCTCGTAAACAATTGGGCTTTTGTTGACGGTCACAATTGTAAACCGCTTGCTTTCTCCGCCCGCCCTGATTGTGGCTTCATATTTGCCGATACCGGTATAGGCGTGCTGAATTGTTGATCCCGTAAACTCAACCACGGGAGAGCTATCACCAGGGTCAAGTATCTTCATCCCCGACGCACCGGTGACAGTGAATGTAACGATGAACCCGTTTGGACCAGGATGGCCCACATGGGTATCTACAGCGAAGGTAATGGACGTGCTCCCCGGCGGCTGCCATAGGGCAGTACAGCCCGTGAGGGCGAGCAAGAGCAGTATAAGTATAGGTATGATTCGCCTCATCGAATCACCTCCATGTCACTCGCTATATACCCTACCTGCCATTATGGTTTGGCATTCAGTCGGGAATGACATCGACTGATACATCCTTAATGATTTGATTGCCATAGGAAGTAGTGGCGATGAAGACGATTCGATATGTTTCCCCCGCATTCCCTCCCTCGGCCTGTACTTCGACCACAGGAGAGCGAACGGAAATTGCATACCCACTGTTATCCACGGATTCGGGCGAGAGAAAGCCGGCTACTTCTTCCTCGTCAGGAAACAGGCACAACTTGGCCGTCCTGTATCCCTCCGCGGGATAAGACCTTGCCAGTCTCTCGTAACGGCCTGTTAGTAACCGAATGTTGACATACTCAATACTGGAGATATCAAAGTCAATGCACTGTCCCGACTGGCCGCCGGAGAGATAGGCAGTAACGGCACAGGACTCAATGACTTCATCGCTTTGTAAACGGTCGCTGAAGTCCTGCCGGATGAGGACGATCTCAGACTCTCGCTTGTTCATTACCGAGGCGTACCCGCAGTGATCTCCCAAATGATGGTGACGGAATCGCCATTATCCACATTGATGACGGCAAATGTCTGCCGGGCAAGCATGTCACCGCCGCTTGAGGAATTGAATAATCCCGCTTCCTGGATTGCCAGCGCCCCGGTGATGTTGAACTGAT
>JALTFO010000215.1 GCA_027007005.1 Candidatus Bipolaricaulota bacterium | reverse complement strand
GCGCACCGCCTGAGCGATCGCCCGCACTCCCTCCTCCTGATCGATCACCCGCTCGTGCAGCAGATCCTCCATCTTGGCAAGGCGCGTACGCTCCTCGCTCAGCATCCGCTCGGCTGGGATCCCCGTCCACTGGGACACGATCCCCGCGATCTGCTCCTCGGTGACCTCTTCACCGCTCCCCTCGACGCGGATGCGGCTGGCCGCCTCGTCGAGCAGGTCGATCGCCTTATCCGGGAGGAAGCGGTCGGAGATGTAGCGCTCCGAGAGCTTCGCCGCTGCCTCGATCGCCTCATCGGTGATCTTCACGTGGTGGTGCTCCTCCAGCTTCTCGCGCAGCCCAGTGAGGATCTCCACCGTCTCATCTATCGATGGCTCGCCGACGTATACGCGCTGGAAGCGCCGTTCGAGGGCGGAGTCCTTCTCGATGTGCTCTCGGTACTCGTTCAGGGTCGTCGCCCCGATCAGCTGGAACTTACCGCGCGAGAGCGGTTCTTTGAGCATGTTGGAGGCGTCGATCGCCCCTTCCGCTCCACCCGCGCCGACGATCATGTGGATCTCGTCGATGAACACGATCATCTTCCCAGCTGCGGCCTCGATCTCCTTGATCACCGCCTTCAGACGATCCTCGAACTCGCCGCGGAACTTCGATCCGGCTACCATCGCCGCGATGTCGAGGGAAATGATCTCCTTCCCCTTCAGGGAATCCGGTACGTCGCCGCTTGCGATCCGCTGGGCGAGCCCCTCGACGACCGCGGTCTTTCCTACACCTGGTTCACCGATAAGGACGGGGTTGTTCTTGCGGCGGCGGGAGAGGATCTGCTCCATGCGGCGGATCTCCTCGTCGCGGCCGATCACCGGGTCGAGCTCACCGCGCTTGGCCATCTCCGTCAAGTTTGTAGAATATTTCTTAAGGATCTGGTAGCGATCCTCGGAGTCTCGGTCGGTCACCCGCTGTTCGCCGCGCACGTCGCGCAGCGCGGTGTAGATCGCCTCCGGCGTGATGCGGTGACGATCGAGAACCCTCTTCAGCTTTGGGTCGGTGGTGCGCGCGATCGACAGGAGGAGGTGGTCGACGCCGATGTACTCATCGTGCAGCCGTTCCGCCTCCATCTGTGCACCGTTCACCACCGTGTCCAGGCGCGGGGTGATGTAGATCTGTGTACCGATCGGGCCGGACACAGTCGGCTTGTCCTTCAGCAGAACGTCGAGATCCTTGGCCAGCCCGGTCAGGTTCACTCCCATCTCCTGCAGGATGTTTCGTCCCACACCATCCTTAGTTACCAAAACGGTAAAAATATGCTCAACATCGAGCTGATTGTGCTTATAGCGAGACAACAGGTCCTGCGCCTCGTGGAATAATTCTTGTGCTCCCTCAGTTAGTCTATCAAAACGGATCATTGCCATCACCTCAAATTAGCAGTCTTATACTCCGATTGCTAATTATAGGTCAAAAAGGGAGGCTTTTCAAGTGGTATGGTGCATGGGGAGCGACCAAGAAGGCCGGGGCACAAGCCAGGGAGCGTGCTCGACAGATATATGTGTGGCAGAGATCAAGTAGTCGTGGAAGCTGTGGATTAAGGAAGATGTCACCATTATCAGTCTGTCGGATAGTAATGGCGAAGGATGCCGCCTCCCACAAGATCATTGTCTGTGATCCTTAAGCATATAGTACTCTTGACACTACACGCTGGACGATCTAGTATCAGTGTGCGATTCAATAGTGGTTAGAAAGGACTGTTGTGGCAGATGAAAGTACACAAGGAGAAACCATGAAGCGTAAACAGAACTTCCAATCGATTGCGTGGTTCTGGGATCTGCATGAGAGAGACCGCCTTGATATGGACCCCCCCTACCAACGTCGGAGTGTGTGGAATCAGGCCTACAAGGACTACTTCGTCGATACTATCCTTCAATCCTATCCCGCGCCCGCGATATTCCTTTACGAAGAAATGACCCCGGAGGGTGTCGCCACATATCACGTAGTCGACGGAAAGCAGCGGTTGACTGCCATCTTTGAGTTCGTCAATGGAACCTTCCCTGTGCCAGAAAACGCGGAGAAGACCGAATTGCAGGGCAAATATTTCACTGAACTTGTAGATGATGTAAAGAAAGAGTTTTGGTTATATCAATTCTCCGTAGAGTATCTTTCAACCTCGCAGGAAACGATCATCAATAGTATTTTCGATCGAATCAACAGGAACACAGCTCGCCTCACGCCACAAGAGTTGCGGCATGCTCAGTTCGGTGGAGAATTTATCAGTGCTGCAGAAGATCTGTCCGACTGGATGGCAAATCAGTTGCCTCCTTACTTTCCCAATATCACACCTCGCTCCCGCAAGCAAATGAAGGACGTTGAGTTCGTTGCCCAAGTGCTTCTGCTTCTCGAAGATGGCCCCAAGGGCTACTCCACAGCACAGATGGACCACGCTTTCAGCGATCGCGATTCCGAATGGGAAGAGAGGGAGAGAGTCATTGAGAGTTTCCGCACCGTCACGTCTGCAATTCGTAAGATCCTCGATGTCCCCGATACAGGTCAGGAGTTGATCAGGAGCCGTCTTAAGAACCAGGCCGACTGCTACTCACTGTATGGCGCCGTGGATTCGTTGATTGCAAAACATACTCTGCCAAAGCCAAAAGATTGCGCCGAAAGACTCTTCGCGTTTATTTCACGGGTACAAATGGAGGATGCAAGAGCAGAAGGAGGCATCTTCTCCGACTATTTCGAAGCTGCGCGGTCGGCATCGAATGACAGCCGCCCTCGACAGACGCGAATAAACATTCTTCGTCGGGTCCTTCTTGATCAGGAGTAGGAAAGGCGGTCTGACATGATCGTCCCCAATTCAGTGCGTCAATGGTATGAAGAGGTATCTCCATACGTGAACGCAATGAGCGACCGTGTGCGCGATGTGATCGCACCATATTGCCGTGAGCAGCGTTTCCTTTATGAGGACCGCATCAAGAGTCTCGAATCGATTGCTGAAAAGATTGAGACCGGTCGTTTCCAATCTTGGGACGACCTCGATGATGTCTTTGCCGCAACGGTGGTTATTCCTCTGGTCACAGTCGAGATGGAAGTGCTCGAGTTCTTACAGGAAAAGTTTGAGCAAGTGTCGATCCGGTCGAGAAGGTCATCTCTCAAGCCGCCAGATGTGTTCCGGTTCGATTCGACCCGGTTCATTGGCAGACTGAGGAGGCCCCCTGGTTCGGCGGCGTCGGGCAGCCCATCCATTTTTGATTACACCTTTGAAGTGCAGGTAAAGACTGTCTTTGAATTTGCGTGGACGAGAACAACACACGCACTGACCTACAAAGGCGATACTGTGTCTTGGGTACGGCAGCGCTTGGTCGCTCAACTGAAGGCCGCTACAGAACAGATGGATATGCTCATTCAGGGGTTTGATGAGGTCTCGGCATACGCATCCCCGGGCAGCTGGCCGGGCGTAGATGACAAGGCAAAGATCGAGGAGTTCTTCAAGAATAAGATCTCCGATGGATCGATCCCTGAGGAACTTGCCCCGAAGGACTGGACTAGGTTTGCGAACAATGCATATAGCTTGCTGCTGACGTTCGCAGGTGAGCTGCCCACAAATCGCGGAGGTCGGAAGTTGGGAGTGCTAGCAGACCTCCTGAAGCCGCTTGAACGGGAGATATCACGACTTGGGTCTAAGGGCATGCCACGCAGCATCTCTCTGCTACAATTCGTTGCTGGCGTTCTTGGCAGTTGTGGAAGAGAGGTTCCACAACAACAGAATCATTACTTGCTTCAGAGTGATGAACTCAAGTCGTTGTATCCCAATGCGAAGTTTCCCTGCAAAGCATTCGGGACGTCGACACCAGGACTTTGGACCCAACAAGATAAGACCAGCGTACACGGAGGCGCCGCTGAGCTCGGGCGCTCGTCGAGATCAGTATGACATCGGTACGAAGAATACAGCCTGACGAACGTGAGCTCTTTAAGCGAATGAGGCTTGCCGCCCTGTACCATCACCATTTGCCTTTGCATACACTTACTTGGCTGAACTGCCGCAGTCCTGAAAGCGGGAGCGAGCAAACAGGCCGCACTTCTCAGGGATCAGACCAGTGCATATTCATCGCCTTCTCCAATGATTCACCAATCGGAATTGCAGGGTCTGCGTATTCCACCATCCAATAGACTAGAGATGCTTTCTGACGACCGAAGAGGGCAATACAACATGCGTATCAATGATCCGTGAGGCGTGTTTCCACATAGCGAAGTGGTGATAATAGGCTATCATTAGGGAACAAGGATGAGTGAACTGACACTAACGTCCATTCATCCAGGGGAGATACTCTTGGAGGAGTTTCTTAAGCAGACGAAAATCAGTCAGTATTGTTTGGCAAAGGACATCAGTGTGCCAGCGCGGCGAATCAACAAGATCGTGCATGACCCGCGGGCGATCGGCCCCGACACGGCTTTGCGCCTATAGCGGTACTTCTGGATGAATCCACAGTTCAGGTGCAACCTGGAAGTGGAGAAAGATCGCCTGAAGGGCCGATTGGAGAAGAAGTATGGGTACACATGATGCAGTAACCAAGAGAGGATACCATGCTAGTTATGGTGTTGTAATGGCAGAATCTTCTTGGAAGACGAAGCTGACTACAATGGGCCAATGGTCAGAAGCCCAACCCGGAGGAGACGAGTGATCGATTCTGACATTGGTGACTCGATCGTAGAGGCCCTCGCTTACCAGGATGAAATCGATCTGCGAGTGCTCGTTCCCTAGCTCGTCTATCTCATTTTCGTTGCGGTCGTACCAGTCAGTGTACCTTTCCGTCTGTGGAATGCGTTCGCAAACATTGTGTAGCTCTTCTCCAGGAACAGCCAGATCCGGATCTTTGAGCGTTTCCAGAACTCTAGTGATGGGGAGATCTGAGTTTGAGTCAAGGACGCTCCCATCAAAGTCATTCATGTCTCCTAAAACAATTACTTCTCGTCCTTCGTTTAATGCGTCCAGCACAAGGCGTGCGATTACGACTGCCTGTGCTTCCCGTTGTACACCTCTATCGCGTCTATCTGGATAGGCCAAGAAGTGGACCCCAATAATCGTCACGGGAATCCCGAACAGGTCAAGCTCAACCCAGTAGTTCTTTGAGACTCCTTTGTTTCCTATTTTATTATTGGCTAGCGTAGAAGCAGGGATTGGATAGTCAGATCTCTCATCAGTCCTTCCATATGCGTCTGGTAGGATAGTGCTCAAGGCGCACACATCCTGGCCAGTGCAAGTGTCTTTGCCCTGGACGAATATCTCTGTGTAGGGATCATCAACGAAAGAAGAAGCCAGTCTACTCAGCATAGAGGCATCCTCGACCTCTTCGAGACTTATGTAGTCAGCATGCAGCGCATTTAGAACCTCAAAGACGTGCTTCAGGTGAACAGTTGCAGCTTTCTCAGACTTCCAAGGGGCATGTGAGTCATCGACCCCATCGAACAGCCACTGCGCATTGAGCGTAACAACAGTGAAGCTCTCGGTTTGCACTGCATAACAAGAGGGGCCTAGAACTCCAATACTCAAGGCCACAAAGAGGACAACGACTGAGTACCACGGCCATCTTAACAATTGAGTATCATCTCCTAAAAGATCGAAATAGGTTACATTGGTTAACTAATATCTGCAAGGACACTGGTCACTGCCATATTGTACTATAGTGTTGTTGGGTGGTGATCTAGAGCAAGTAGTCAGTCAATTATCGCTTGGTGAACGTCAGGTTCTCACGATCCTTGACCACTCCGGGGAAGCGCAGGACGCGGTTGTGCATTACAACGTACACGCCGGGCGATACGAGGCGAGCGGCGAGGAGAGATTCGATCACGTTCTGCAGCGCGTCCGTGTCGCGAAATTCGTACGGCCTCATCGCCCCGGTCAGGATCACCGGTACTTTCAGATCGACAAGTTCCCTGTTCAACAGCTCCCCTGTCTCGGCCATCGTGTCCGTTCCGTGCAGGATGATGATCGCAGCAGATCCAGGAAGAGCCTTACGCGTCTCCGCGAGGATGCGCTGACGGTCCTCTTGCGTCATCTCCAGCGAGTCCTTGAACACGACCTGCTCGTAGTTAATATCCAGATCGGGCAGGCGAAGGCCGGTGAGCATCTGTGGGAGAATCGTATGATAGTTTTTGAGCGAGCCATCATGCTCGTTGTACGTCTTCTCTATCGTGCCGCCGGTTGTCAGAATTGTGATATTCATCTTCGGTCGGGAATTATCGCTTGCGCAGTGAGAATGGTCAACGGAAGATCGCGATCCCCAGCAGCCCCGCTATGATGATGATGAGCACGGGGTGCAGCTTCCTTCCGGTGAACAGAATGGCGAAGAACGCTGCGGCCGCGATCCCGCCGGTGACTAAA
>JALTFO010000214.1 GCA_027007005.1 Candidatus Bipolaricaulota bacterium | reverse complement strand
TCTTAACGTGTCCGAGTGTTCACGAAGGAAGGCCACCCTATATTTATCAGGACTGCCTGCAGAATTGTGTTTCACATCACCGCCGGGAATTCTGTATAATAGCGGAGGAATCGGGAGGGAATAGCTCACAAAGTGAGAGCAAGGGCACAAGATTCATTCGCGGCTTTCGGTGCAGCCTCGGGGCGGGATGCCCGCGGGGCGTTTTGTTTTGGAGGGGCTGATGGCGCGTAGAAAGTCCCCAAAAAACGCAAACGGCGCGGTACTCGGCTTCGAGCAGACCCTGTGGCAGGCGGCGGACAAGATGCGGGGACACATGGACCCGTCCGAATATAAGCACGTCGTCTTGGGGCTCATCTTCCTCAAGTACATCTCCGACGCGTTCGAGGAGCGCCGCCGCGAGATCGAACACGAAGTCGAGACGCCGGAGAGCGAATGGTACGTGAAGGAGCCACTGATCCGCTACGAAGTCCTGGAAGATCGCGACATGTACAGGATGAAGAACGTCTTCTGGGTCCCAAAGACGGCGCGTTGGAGCTACCTACAAGAACGGGCGAAGCAACCGGAGATCGGAAAGTTGATCGACGACGCGATGACGGCGATCGAGCGGGAGAACCCTTCCCTCAAGGGCGTCCTTCCCAAGGACTACGCCCGTCCTGCGCTCGACAAAACCCGGCTCGGCGAGTTGATCGACCTCATCGGTACGATCGGCCTTGGCGACGGGGAGAATCGCTCTAAGGACATCCTCGGTCGCGTGTACGAGTACTTCTTAAACCAGTTCGCAAGCAAGGAGGGGAAAAAGGGCGGGGAGTTCTACACTCCGCGCTGCATCGTCAAACTGCTCGTCGAGATGATCGAGCCCTTCCAGGGCCGCGTCTACGACCCGTGCTGCGGATCGAGCGGGATGTTCGTGCAGAGCGAGACGTTCATCCGCGCTCACGGCGGCCGGATCGGGGACATCTCGGTGTACGGTCAGGAGTCGAACCCCACCACCTGGCGGTTGGCGAAGATGAACCTCGCCATCCGCGGGATCGAGGCGAACCTCGGCCCGCACCACGCCGACAGCTTCCACAACGACCTGCACAAAAACCTAAAGGCCGACTTCCTCCTCGCCAATCCGCCGTTCAATGACTCCGACTGGGGCGGCGAGCGCTTACGCGAGGACGTGCGCTGGAAGTTCGGCGTCCCGCCGGTGGGAAACGCCAACTTCGCGTGGGTGCAGCACTTCATCCATCACCTCTCCCCGACCGGGATCGCCGGGTTCGTCCTCGCCAACGGGTCGATGAGCTCCAACCAGTCCGGCGAAGGGGAGATCCGCAAGAACATCATCGAGGCCGATCTGGTCGATTGCATGATCGCGATGCCCGGCCAGCTCTTCTACGGAACGCAGATACCGGCTTGCGTGTGGTTCATCGCCCGCGACAAATCCGGAACCCCGACGCGCGGGGGAAACCCCTTGCGTGACCGCCGCGGCGAGACCCTGTTCATCGACGCCCGCAGGATGGGAGTGATGCGCGACCGCACCCACCGCGAGCTGACCGACGAGGAGATCGCAAAGATCGCCGATACCTACCACGCCTGGCGGGGCGAGATCAACGCGGAGTACGAGGACGTTCCCGGCTTCTGCAAGGCAGCGACGATCGATGACATCCGCAAGCACGGCTACGTCCTCACCCCCGGCCGCTACGTCGGCGCCCCGCCGACTGAGGACGACGGCGAGCCGTTCGAGGAGAAGATGGCACGGCTGACAAAGGATCTCTCCGCACAGTTCGCTGAGGCAAAGAAGCTAGAAGAAGAGATTCGAAAGAACCTGAAGGCGCTGGGATTCGATGTCTGAAGGAAAACGGAGAAGCATCGAACTGCCTGAAAAATCAGGCCGCTTGGCAAAATCCGACAATCTCCCTCCCGTACCAGAAGAGCTACTGGGTGATATTCGCAGGCTGATCGAAGAGGCTCGCTCGGCCATTGCAACGACAGTCAACATGGGACTGACCATGCTCTACTGGCGAATCGGCAAGCGTATCGACGAAGAGATTCTGAAAGGAGAAAGAGCTGATTACGGAGAACAGATTCTTGCTACACTGTCGCAAGAAGTGATATCAAGCGTTGAACAAGGTTAGAGGAGCTAGAGATAGTGGGTGAGAGTAGAGAGCTAAGGTTGGGTGATGTTGCAGAGATCGTAATGGGCCAATCTCCGCCAGGTGAGACGTGTAATGCTGAAGGTGTAGGGGTGCCCTTGCTTAATGGACCAACGGAGTTTGGATCACATCATCCCACGCCGGTGCAATTCACCACAGATGCTCGAAAGCGTGCGGTCCCAGGTGATGTCCTTTTCTGTGTTCGTGGTTCGACAACTGGACGTATGAACTGGGCCGATCGTGAATACGCAATCGGCCGCGGTGTTGCCGCAATCCGACATGAGAAGTATCCAGAACTACAGCCGTTCGTTCGGGCAGTGATCGAGTACGAATTACATGGGCTTCTCACACAGGCTACTGGCTCAACCTTCCCGAATGTCTCGGCAGCTCAACTTGCCAGTGTGCCGTGGCCCCCTCTTCTTCTCTCTGAACAACGCGCCATTGCCCACATCCTCGGCACGCTGGATGATAAGATCGAGTTGAACAGGAAGATGAACCAAACACTGGAGGCGATCGCGCGGGCGATCTTCAAATCCTGGTTCGTCGATTTCGATCCGGTCATCGACAACGCCCTCGCCGCGAGGAAACCGATCCCCGAGAAATTCGCCGAACGCCTGCCGGCCGGCAAGGCAGGAGCCGCCCGCCGCACACAGTTAACCCAAGGCAAATCTTCCCTACCGGAAAACATCCGCCGCCTCTTCCCGGATGAATTCCAGGATTCCGAATTGGGGCCGATCCCGAAGGGGTGGGAGGCAGGGCAACTGGGCAATCTGGTTAATTTTCTCAGTGGGTATGCGTTCAAGAGCAGAGATTGGAGAGACAAAGGTGTTCCCGTAGTTAAAATCGGTTCCATCAAACCTGGGATTATCGATTTAGGCACGGTGAGCTACGTTTCAGAACAAGTCGCTACACAGGCAGAAAGGTACCGCCTAAGTTCTGCTGACTTGCTCATAGGAATGACAGGCTATGTAGGCGAAGTTGGGCTGGTTCCTCCCACGGATAACCCTCCGTTGCTTAATCAGCGTGTTGGGAAATTCGTGCTTGAAAAAAGCGGTACAGAATCCTTAGGATTCGTTTACTGTCTCACGCGAAGGTCTCAATTTAAAGCAGAGGTTGAAGCAAAGTCACATGGAACTGCTCAAGCTAATGTCAGTGCTAAGGGCATCCTGTCTATCGCTGTAGTTTTGCCGCCAAGGCCCCTCCGCGGATTATTCAATCGGAGTTGCAAGCCCATTCTTGACGGAATGCTCGATAACTGGGCTAAATCCCGCAGCCTCGCTGCCTTGCGCGACGCGTTACTGCCCAAATTGATCAGCAAAGAAATGCAGGTAATAATGCAAAGATATTCTTAGAGGAGTGAGGTTTATGAGTAAGGATATTCTTAACAAAATTATAATAAGAGGAGTTAGATCACTTGTTAATACATCAGCTTTTTCTAAGTGGTTCAAAGAACAAGGCGCGAATGACGGAGATATTGCAGTCATAAATAATAGCTTCATTTATCGCAAACCTCTGATAAAGACACGCAAGAACCCGCAGTATCTATGTCTGAGAGTGAAGGACAAGAATGTGGTTCCATCAAGCGTACTGGTGGGTTCGCTTCCTGAAGGTATGAATTCGGCCTTTAAGGTGTTTAGCGCTAAGTCTGGTAATCTACCATCAGTTGAACCGCTAAATGATGCCTTACAGAGGGAAATAAACCAGCTCGGCAAATTGGTGTTTATTCTCATCGGGAAGTTGGAGAGTGCTCCCGCGGCTGTATCTATCAGACACAGTTATACGAAGCAACTGAGGTTTGACTCTTCCATGAAGAGCCGAGCCATGCTTGAGAATGCCCACGATGGCGCGAGAGCTATCGTTGTGAACGAACTAAAGGATCCTGAATCTGCATGGAACTTTATTAGGCCGCAGCTTGAACAAGAGATAGGCCCAGACCTCAGCAAAATCAAGTCTGCATTTGCGGAAGCCTTCGAGAAGCTCAGGGACGAAGCACGATGGCGTCTTGTCCTGCCCTCTCAAAGCGCAAGTAGGACTGATATGACTTTAATTAATCGGATGCAAGAGTCTGTATTAGAGCAGTACAGATTATATAAATCGGCGCTGGAGCAATGTGTGAAAAGTGACCCTATGGCAGACCGCCATCTTAGGGAGGCTATGCGTATTGCTTATAATTTCGCAGATGACGCCATCAAAGTCCTGAAGTTACTCGTCAGTATAGCCGATTTGAAGGGCGTTCTGTTGTGGTGCACTATCAAGGAGCAGTACGACATTGCAGAAGCATTCAATAACTTACCCTGGACCGAGAATCACAGAAAACCGTCACTCAAGAGCTACCGAGATATAATCAGTGGCGCAAGGAATCATGCCTTTCATAATCTCCTAGCGTTCGAGCGGACAATTGAGGCCGATTTGAGTGGCGTGCAGCTCAACGCACGGCGTCTGACGATTTTACCGCCCTATAGTCGGCATAAGAGTGCTGTACCTCTAGATTACCAAGATCGCGAGATGGTTGATGTCCTCGCGGAGCTTACACGAGCACCAGAAGTGCCGGTTTCTTTGGACTTTTGGAGGAAAAATGCTGTTGTTATGGAAGCATTTGCTAAACTCCTAAAGAGTATGGAAGATGCATTGTGGAAAATCTATGGAACTACTAACGACGTCATATGAGGGTGATGTAAATGAGGCATATGGTTAAATCTATCGCCCTCGCTTGGCGAGATGTCTCGCTCATAAACCTGTCAGAACACGTTATCCGTACCAAAGGTCGACAACCAATAAATAGTGTTCCCCCACCAGCTGCCACCTCCTCTGCCTTAAGGATTGGGACTATTTCCCACGCCGGTATGTATTTCGTCACGATTTGTGCCCAAAATAGGAAATGTGGGTTTGGGAACGTGGTGAATGGAAAAGTTTCGACCGCAAAAGCCCAAACTCGAAATATACCGGTCCCGCACCGGAGGTATCATG
Source organism: Candidatus Bipolaricaulota bacterium (assembly GCA_027007005.1). Classification (GTDB taxonomy): domain Bacteria; phylum Bipolaricaulota; class Bipolaricaulia; order UBA7950; family UBA9294; genus M55B144. The sequence continues at coordinate 1,264 of JALTFO010000214.1, read as the reverse complement.
ACTAGTATAGCTGAATCCGTAGTCGAAGAAGCTACGCTTGACTGGTTTCAAGATCTCGGCTGGTCCGTTCTTCATGGCCCCGACATCGCACCGGGTGAACCCGCCTCTGAGCGTGACTCCTACTCCGATGTCATCCTGCGCGATCGGCTGGAGGCCGCGATCGATTCGCTGAATCCTGATCTGCCGCACGAAGCGAAGGAAGAGGCGCTGCGCAAGGTCCTGCTCCTCGATTCACCCTCGCTCGTGATCAACAACCGTACGTTCCATCGCATGCTGACCGACGGTATTCCCGTCGAGTATCGATCCCTTCCCTCTCATAATGGGAGAGGGAATAAGGGTGAGGGTGTTGTGGACGATCCCGGAGGGATCAGGCACGACTTTGTTCGCTTGGTCGACTTCGAAAATCTGGAGAACAACGACTGGCTGGTGGTGAACCAATTCACGGTGATCGACCTGCCTGCCGGACAGGCAGGGGGACAGAACAATCGCCGGCCGGATGTCGTCATCTTTATGAACGGTCTGCCGCTCGCGGTGATGGAGCTGAAGAATCCGACCGATGAGAACGCGACGATCGAATCGGCACGAAAGCAGCTCGATACATACAAGCGCGAGATCCCCTCCTTGCTCGGCTACAACGAGATCCTCGTGATCTCGGACGGGATGGAAGCGCGGATAGGTTCTCTCACCGCCAGCCGGGAGTGGTTCCTCCCGTGGCGCACGATCGACGGGGAGGATCTCGCGCCTGCGACGATGCTCCCGCTCGATGTGCTGATCAAAGGCGTGTTCGAGAAGGGTCGCTTCCTCGATTACATCCGCCATTTCATCGTGTTCGAGGAGGACGGGAAGACGGTGATCAAGAAGCTCGCCGGCTATCACCAATTCCACGCCACACGCAAGGCGGTGGAATCGACGCTCCACGCGTCGGGACCGGGCGGGGACCATCGCGGCGGGGTGGTGTGGCACACGCAAGGGGCAGGAAAGAGCTTGACCATGGTCTTCTTCTCCGGGAAGCTCATCCTCCATCCACAGATGCGCAATCCGACGATCGTCGTGCTTACCGACCGCAACGACCTTGATGACCAACTGTTCGGGACGTTCTCCCGCTGTCACGAGCTCCTGCGCCAGAACCCGGTGCAGGCGGAGAGCCGCGCCGATCTGCGGAAGAAGCTGGCGGTCGCTTCCGGCGGGGTGGTGTTCACCACCATTCAAAAATTCTTTCCCGAGGAGAAGGGCGGTATCCATCCACTTCTCTCCGATCGCAGCA
>JALTFO010000213.1 GCA_027007005.1 Candidatus Bipolaricaulota bacterium | reverse complement strand
ATCGTTCGTTCAACGCCTGTTCCAGTTCCTGTACCAGCAGGTGTTCGAATGTCTCCCGCTCGGGGGAATCGACCGAGTTGTCCTCGATAAAGTCGCCAAGGACAGAACCATCGTCGTCGTAGCCGATCGGCATGTCGAGTGATGTCATGCTCTGGGCTGTCTTCTTTGCCTTGATGATATTCTCCTCGGTTGTTTCAAGCTCCTCGGCCATATTCTCAGAGGAAGGCATGTCCCCTGTCTCCTTGAGGTGGCTTTGTTCGAGTTGGTAAATCTTGCGGATTAGCTCATTGATGTGAGTGGGAACGCGGATCGTGCGCGACCTATTGGTGATTGCTCTCAGGATTGCCTGCCGGATCCACCACGTGGCGTAGGTAGAGAACTTGAACCCCTTAGTATAGTCAAACTTCTCAATTGCCTTCATCAATCCGAGGTTGCCCTCTTGGATTAGGTCGAGGAAGGGAAGCCCGCAACCACGGTATTTTTTGGCGATCGATACCACGAGCCGCAAGTTGGCCTCAGCCAGCTCTTCCTTAGCATGCTTGTCACCTTGCTCAATCCGTTTGGAGAGGGTCACTTCATCCTCTCTTGTTAGGAGAGGCACGCGGCTAATCTCGCCGAAATATGTGCGGATGGGATTATCCGAACGAGATGAACGCTCGTGTATGTCCCGCTTGTTGTCAGGCTTCGTGCTCAAATGCGCCTTAAGGTTAATGGTCGCCTTCGGCTCTTTCTTTTCTTCCATCCCTTCCTCCTAAACCTGTCCCTTGAACTGTTAGGACACGAACGAAACAGAATCGGACGACCCTGAGGGCCCTCCGATTTAATCCACAATAGTTTCTACGTTATGCTTACTACGGCATCGGCCGCCTCTGATCATCTCATCCCTCAGTTTCTAACTTGCAGTATAGCACAAAAAGAGGCCGATGTGAAGGCCTTTGGCAGCTAAGCGAGAGAGGCTTTTTGAAAAGAGCAGTTCTTCTCTAGCTGTGTGGGTAGTAGGCAAGGAGGGCAGCGACGAGCATGCCGACCACGATCCAGAAGTAGAATGCGTTCTCCTTGCCCAGCACGGGTGGCCGAGCCGGAGAGAGTGAGAAGCGCAGTCCCAGTGAGACCTCTGGGGAGAATGTCCACGTGGGCGGAAGCGTGTCCACGGAGCGTACGCCCGCGATGAGCGCCACAGAATCGATCAACCAGATCTGTGTGCCCGCTGTGAGATTCAGGTACGGAGTCCATCCCCAGACCCCACCGATCGGCTTCCACTGGAAATCCAGCCCTCCACCAGCGTAGACGGCGATCGGCCCCAGCCAGCTCTTCACAATGACATTCGCGCTTCCCTCAAACAGGTTCGGAAAGAGTGACGGATACGTCCCAAGCGCGAACAGGAGTGTAAGGTTTTGATCGGTCAGAACCTCGGTTGTGATGGAGGAAAAGGATGCGTTCCAGTCTACCGGAAGTGCAGCCGGTACTGTAACGCCAAAACCGAATGCCAGTGGAACCCCGCCCTGCGCGCACAGGGCGATGCCAAGTATCGAGGAAATAAGTAACAGCAGTATCAGATGTCTATGCACTTCTCCTCCTAACTTTTAGGATATGCTCCAAGACTGACGTAAGCTAGGGCGTGCGACCGCCTGGCAGGGGTAATGTGTCCCCATCTCGGCGGCACATGCCGTTCTTTGTGCTTGCCCGTCTGCAGGAAGGAGACTAGAATCTTGCTTGCTGTTCGGTTTGTTATGCAAGGAGGCATGATGCTACAGCTGCTGCAAGAAATATCAAGTCGTGCATCGGGGTGGGTGGAGCTTCGCTATCACACACGCCGGTCAAAACGAATCTCGGTGCGGAACGGGAAACTGGAGGAATCTTCAACACTGCATTTGACCGGTGTTGGAGTGCGGGCGCTGGTCGATGGCGTGTTCGGGTTTGCCAGTACAACAGACCTCTCGGAGAAGGGGGTAACGCGGGCGGTGAACGAAGCTCAAAGCGCCGCACGCGCGTCCGCAGTGGCAAAGCGTGAGAGGGTCGCCTCCCTTCCACGGGTAAAGTTAGCAACGGGTGAGTTCTCCGTTGAGACGAATGATCCGCTTGATCGCCATTCACTCAGCGAGAAGCTCGAACTTGTTATGCGCATCGATGAGCGTGTCCGTTCCGGGGCAAAGAGGATCGTCTCGTCATCTGTTGCCTACTCCGAGTTGCAGGACGAAAAGGTGATCGTCACCACGGATGGCGCGGCCGTACACATCATCGACGCCAAGCCAGATTTTCGTGTTCTTGCTGTTGCGCAGCAAGACGGTGACCGTGCGATGGGAATGGATTCAGCTGGGGTGAGCGGTGGGTACTCTGACCTGTTTGCCGCGCGAACACCGGACGAGATGGCTGATAGGGCCGTGCGGCTCGCGCTCGATCAGCTTGGAGCCGATTACGCCGCTGGAGAGGTGGCGACAGTCGTTCTCGATCCAGGATTGGTCGGTGTGCTCAGCCACGAGGCGATTGGACACACCGTCGAGGCCGACCTTGTGCTCGGTGGGGCGATTACCAGCGGGAAGATTGGCACGCAGGTCGCTTCAAAACTAGTTACCCTATGCGACAGCGGACCATCTGCCCTTATCCCGCATGCCGCGGGTGAGCTCCTCGTCGATGATGAAGGAGTAAAGACCGGTCGCACGGTGATCATCGATCACGGAGTCCTCCGTTCGTACTTACACAACCGCGAGAGCGCAGCCCACTTCGGCGTTGAGCCGACGGGGAACGCACGCGCATTCGAGTACTCGGATGAGCCGATCATCCGCATGCGCAACACCTACATCGAGCCGGGTACATCATCAGTGGAGGAGATCATCGCCTCGGTCAAGCACGGCTACTATCTTCAGGGATTGGGTGGCGGCGGACAGGCGGACTCAAACGCCGAGTTCATGTTCGGGGTGCGCGAGGCGCACGAAATCGTCGATGGGAAGGTTGGGAAGATGGTGCGCGGAGTGACGATCTCCGGAAACGCCTTTGAGGTGCTAAAGTCGGTCGATGCTGTCGCGGACGATTTCACCTGGGGGCTCGGGGCCGGGCACTGTGGCAAGGGGCAACTGGCGAAGGTGGACGCTGGTGGACCACACCTTCGTTGCATCGTGACTATCGGAGGGAGGCAAGAATGAACAGCAGACTGATCGATCTGTGCGTGGACGCGCTCGATCGCACTAAACAGAAGGGCGCCGATGAGGCTGAGGTCTACGGCGAATCCGTTCGCACGCTCACCGTGGCTATCGAAAAGAACGATCTACAGGTCTCGCGCGCGCAGAAGGAGACGATGATCGGTGTGCGTGCGTTTTCAGGCAGTAGTGTTGGCTTTGCTTCCACCAATGATCCGAAGACGATCAATGAAACATGCGCCGACGCGATCACGCTGGCCAAGGCTTCTCCGCGTGATGAGAACAACGTGCTGCCGCAACACGAGGAAACCAAGTATGTCTCAGGGATATACGATCCGGCATCCGAGGAGTTCAAAATCGAGAGTGCAATTGAGCAGGCGGTGAGAATGCTCGACATTGCCCGCTCGATCGACAAACGATTGATCCTGGGTAACGGCGAGTTTTCCGTGCACATCGCAACGCGCGCTCTCATTAACTCTAGTGGTGTCTCTTGGGAAGAGCCGGAGAGCCTGTTCGTCTACTATGCCCTTGCTACAGCGCACGATGGGGAGAAAGTCTCTAACATGGACTACCAGTTCGACGCTACGCGCAGGGCAGATGCGATCGATGTCGAACCGATCACTCGCCGTGCCTGCGAGAACGCCCTTGGGTCGTTGGGAGCAAAGAAAGGAGTAAGTTTCAACGGACAGATAGTGCTATCGCCGAACGCTGCACAGTCCCTGCTCGCTTCGTTGATCCTCTTTCAGGCTAACGCTAAGAACGTGCTTCGTGGAATGAGCCGCTGGAAGGATGCCCTTGGCAGTACGGTCGCATCCGATCTGATCAGTGTTGTCGATGACGGGCGCTTGCCGAACGGTGTGGGGACAGCGTCGTTCGATCGTGAAGGAGTAGCGCACAAGCGCCTAGAGTTGATCACAAACGGCAAACTCGCTTCGTTTATGCACAACACGTACACGGCGACGGCTCTGGGGCTGGAGAACACCGGTCACGCCGCTGGATCAGCACGCTCAGTCCCTGGGATCGGTCCGTCGAACTTCGAGATCCTCCCGGGGGACAAGAGCAAAGATCAACTCATCAGTGAGATCGACAAAGGCGTCCTCGTCACTCGCTTCTCCGGCCGTGCCGACCCCGTCTCGGGCGACTTCTCCGGTGTTGCCAAGGGAGGGTACTTGATCGAGAATGGCCGTATAGCAAGGCCTATAAGTGGAACGCTCATCGCAGGAAACGCCTTCGAAGCACTGAAGAGTCTGTCCGGTGTCTCTCGCGAGCGAGAACGCGTGTTCAGCCTGACCCTCCCCTACCTACGGCTGGAGGGAATATCGGTCACCGCAGGATAACCGATGGTCGTCAACATTCGCAATCTGACGATCGACGATTATGAGGCTCTGTGTGCCCTGTGGGAGGAGGCGATGCTCCCATATAGGCCGAACGGACGGGATACGCGCAAGAATATCGCTGCACAGATCGACGGTGAATGTTCGATCTATCTCGCTGCCGAAGACAATGGACGGCTTGTGGGAGCGGTCCTGGGAACCCACGATGGGCGCAAGGGATGGATCAACCGCTTGGCCGTTGCTCCTGATCACCAACGGCGTGGAATCGCCGCGCTCCTTGTGCAGGAGGTCGAACAGCGTCTGATCGATCTTGGGATCGAGATCTTCGCCTGTCAAATCGAGGACTGGAACGATACATCGATGACCGTTTTCGACCGTCTTGGGTACACGCGCCACGACGACATCATCTACTTCACCAAGCGCCTCCGTCCGGATGTGTAGGATCAGTCTCCAAGCCGTCCACCTGATCCTGAGGTCACAGGATCAGGTGATCATTCTGCAGTTGTTCTTCTTCAGGCCTCGTCCCAAGTCTTTGCGGGGCCGCTCTCAAGCCCGGGCGGTGGGCCGAGGATCTCTGCGAGCACGATCGCGGCGCGCGGATCTTCACGCAAGATTTTCTGCACCAATTGCAACACGGAAGGTTCATCGTTCATCTATAGCTTCCTTGTTCTCGGGTTTCTTCTCTCCGCCTTTGGCAAAACCCTCACGCATCTGGGTGTCGGCCTGAATGTTCTTCATCCGGTAGTAGTCCATAATCCCCAGCTGTCCACTGCGGAATGCATCGGCAATCGCCCGCGGTATCTCCGCTTCGGCCTGTACAACGTCCGCCTGTCGCTCCTGGACTAGCGCGGTCATCTCCTGCTCACGGGCAATGGCCATTGCCCGACGCTCCTCGGCCTTGGCGCGGGCAACCTTGAGGTCAGCCTCGGCCTGGTCGGTCTGGAGCTGGGCCCCAATGTTCTTTCCTACATCGACATCAGCGATGTCGATCGATAGAATTTCGAATGCCGTTCCGGCATCGAGCCCCTTTGCTAACACTTTCTTGGAGATCGAGTCCGGGTTCTCCAGCACCTCCTTGTGCGAAGTGGCCGAGCCGATCGCCGAGACGATCCCCTCACCGACGCGGGCGATGATCGTCTCTTCGGTCGCTCCACCGACCAGTCGCTCGATGTTCGCCCGTACTGTAACTCTTGCCAGGGCGAACAACTGTATCCCGTCCTTGGCCACCGCGCCGATCTTCGGGGTCTCGATCACGCGCGGGTTGACCGACATCGCCACTGCGCCATACACGTCCCGCCCGGCGAGATCAATTGCTGCTGCCCGTTGGAAGTTAAGCTCGATCTCTGCCTTATCGGCCGAGATCAGCGCCCGCACGACACGTTGCACATCTCCGCCGGCGAGCACATGTGCCTCAATCTCGGTGATCGATGGTTGCAGCCCCGCCTTCCAGGCGGCGATCATCGGCCCGATCACTTTGTGCGGGTTCACCTTGCGCAGCCGCATTCCAACTAGGGTCATCGGCCCCACCGGGACCCCGGCGGCCAGCGCCGAGATCCACAGGCCCACCGGCACAAAGTAGAAGAAAACCCACAGTACCAGGATCGCTAGCACCGCCACAACAATGTACGCGTTCATCTCTACGCCTCCTTGTCTCTCTTCCTGACCACCTTGCGGTAGCCATCATCTCTTGTCACCACAATTGGCGTTCCTTTCGGGAGAAATCCCTCTTCGCAGACTACATCTACCCGCTCGTCGGCAAATTTACCCGTTCCCACCGGATGAAGATCGGTTACGGCAATCCCCTGCGTCTCCACCCACGGGCTGGTGGAGGTAGCTTTTATCTTGTTAAACGCTTTACCTGTGATCGCCTGTGATAGGATTACCCCGCCGAAGCGCAGGCGTGTCTTGGGAAGTCGTGCGATGAGGAAAACGACCCCCACCAGCGCGGCCACGAGGCCAATGGACACAGCCAGAATGGCGTGCATCGCCTCTATCGGCTGGGTAAGCGGACCGACCATCGACGTGTAGAAACCAAGGCCGATCAGTACCAATCCACCCAGTCCGACCATACCAAGGGTCGTACCGGTGAAGACGAATACCTCAAGCAGGATAGCGATCACTCCCACGAGGAGAAACAGGAGTGATTCCCATCCAGCAAGGCCGACGAGGAAGTGTGACCAGAAGAACAGGCCAAGGCTGCTCAGTCCGACGATTCCAGGAACGCCGAATCCGGGGACAACCATCTCCACGATCAGGCCAAGCATCCCCACGCCGATCAGGATTCCTGCCATCCAGGATGTCGTCAGCACATCGACCACGCTATCAATCGTGCGGTGAACGAACGGGACGAGCGTCGCGCCGGTCATCTTCTCCGCTGGCAGGATCTGGTCGATCCCTTGAACCTCCCCATCGGAGTAGTCCCACTGGGACGCCTCCTCGGAGGTGAGGGTGAGGAGCTTCCCGCTCGCGATCAGTCCCTTGATTTCGACGTCCTTGTCGACCATCGCTTCAGCGATACTGGAGTCGCGTCCGCGTGCTTGCGCGGTGGCGGCGAACAGCTTGCGCGTAGCCGAGATGATCTTCTCCGGTGCCTCTTCCATCTTTCCCGATTCGAAGTAGACGGGCGTCGCCGCTCCCATCACCCCACCTGGAGCGAAGTAGATCTTGTTGCACGCGATCGCGAGAAGTGCCCCAGCCGAATATGCCTCGCGGTTGACGTAGGCAATTGTTGGTATCTTCGCGGCGAGAATGATATCGCGCGCGCTCATCATGGAGTCGAGGTAGCCGCCAGGCGTGGAGAACTCGATGATCACCGCCAGCGCATCAGCCTGGGCTGCATCGGAGATCCCTTGCCGCAGGTAGGAGACGGTGCCGTACCCGATCTCGCCGTCGACGGTGAGGACCCAGATCGACCCCATCTCCTGAGAGAGCCCCAGGAACGAGGTCGTAAGTAGTAGACACAGCAGCAGAATGCGAATTTTCATAGATTCATCCTAGAATGTAATTAGCGTCTTGTCAAGCGGATGTTCCGCCGCCTTGCGATATCCCGCGAGGCCCTAATAAGCCTATTCATTGTGTGGTCTCCTCTGCTGGCAGTGTCCCGTAGTGGGCGACCACGTCGCGCAGTGTCTCGATCAGCAGATCGTAATACCCAGCCCAGTCGCCTTTCGCCCACAGTCTGGAAAGCTGGTACTCGTTTTCACCTGCCATATTGAATAATCCAGGATCAGAGTAGCTGCGTGCCACCCAAACGATGGTGTGGGTCTGTTTCTGCAATTGCTTCCATACATCATTGCTCGGTTTGGGAACTGGGGCAGAGATGATCTCCCAGAAGCGCTCGATATCCTGCACCGTTCCACTGAGTTAATACACCCATCGCATGATCGAGTTGCCTCCTCTGATAGAATCGGCTGAAGTACCATACCGCACAGCGTTAGCTGCTCTATTATTGCCTCAGCGTACGCACGTCCAGCTTCATTGACTTTGTACTTCATGGTCCACGCTTGCCACGCGGGTGTGATATCGGGAATGATCAGGTCCCAGTTTGCGACAAGGTCAGGAAACCTTTCGATGAATCCATCAACGCCGTCTTTTTCGACGAGGAACGAGACCAGGCTCGTTCCAACTGGATACAACATGTAAAAGGGAACGTCCGATAGGCCATGACCATCCTCTGCCCACACGGCGGCACTAATGCGCCAGTTTCTGTTTTCCCCGCTGAGTCTGAATGCTGTGTACTCTGCGAAACCTTCTCCCAGTAAGCGAGGAACGTCTTGCATGGTTAGGGCGTTTCTTTGACAGATCAGGTTGGTCAGCCAATGGCTGAGTTCATGATCCAGGTTGTGGCGTAGATCGGGAGAGTTGTAGTTTAGGACGACGGAGTCCGAGCGGGACATGAGCATTGCAAGGGAATAGTATGGGTTCAAAGACAATACCTTATATGTTAGGCTCCTGTATGAGAATGCAGCTCCGGCCGTCCTGCCTGCTAACGATTCTACCAGGGAGCGATTGGATGCAATTAGAAGCGTTAGTGGCAAGATCTTCTCCCCGTTCCAACTGGGAAGTGGGACGGCCCACATCTTGGACGCATCCGGTGACGGAATGGGCACGAATCCCGCGGTGAACGGATCGTACTTGCTTGCAGCCCAGGTGCCCTTCTGCATTTCGCTTAAGTCACTCCAAGTGTCCGCGCTCTCCGGCAGCAGTTCGTGCCAGAAGGAGAAGACATCCGCCACAGCCTTTTCCACACTCCGAAGCGTAGCAATGTTGGGCTCTCCCTGCACCCAGGCGACCACGCCGTACTGCCATGGAGTAAGCGTATAGTCGGTGCTGGCTGCAACTGCCACGCTGGCGAGAACGACTAGCGCTATTGCTAGTATCACGTTTCTCATAGTATGTCGTTCTAATGTAGCTTAGTTAGCATCATCAATCGTCTCCTGCGTCCCGTAATGGGCGATCACTTTGCGCAGGGCCTCGATGAACGTAGGGTAGAAGCTTTTCCAATCGCGTTCTTCGCCGTATTTGTCCAGCTTGATCTCCAGGCGCGCGCGTACCATGCGGATATCTGGGTCAGTATCGCGAGACTGAGTGATCAGGAAGCTTGGGATACGCGCGATCATCGCCTGCCAGATTTCTTCTGGCGGTTCAGGCGGAACCTGTGATACGAGATCCCAGAAGTGATCGATATCCTCCGTCGTTCCGCGTCCGTCATACAGTCGATTCAGGATGTTGTCCGCCTCCTGTGGAAGGACGGGTGCTAGCAAGCGCCAGCAGAGCGCGAGGTCCTGCAGGACAGCCTTGTACATCGCCGTATCCCCTTCCGAGATCTTGACATCAGCGAGGGATTCTCTCCACGCTGGGGTGAGCGATGAGATGATCTCGTTCCAATCCACTGTAGGATCGGCGAGCATCTCAAGCAGGCCCTTCCTCCCTTTCTCCTGCACGAGGAGGCTGATGATGCTCGTTCCAACATCGTAGATTAGCGGACGAGGAATATCTGTTAGGTTTCCGCCTTGTGCCCAGGAAGCGGCGACTGTGCGCCACCTGTTATCGTGTGTAAGAGAGCCTGCGGTGTAGTCGGCGAAGCCTTCGATGATCGTCCTGGGAAGAGAGAAGAGTTGAACAGCGTGCTCCTGGCACCACAGCCACGCCGCCCAGTGACTGAGCTCGTGTGAAAGCGATTGTTTGTCAGCTTCAGTTGACATGACAATGGACGACGCGTGCCAGAATAAATGAAGAATTTCTCGCTCATCCTCCGTCCAGGTCTCCTCAGATCGCATGGTAGTGTATCCAGCCACACTGCCGAACAACGCAGAAAATGTGTAATCTTCAACTAGATTGTTCATCGACTCACTGCTTGGAAACACCCCCAGGGTCAGCGGCATGATCTTCCACCCGCTCCAGACCGGATAGGGTACTACCATTAAGTGTCCTGGATCATCTCCGGGAAACGCCGTACCGAAAGCAAGTTGCATCGGGGAGAGGAACGGGTTTTCACCTTCTGCAAAGAGCAGCTCCGGATTTTGCATGGCCATATTCCACCATGCTTGTGAGCTCGTCTGCGTTGGCGTTGCCCAATCGGGGTCAGGGACGGGTGCGGGCAGATCCCAGAACGAGAATACGTCTTTTACTGCCTGAGTTGCATCATCGATGAACTGTTGCTGATTTATGGACGGAGTCTGCACTAACGCGATCACGCCGTACGGCCATGGGACAAGCGTGTATGGTTTGGCAACAGAGATCACAGAGAACAGAGCTACGAAAAGAAAGACCGCCAAGGTAAACTTGCGCATTGAAATCGCCTCCACTACAGGATAGCACGATCAGCAGGGGAAGTAAAACTTCTTTTTAAGATGATCTCTGATGAAAACCTAAGGTATAGCGAGCAGCGCCCGCTGCTTGGTGATATACTGGTGTTGGAGGTAGGCATGAGTAAAGAAAAGGAGCTCCTAGTGACTGTGCTGACAACGGGCAATGGAGGACAGATCGCCCTTGCCTTATCCATTTTGGATGAGGCTGGGATCCCCTACTTCGAGAAGGGTGGAATCTCTCGCCGACTCGGACTGTACCTGATCAATGCCTCAGCAAGGTTTGTGGAATTTCAGGTGAACTCGGCGGACGTCGAAAGGGCCAGACGAGTCTTGTCGGAGAACGGACTAGATCCAGATTAACGAACGCGCGCTGTTGCGAGCAAGGGAGGAAGCGATGAAAAGGTGCTTGCTCTTAGTTATTGGTGTTGCATTGATCGGTATGTTCTCAAGCCTTGGTCTTGCGCAGGAGCCAGCTAGCTCGATACTCTCAAGCCTTCCGTCAGCGGGGAAGTACAAACACGCTGATGCGGTCTATCTGCAGAACAACGAAGAGATCACCATCAACGCCGATGGGTCGTTTCACATGTCTGTACACAAATGCATCTTGGTCCTCACGCCGGATGGTGTTGACTCGAACAGTGATTTCTATCAGTATTATGACTCGCGCACTGAAGCGGCTCACCTCGACTACGCGCGCACGATCCATCCCGATGGTTCAGTGACAAACGTATTTCCGTTCAATGTTGTGGATGCTCTTGTCTCGCAGTTACTGCAAAGTAACGGAATACCGACTGTGCCGGATACGGAGGACAAGATACTCTATTTTGAGATGCCAGCGGTCACGGAAGGGACGATCGTCGACTGGCAGATGACTATCTCCGGACGCGATCCGCTGATTCCCGGCGAGTTCTCCGACACCTTCTACTTGCAAGGATCCATCCCGGCTGAGAGCGAGATGCTCACCGTCAAGGTGGAACGCGGGGTGGAGGCGAAGATCAGCGTTGTTGGAAGCGACATCGAGCCGGTCGTACAGAAGACGGATGAGTGGACAACATACACCTTCTCCGCTACAGATGTCCCTGCGATGGAAATTGAGCCGTCCATGCCCTCCTCATCTGTTGTAGCACCAAGAGTAGTTATCACCACGCTCACCGATTGGGACCAGCTGATGGGAGCGTATCAGGGGTTGTTCGCCGCTGCGATCAAGCCCGATCCGTCGATCACCCAGATGGTCCAGACGATATCCTGTCACCCTATAACGCGCGGCTACTTTGAAACTCCTCAAATGGAGCCGGCCCCTGGACTTAAGCAGAAGCTGCAGAAACAGCCATGCGGGGAGTTCACCATGCCGGAGAAGATCGACGCTCTGTACGACTTTGTATCAAGTCAGATCGACCCATCCCTCACTGCCCGCTACTCTCTTCCCTCAGCGTCGGTCACTTTCTCCTACCATGCCGGGGACTGCAAAGGGAAGTCCGCCTTGTTGATCGCAATGTTGAGAGTGCTCGGAGTCACTGCATATCCGGCGCTCATCAATACGGAACCAGGAGCAGACATCGATCCAAGCCTGCCGCCCACACTTGGGGCGTTCAATCATGCGATCGTTGCCATGAGTCAGGATGGTGGGTGGCGGTTCTTAGATCCGATGGGCGGGGCGTATTGCACCTTGGATTACCTCCCGCCGCAGGATAGAAACAAACATGCTCTCGTCATCACAGGGGAGAAGGACCATCCGTGGATCCTCGTTCCCACCGATGTCACGACCCCAGAAAACAACAGCGTTGAGGCGAGGATGGATGTCTACCCGGCGCTGGGAAAGGATTGCATCGTCCAAGCATACACGTCGACTCACGGGGAGATTACCTGTTCTCTCGATGCGGAATTTCCGATAGATGAACCAGAACAAGGTGAAGCTAAATACGAGAAACTACTGAGCGAAGACATCCGAGGGGTGCATGACCTCAGTTTTGTGCCCACTTTCTCCCCTGGGGCGAAGGCATACGCCAATACGTCGTTTAAGGTGCCCTCAAATGAGGACAGCCAAGGAAGGCTTTCGTTCATGCTCCCGTATCCCCCTCCCTGTCCCACGCCAAGGAAGCTCGTCTCCTCCCTTGGCTCTGAGCCACGCTTGCATCCCTACGTGACCTCTCCCCTGCAAGTGAACATCACCGCTCGCGTAAGTGTCCCCAAGGGGATGAAGTTGGCCGGTTTGCCCGAGAACATGGATGTAAGAAACGAGCTTGGCTGGTTCACATCCTCATACCAGATGGATGAAAGCGGGCACCTGCTGATCGAGCGGAGACTGGAGATAGATGTGCTCCAAGTTCCTCCAGACAAGGAGGGGCTCCTGCGCGCGATCTTCTCAGCGATGGATTCAGACGAGCACGCGCTGCTTCTGTTCGTACCAGAAAACTCGGAGTGACTTATGAGACAGCTTATCGAGCACATTAGAACAGGTATTCTATGCTTATTTATTCCCATCTGCATAATGACTCGAATGGACCAGTCTGCTTGATAGTCCGCCGCAAACGTGTTATATAGGGCGTTAAGGAGAACGATAGAAGATGGATAAGATGCATACCGGTTTTCCTTGGTTGGACGATTTGATGCCGGAAGGGATTCTTACTCACACTTCCACTGTGATCAGTGGCCCGGGAGGATCGGGGAAGCCGCTCATCGATAACGCACTTGCCACCACATGGCTCAGGGAGGTGGGAAGTGTTGCCTTCATGTCCCTGCAGTATCCCACTTATCTTCTCCGGGATCGCTGCGTTGGGACAGATAGGCCTGAAGGATCATCTCGATAGGATAAAGTTCATCCTCCTTGACCGGACGATCGATGCCATGGACGAAGCCAGTGACGAGCTTAAGGCGAACCTGGTCAAGCCAAACGTGTGGAGAACGGTGCTCAAGCAAAGTTGCAAGGAGGTCCCGGATGAGGGCCCAGGCATCCTCGTGTTCGGTTCGGCGATGAAACTGCTGTTGTTCTCCCCAACGCACGGTGATGCACTCCTGGAGGAGATGGAAAGAAGAATACGGGAAGATAAGCGATGCAGTTACCTGTTGTCGGTCAGCAGCTCCGCGAAGGAAGAACAGGTATCCCGCATGGAAGATGCGGCTGACAATCTGTTCATAACGCGCAGCACGCGCGATCATGAGTTCCGCTTGTTCCTGCGCATTCTTCGCTTGGGCGGCTTACCTTTCGTGCCTGATGAGGTGCAGGTGCCGATTCCGCCGGAAGCACTAGGCGAGGTGCGCGCTGTAGCTGATGGAGCCGCACCCGAGTGACCCCGCTGGTAAGCAAGATCTAGTACTGCATCGATTGCCCAGCGCTTCCATTACTCATCTACCAGCCGCCACCGCCACCACCGCCGAAGCCGCCGCCGGAGAACCCACCGCCAAACGACGCTCCACCGCCCCACGCGGAGTGTCCGCCCGAGCTAGTGCGCGGAGCCGATACGAACGTACGTTCCATCCCCGAAGAGAGGGTCATCATCCCCAGGTAGAACAAAGCGGGATGAAAGCCGGGAGTCGCGCCCACATACCACTGTGGAGGCTCAGTCATTAGCCCCTCAAACTGCTTGGTCCAGATGGAAGTCAGATTAAACGCCATTGCGTACGGGAGGAGCTTCTCGAACAACTGTGGGCTCTTTTCTGGGGCGTCGTGAAACTCCATCTGCTTGACTTCCGCGCGGTGGATGTACTCGGAGAGGCCAAGGAGGTCCTGCAGCACGAGGACTCCCTTCTTCGTCTTGCGCGGCATGATTGGTGAAAACGCGAGAACAATCAGGGCTGATAGAATGATTGCCAGCCCCAGATAAAGCGACCCGCTGTAAAACCCGATCACGATTCCAAGTACGACTCCGAACATTCCCACACCAGCGTACGACTTTCGTGTACGCTCCGGGTTGTTCGGGTAGTACCCCTTCTTGATGAGGCCAGAGTAGAGGCTCGATTTGAGCTTTGGCAGAACCTTGTAAAACTCGTTCTCCATAGAGGAAAGAGATCGTTTATCCGAATGAGCGGAATCGAATATCGCGTTGAACAAAATTGTTTCTGTCTTGGACAGATCCGAGTCAGCGCCCTTCTTTCTCACAAACTCATAATCGAGTGGTCCGGAATGGCCGAAGAAGCCCTTGATTTTCTCGGTGATCCCAGCCTGCTCAGCACCTACTTCCTTTATTTGCAGGTAGCCTTTCACTGCCAAGCCGATGACCATCGCTGAAATGTCTCGTAGATCGGCGCGATCGTCGATCAGAACGCCCGCTTCTCCCGGATGCATCCCTTTCGGTGGTTCGAAGCGTGGGGCGATTGTTCCCTTGCGCGGGTCCTTACCCACCTTGAGCCAGACCAGGAACATGATGATCAGCGTGAGGAGCGGCAGTGCTGCGTACTTGTTGGCATTCAAGAACCAGAGTATGCGCTGCCATGTCGTCGGCGCTGCGATCGCAATCTGATCGCGCGGGATCGACATATCGATCGTCAACCCCTCGCCGGGGGCGAGAGGGCCGGCCGTGAAGACGAACCTTCCCTGATCATCGAGCGTCGCTTCTTTGCCCCGGGTATTGTTTCCATAATATCCAACGTATGAGGTCGTCAGCACATCAGCGGTATCCACCGTTTTCGGCAGGGTGACGGTCGCTGACGCGCTATCGATCGGGATCGCCCACTCGTTTCCCGTAACGTTCCAGTAGAGCTGAAGGTAGTCATCGTGAAACAGGAGAGCGCGAGCGACGGTATACGTAATCGTATACGTGTGTGTCCCGGTAATCGTGACGTCCGGATCGCCGATACGGACGTATAGGTTACGCCCGCTTCTGCGCGTTATGTACTTTGCTTTTGCCCCGTCTTGTGCAACCGAAGTGATATGAAGAGAGATCGTGATATTCTCCCCGGTCGAGCGGCGGTAGGAGACAGGTATGAAGCGCTCGATCCCGTGATGCGGGCTGTAGAAATCGGCATCGATCTTCTCGGTAACGTGTAGGATCCCCTGATTATCAAGCCTAATCTGGGAATCGAAGTTGTTAATGCGTAGCGTCGCGGAAGCGGCAACTGAGATGACCAGAGTGAGAAGAAGGAAGATGCCAATCTTGCGCATCAGAAGTGCACCTTGGGTGCCTCGCGCTGTTCGGTGCCGGGAAGAGTGTAGAACTCGCGCTCCTTGAAGTGGAACATGCCCGCGATCATGCTTTGCGGGAAGATAGCGATAGACGTGTTCAGATCGCGCACGACGGCGTTGTAGTACATGCGTGCTTTCTGCACTGAGTCTTCGATCTCCTCCATCGTTTGTTGCAGCTTGATGAAGTTCTCGTTTGCCTTCAGTTCGGGATAGTTCTCCACCACGGCAAACAGTGACTTTAACGCTCCCTTCAGCCCCTCCTCCGCAACCGCTTGCTGCTGCGGTGAAGAGGCATCTATTGCCTTCGCGCGCGCTAGCGTTACTTGCTCGAATACCCCACTTTCGTGCTTTGCATAACCCTTCACCGTCTCCACCAAGTTGGGGATCAGATCCCATCTACGTTTAAGCTGCGTGTCGATATCGTGCCACGACTCGTCGGAGCGCACCCTCAGCCGCACAAGACGGTTGTAAGCAAGGACCCCCCAACCAAGGATAAACACAACTACAAGAATCACAATGAAGCCTGCGCCCATGTTCCCTCCTCCTTCTGTATTCCGAGGCCATTTTAACCTGAATGTCAACTGTGGCCAAATCCCACGGTCATTTCTTGGTCTCCAATTATCTATACACAAGACTCGGGTTGACTGGTACGCTCCTCACGCGTATCATATCGGCTCCGATATATCGAATGCGAAGAGAGAGGTGCGCTGTGAGGCGAGGGTTCCTTAGGTTTTACGTATTAAAGCTGATTTCGAAGAGCGAGACACCAATCTCTGGATACACTTTGATGAAGAGGATCGAGGAAGAGACGGGATTCTGGCGGCCCTCGCCGGGGTCAATCTACCCACTACTCGCCTCTTTAGAGAAGGAAGGGCTGATCGTGCACCGCCGCCAGGACGATAAGAAGCTTTACTCCCTCACCCCCGCAGGGATGGAGAAGCTCAAGCTCGCTCAACAGGCCAAAGATGAGGTGATGCGCGGCGTGCGACAATCGATTCACATCTTCGGCGAGTTGTTTGGCGAGGAGGCGTCGGGTAATGCGGGGCTCCTTACCGACCCGGCCAAGTTTGAGCAGTCACTGCCAGAAGATCTACGAAAGTCATTTAGGACATTGCGGGCACTGCTGCACGCTGTTCTCACGCAACACCTGTCCGCTACGGAAGCAACAGGGATAACAAAGATTATCAATCATACAATCGAGGAGTTGAAGGGATATGTCAAAGACGATTGAGGTGACTGATCTTGTCAAGGTTTACCGTAACGGGGTGCGCGCCGTTGATGGCATCTCGTTTTCCGTCGAGAAGGGTGAGATCTTCGGCTTCCTCGGGCCGAACGGGGCGGGCAAATCGACGACAATCAAGATCCTTGTCGGTCTGGTGAATGCCACCGAGGGAAGGCTGCTGGTCAATGGGATCGATATAACCAAGCATCAGGCGGAAATTAAGAGAGCAACAGGCTATGCCTCCCAAGAGACGGCGATCGATGATCGCTTGACCGCGTGGGAGAACATCACGCTGCAGGGGCACTACTACCACCTGTCGGGGAGACAGATCAAGTCGCGCAGCGAAGAGATCTTGAAGATGTTCGATCTCTACGAGCGGCGCAACGACTTGGCCGAGACGTTCTCCGGCGGGATGCTGAAGCGGCTCGACATCGCCGAGGCACTGATCCATCGGCCGCAGATTCTGTTTCTCGATGAGCCAACGCTCGGACTAGATGTGCAAACGCGCCAAGTGATCTGGACGTACATCGAGCGGCTGCGCAGGGAACAAGGGATGACGATCTTCGTGACCACTCACTACATGGAGGAGGCGGACACCCTGTGTGATCGGGTGACGATCATCGATAAAGGGATAATCAAGGCGATCGATCGCCCGGAGGCGCTGAAAGCTCAACTCGGCGGCGATGTCATCACCGTATTGTTCGGTGATAACGGCGATCCGGCCTCTGTCCTGGAGAAGATCAACCAGTTGCCGCAGGTGCTCACAATCGAGAAGAACGGTAATGGAACGAACAGGATCATGGTGAGAAAAGAGGGAGAGAGGATTGTCCCTCAACTGTTCGCTCTCTGTGATAAAGAGGGGATCACAATCGACGCTGTCAGCCTAAAGAAGGCGTCACTTGATGATGTCTACCTGCACTACACAGGGCACGCAATGCGCGATGCCGATGAGAGCAGGGAAATGCACTCCAAGGCCCGCATGATGCGCGGGCGCGCAAGGAGAAGGTGAGATGAGCCTAGTTATCGATACGTGGTACATCGCCAAACGCGAGTTGATTAAATTCTTCCGCACGAAGGTACGCATTGTGGTTACACTGATCCAGCCGATTCTGTGGCTGGGATTGATGGGAAATATGATGGGCAAGGTGTTTGATAATCCCTACGTAGCGCAAGCGATGGGAGTTAACAACTACATGGCGTTCATGACGCCGGGGATCATCATCATGACCGTTCTGTTCGGGGGCGTGTTCGGGGGGATATCGATCGTATGGGATCGCCGCATAGGGTATCTGGAGAAGCTCCTCGCCGCACCGATTCACCGCGGAGCAATCCCGTTTGGAAAGACGCTTGCCGTGATGATTCAGAATGGCATTCAGGTACTGGTAATAGTGGGAATCGCCTCCGCCTTCGGCGTACACTTCGAGACCGGCTTCCTCGGAATCATGATGCTCCTGGTCGTAGCAATGTTCTTTGGCGCAATCCTAAGCTCAATATCCCTGTCGCTGGCTGCGTCGATCAAGACGATGGAGACGTTGATGGCACTTGTCAACTTCCTCACCATGCCGCTCATGTTTACCAGCAACGCCTTATTCCCCCGTGCGGCGATGCCCAATTGGCTGGCAGCAATCGCAAGGGTCAATCCTGTAACCTACGCCGTTGGGCCAATTCGAGAGCTTGTGCTGCACGGATGGGACTGGAGCAAGATCCTGCCGGGATTTGCGGTAATCGTGGGACTAGCGATTGTGCTGATGCTCGTGAGCCAAGTCATCTTCCAACGCGCAACCACAGACTGAGAGTATTGTCCGAAACCCAACCCAGCTAGGAATAATCTTATACGTCAAGCATTTCTTCATCGCATGGGTGGGGAAGGCAGGCCTCCTCCTTCTCCACCCCTCCTTTTCCCCTATTGATAACCACCCCTCGAGCGGATGCATCAAACAGACAAAAAAGCCTTTGTCTCTCGTAGAGACGCAGAGATCGCCAAGAAAAGCAACGCACTGAGGATAAGACATTCCTTGGCAAGCTTGGCGCCTTGAGCGAGCAATGACGAGCGGGCGTAAGAATGACAGCGAATTCTCGAAGCGCTCCGATCGTGTCGACCTCGTGATCATTTCTTCTCAAGGCGCATTCTCGAGGTGCAGCAGTTGTATAATGAGGTAGGAGGTAAATATGAAAAAGGCTCTCGTCACCGTAGGACTAGTTATAACCGCCGTTTCTCTTCTCTCTATACTGGTACTTGCTACAGATTGGAAATACGACCGTTCTGGGGTGCAATTCAGGGTCGATAGCAAAACCGGTAACACTCAGATCGGTTTCTACCTGTTCATGAATTACGACCTTGTCCCAAATTGCATTGAAATCACCATCGATTGGAGCATCTATCAGGCTTCCACACCGGACAAACCTCTCGCTACAGACTCTCACCGTATTCGCAAGCACTGTGGTGGCAGGATTGCTTCGGTGAGCACACTGTCACCGTTCATTACCCCCGTTCCTGGGATGAGCTACGTCGCGAAGACCGTCCTGCAGGATGTGGCAAACAATCTCACTTACAAAAAAGACATCACCTACGTGGCCCCGGTTACTCTTCCTACGGGGATTGGGATCAACGTGACCACCCCGAAAGGCAAGACCGAAGATATAGACTTTAGCAGCATCAGTGCTGCGGACTTAAAGTCGCTTACTACGTACTATTTTACAATTAGGACAGGCTACATTCAGACCGCATCTAGTGTTACCCTATCTAACTTCTTCTCCCATTACTCCGCTTACCATCCGCAGTGGATATTTGTAGTGACGCAGCTTGGGCCGCAGATAGACCAGACCGCACCGGGAATATCGCTACACGCTTCTTACAATAGCCTTTTCTTCCTCTACTTGATTCAAGGCCCACAGGGAGCAGCAGCGGTGATGGATCAACTGAAGGCCTTTCACAGCGACTTTCTGGGAAGCGTGTGGTTGGCAAAGACCGATGCCGGTGATGAGGCTCCACAGGCAGTGTTTGTGGAGGATCAGGCATGGAGGATCCTGCAGGCAGCAAACAAGGAGTGGAAGAAGAACAACTCATGAAGCTTCTTAGATTAGAAGATTAAGAAAGGAAGCGATCTGCGCCAGCACTATCTGCAAAGAGGGGTAAAATGCCGCTTCCAAGCTCGTGCGGCAGTCTATCTCTTACATAGGAAGACACAGCTATGTTCAGTTCTTCTGTTACCGATCTCCCGTTCGCTTCAGCTAGAATAGCTAGGCTCAACAACAGGCTCTTGTCGATTATTTCGTCTTCTTGATAGGTATGTTGCTTTCCCACTGCCGTATCATCCTTAGAGTAATTTGACAAGGACGAGTCAGAAAACTACCGCACAGGATTTAGTCGCACCGCAGCAGCTCCTACCCCACCTCAATGTCACTGTAGCACAGACTTGCTGCGCAAGTCAAGAGCAGCAACAGGGTAGATGTCTTAGTTTCTCATAGAGAGGAATGACCGATGCATAGCCTTGTTTCACGATCGATAAAAATACCCCGAAGAGAGGAGATCCCAATTCTTGCAAACTACCGACAAAGCGAGAACTTTGTCACCTGTAGAACGGTGAACAAGTGCCGATGTTCAACAAGACAGCCTTAGCCCAGCAAACGTGCAGTCTGCTCCTTACTCCGGTCGCACAACCAACACGGGACACTTCGCTGCCTCCAAGACACGCTCGGTGACCGAGCCGATCAAGATCCGCCGGGGGCCACGCTGTCCAACCTTTCCAATTACGATGAGATCGACGTCTTCTTCTTCCGCCAGTTCCACGATTACCCGGTGTGGAAGCCCTTCCTTGACGATCTCAGTCAGTTCCACACCTTCTTCTTGAGCACGCTGATGTAGGCTGCGCAGGCAAGATTCCCCTTCCATGTGAAGTTTTCGACGCAGTGTTTGTGCATCCTGTCCCGAAAGTCTCCCTAGCGACCGCACGGCTGTCTCATCAATCACGTACAGAGAGATCACTGTTGCCCCGTAGGTCTTGGCAAGATCAATCCCATACTCACCGGCTTTTATCGAGTAGCTTGAGCCATCGATCGGAACAAGAACCTTGTTGAATGTTGCCCTCATGTCAGCCCCCCTTATTGCTCTTTAGAAGCTTCATTTGAAAGATTGTCTCGCGTTCCACTTCCTCCAGCCTGCCCTCAATATAGCGAATCGTCTCCTCGTACTGCGGGATAAATATATTCTCCAGCGCATTCACCCGCCGCTGCGTCTTCTTAAGCTCTATTGCCAAGTGCCATGCCGTCCGCTCCGTCTCTGCAAGGCGCAAGATCCTCTCCAAAACATCATAGAAACGCCTTAACGCTTCGTCAAGTGCGAACGATGTGCCGAGCAGGCCGTACTGCGGAGTGAGCTTCACCATCTTGCGGTTCATGAGAGGAATGGGGACACCCATCACCGACCGCTCGTTGAGCGTTATGTGCGCCTCGGTGACACAGGCAAGCGCAGTGCGCTCTACCTGCTCTGCGCCTAGGGCCTGCACCGCTTGCAGCAGGACCTCGTAGGCATGCGCAAGCTGCTCATTCACTTCTCGGCGAAACGACTCCGCATCGTCGATTATGTTTAACAGCTCACTTACGAGGACCTCTCGCTTCTCCTCCAGCAGACCGTAGCCGCTTTTAGCGACCGCCAGCTGTTCCTTCAGCTCCAGTAAGACAGCCTTTGTCGGGGGAACATCAAGTAGTGACATCTTGTTCCTGTTTGTAGTACTTCTCGATCTGAGCCTTCTTCAGCCGATTCAGCTCCTCCGCAGGAAGGAGTTCGAGTGCCTTCCATCCCAAGTCCAGCGTTTGCTCGATCGTCCGGTTCTCATCGCCCTGGCTAAGGAAGCGCTGTTCGAAGAAATCCCCAAATTTGAGATACCTCTTGTCCACCTCAGAGAGCTCCTCCTCACCAATGATCGAGGCGATGTTTCTGATCTGCTGCACGCGAGCGTAGCTTCCGTAGAGCTGATTGGCCACATTTGGGTGATCCTCCCGCGTGAACCCCTCTCCAATACCGTCCTTCATCAGGCGTGACAGCGACGGGAGGACAGCGATCGGCGGGTAGATCCCCTGCCGATGAAGCTTCGGATCGAGGACGATCTGCCCCTCGGTGATGTAGCCCGTGAGGTCGGGGACGGGATGGGTGATGTCGTTGTTCGGCATCGAGACGATCGGAATCTGGGTGATCGATCCCTCCGAGCCGATTACGCGCCCGGTGCGCTCGTAGAGAGAGGCCAGATCACTGTACAGGTAGCCGGGGTATCCTTTCCTTGTTGGAACATCCCCACGTGCAGTCGCCACTTCACGCAACGCCTCGCAGTAGTTGGTCATGTCCGTCATGACGACAAGGACCTGCTTGTTACGATCGAAGGCCAGATATTCGGCAACAGTAAGGGCAACGCGTGGGGTGATCGTTCGTTCGATCGATGGGTCGTCGGCAAGATTTAAGAACATGACCACGTTCTCCAGCGCGCCACTCTCGCGGAACGTCTCCTCAAAGTAGGCGGCGTCATCGTGCTTCACCCCCATGGCAACAAAGACGATGACGAACTCCGACTCCTCGCCCGGGATCGTTGCCTGGCGCACAATCTGCGCGGCGAGGCGATTGTGGGGAAGCCCACTTGAAGAGAAGATCGGTACCTTTTGGCCGCGGATCAACGTGTTCATCCCGTCGATCGCCGAGATGCCTGTCTGGATGAAGTTCTTCGGGTAAACTCGGCTAACCGGGTTGATCGGCGCTCCGTTGATATCGCGCTCCTCGCCACTGATCGGTGCGGGAGCACCGTCGAGCGGCCTGCCCGTGCCATCGAAAACGCGCCCCAACATCTCCTCTGAGACCTTTACCGTCAGCGAGTGGCCGCTGAAGCGCACCTTCGTATCGGCAGATGAAAAGTCACTCGTTCCCTCGAAAACTTGGATGGCGACGGTATCGCCATCGATAATCAACACGCGACCACGGCGCACCTCGCCAAAAGAGGTAACAACCTCCGCGATCTCCCCGTAGCTTACGTTCTGTCTTCCGCTCACGAATACTAGCGGACCCGAGATCCGTGCAACTCCCAAATGTATCCTTCGTCCGTTCATCTTATCCCTTCTTCTCGGCCGTTGTGACAAGGCTCTTCTCTAGCTCGTCAAACTCCTGGTTCATCTCCTGCTCGATCGTGTCCAGTTCATCGAGTTTATCATCTGGGACCTCTTGCTTCATAGTAAGGAGTTTGATGTTTGCTTTCATCTCCTGAATGCGGTAGATGGGAAGACCTCCCTGCACAAGCTTCTGCGCCCTATCTTCATACTTTGCGATAAGCTCCAGCATCTTGAATTCCTTCTCTGGCGTAGAATAACGGTCAATGTTATCCATCGCGTTCTGCTGCAGAAACCCTTCTTTGATGAGAGAGGCAATATGCAGAATCAGGCGCTGATCGCTTGGAAGGGCATCCGGCCCAATGATCTGTACGATCTTCTCAAGCTCATTTTCCCGCGACAAGACAGAGAGCGTCCGCTGGCGCAGACCACGCCAATCGACCTTCTTCTCTTCCTTCCACCACTTGGCCATCTCATCGATGTACTCGCTGTAGGTATCGATCCATGAGATAGCAGGAAAGTGACGGGCAAAGGCAAGGCGCTTGTCGAGCGCCCAGAACGTGCGAATAAACCGCTTCGTGTTCTGCGTCACCGGCTCGGTGAAGTCTCCCCCTGGAGGGGAGACGGCTCCGATTATTGTTATCGAGCCATAACGGTCAGGACCGACCTCTCCATACCCCGCTCGCTCGTAGAACTCCGCTAAGCGCGCCGGTAGGTAGGCGGGGAACCCTTCTTCAACAGGCATCTCCTCCAGCCTTCCCGCGATTTCGCGCACCGCCTCTGCCCAGCGGGATGTCGAATCTGCCATCAACGCAACGTGGTAGCCCATATCACGGAAGTACTCACCGATCGTCACTCCTGTGTAAATCGAGCTCTCACGCGCGGTCACCGGCATGTTCGACGTGTTGGCAATGAGAATTGTCCGCTCCATCAGCGGCCTGCCGCTTCTGGGGTCCTTGAGCTTCGGAAACTCGCCGAGGACATCGGTCATCTCGTTTCCCCGTTCCCCACAGCCGATGTAGATGATAACATCGGCGTCAGACCAACTGGCAAGTTGATGCTGCAGAACTGTCTTCCCTGCACCAAAACCACCCGGGATCGCCGCCGCTCCCCCCTTGGCAAGCGGAAAGAGGGCATCGATCACGCGCTGGCCGGTGATCAACGGCAACGATGGTTTCATCCGTTTCTGCAACGGGTGCGTGCGGCGCACTGGCCACTCGCGCAACATTGTTACCTTCTCTGGGCCATCCTCGGTCTCGATCGATGTGATCTGTTCGCTTACAGTGTATTCTCCCTCGGGCACGATTGAGCTGATCTTCCCCGAAATTCCCCACGGGACGACGATGCGATGTTCGAGGATCGGCGTCTCTGGAATGGTGCCTAGCACCTGTCCGGGGACGACGCTATCACCCTCCTTCACCTGTGGAGTAAACTTCCATTTCTTCTCTCTATCGATCGTCTCTGCCTGCACGCCGCGGCCGATAAATACGCCCTGCTTGTCGCGAATAACGCCGAGCGGCCGGGCAATACCATCGAGAACGTTTCCAACCAGACCGGGCCCGAGTTCGACAGAGAGGGGGTGATTTGTACGATAAATGGGAACTCCTGGCTTGAGACCGGTCGTATCCTCATACACCTGAATCGTTGCTACGTCGCCATCGATGTTGATAATCTCGCCGGCAAGGCGCTCATCAGAGACGTGGACGAGCTCCATAACGTTCGCGTCAGCCATCCCTGAGCCCTTAACCACAGGCCCATTGATGTAAATGATCGTTCCGGTTTGTTCTTCAGTCTTTTGTGTCATCTTTTTCCTCCCTCGATCGGGGCAAAGATTTCCCGCTCGACCAAGGCCTCCACCTTAGGGGTAAACTCTCGCAGGAGTTGGGAGATGGAGCTATCGATCTCCACGTGGTTATCCGGGATCTCGACAATCACCCCACCGCGGATCGCCTCGGGCACAAGCTTTACCTCACTAATTCCCAGCTGCTCCTTAAGGGCTTTGGGAAGGTCTTTCTTGTAGCGGGAGATGTCCTGCGCTGATAGGTGGAGGATCACTGTTTTTGCAGTTTCCTCTTCGGCAAGCGCGGCCTGCACCATGCCTATGAGAACGTCAAGATACTCCTTCCCATCCTTGGCACACATCGCTGCTAGGCGATCGCGGATCTTATCGATGACCCGCCCCAGGATCTCCGACTTCTCGCGCAGAAGCTGCTCTTTCAGATGGAGCTGCTCTTGCGAGATGATCTGTCGGCGTATTCGGGCCACCTGGTCCATCCCCGCATGGACCAGATCCTCCTCGCGAGCCTTTGCTTGCTCTTGCGCTTGTGAGGTGACCTTATCCGCCTCTTTCTGGGCACGTGCTATTATCCGCTCGGCACTCTTGCGCGCCTCGTGCAACACATGCTCGGTCAGGGAGGCCATCTCTCCTGCAGTCTTGACGTCTGTCATAGTTTTATTCCGATCGCCCCCGCAATGTATTCCTTGATGCTCCTTTCCTCTATCTGACCACGCGGTCCTGGGATCTTCACCACAAGCGGAAAGTGCTTGCTCAACTGGAGATTATCCACTGTCTCCGTGATCTGAGCTGCCACCTGATCCTCGATCAGGATCAGGGCCATCTCTGGGTCGGCAAATTGTTCCTGCAGCACTGCCTCAGTCTCTGTCGCCCCATTCGGAGTGTTGCCGGCGATGCCAAGTAAGGAAAAGCCGAGCACCATTTCACGGCTTCCGATGGCGTAGATCCTGTCCCGCGTTGTCATCTCTATCCTAGTTTTCCTATGATCATGATTGAGATGACGATCCCGTAGATCGCGATCCCCTCGGCCAATCCGACGTAGACGAGGCTTCGCCCGAACATCTCCGGTTTTTCCGTCACCGCGCCCATCGCCGCTGCCCCCACTCCGGACAGGGCGATCCCGGCCCCGAGCGAGCTCCCCGCGGTGGATAGCGCTGCTCCTAGTAACGCTAAACCGACTCCACTGCTAGTAGTTGTTGTGCTTGGTGCGTTGCCGGCAGGAGCAGTAGTAGTGGTCTGTGCCGATGCCCACGGCTGGTAACTCACCAAAGCGAACCCGAACAACGCAATTCCTGCCACAAACAACACGAGATTGAAACCCAACAAGCCGTAAACTATTTTGCGCATTCCTTACCTCCTTCTGTATTCTAATCTGAACGGCCTGAACGTCGTTCCTTCCGCCTCAAAGAACTTGGAGAAGAACTCGTAGAACTCCAGACGCAGCGTCTGAATCCCGACGATCCCCCCCTCGAGCACGAGGATCAGCACATTTCCGCCGATGATGGACAGGATGTAAAACACCCCTCCGCCACCAATCATCTGTTCCAGTATCCTCCCCAATTGGAATATCGCCAGTGACAGAGCGACGTGGTTGAGGGCGAACGCCGCTAAACGGATGAACGAGAGCGAGTTGCTGAAGTAGACGATCACCGTCTCGAATATATCCACCCCGACAACGATGAGGCGGATAAGCGGACTCTCCTTCTCGCCCTCCTCAAGTTTCCCTTTGTACCACAGTTTGGAGAGTGGCCTTTCAAACGCCATGATGATCAGCGGGATGAACATAAGGAGAGCCACCCCGAGGTTCAACCCTCCGCCCATGAACGACCGCATGGCGAGCAGGAGCCCGAGGTAGAACAACAGCCCGATAAACCCGAACCGGGTGAAGATCGACTCGAAGTACCGCCGCTGGATGACCAGACTCGCGATGTTGATCAGTATCCCCACGACGATCATCGCCGCCCCAACCGCGATCGCGTAGATCAGTATCCGGTTGATATCGTCGAACGGCCGGAACCAGACCGCGGGGATGATCTTCTCGTAACCAAAGAAGCTCCCATACAGGGTGCCGAAGACCATCGATGACGCCCCAACCGCTATGAGGACCGACCCGGTCCGTCGAAACCCGTCCCGCAGCCGTGGCCAAAACAGAAGTCCCAGCCCGGAGAGGAACAGGATGAACCCGTGTCCGAGATCTCCGAACATCATGCCAAACATTAGAATGAACGACAAAGTGAACAGCACC
Organism: Candidatus Bipolaricaulota bacterium; assembly: GCA_027007005.1. GTDB lineage: Bacteria > Bipolaricaulota > Bipolaricaulia > UBA7950 > UBA9294 > M55B144. The sequence goes on along the minus strand of JALTFO010000213.1, from coordinate 21,754 downwards.
GTCGGATCGAACCCGCCGTACCGCGGGACGCCGTACAACCGCACCAACCCCTCAAAGGGTCGAAAGACAGCAGGATTGCGCAGTCTGCTAGGCACGGTCATCCCGTCCTCGTCTTTCGCCTTCTCGTAGGGAATCTCCTCGCTCTCCAGTACCCACTTCGGTTCACTGCGCACCAGTGTTTGCAGGCGTGGTACTTCCTTCTTGGGAACCCATCCGGTAGCTACAGCCACGGAATGCGTCTGCCCAGTTCGTTCACGCGTTGCAAGCACGGCGGAGTTGATCTTAATGAAGTCACCCCACTGCGTACGCTGTGCCGCACGCCAAGACTCGAAGGCAGAGAACTCATCTTCCAGGCTTTGCTTTTGTCCTAGCAACTCTTCCTTGTGTGCCGCTAGGATCTGCAACACTTTTTTTGGTTCCCCTTTCAATTCCTCGGGAAGCTCAAGTGCCCTAAACAAGGCAGAGTCCAAGATCTTAATAATCTTATCTCGGTTTTGGTTTAGGCAGATGATGAGAAGTTGCAAGCGGCGTTTCTCGTTTCGGTATGGGAGCAAAGCATGTGGAAAGCGGCCTAGACTACGCTCCAATTGATCAAGATTGTCCTCGGGAAGCGTGCCAGCAAGCACACAGAACCGCTGCAGATGAAGTAGAGCGCCGATATCGACATCAAGGGGCTCTAGCATCCTTAGATGCGCCTCCTGAACAACCAGTTTATCCAGTTCCCTATCCAACGAGCGTCTTGCCTCACGCAATTTCTGGAGACGAGCACGGGCATCAGTCAGCTCTTGGTAAATCTCGTCCGCCTTATTCTCGAGCTCATCTGGAGAAAGCGGGGTGATTGCAGGATCATCCATGGGAGCTGTAAGATCGATGTTGAGGAAGCTCGCTGCCTCTCGGAACTTCGCGCTAATGTCACCGAGGTCAATGAACGAGAGATACTTTTGTAGACGAGAGACACGCCGCAGCTCGGTCGGTTCCAGTTTGCCAAAGCGTCCAACCGCGTTCCAGAACCGCGTTATATCTTCACGAGGAAGGAATAGACTGACTTTGTGCATCTTATCAGTGATGAACACTCGATCCTCCCTCTATGTTTCCCCGCACTCGCTCAACGATCTCGATGAGTCGCGACAATTCACGTTCCTTAAGGTATACGTACCCTACAGCGATACCCGCCCCAAACTGAGACATCACGAACGACTCCCGTATCACTTCCATGAGCTTGCGCTCAAATAACTCCTGGATGGCCGACAAATCTAGCTTATCCATCTGTCCCAACTCGCCTTCCAATACCGGTCCCAAGAAGCGACCTATACCACGCCACCCTTCATTGTCCTCTACTATGTGGCGCATCTCTTCCTGTGGAATAAGTGGCCGGAAGTCTGGAAGAATATTCACTATCTCAGGGAATGAACGGTCGTAACTCTTCAGACGAAATGCCCACGAAAAAAGTTCTTTCAAGACGTTGTTTTTCAGCATTCCACGTGCGCTTGTGGGGCCACTTTCGTACTGGTGAACCAGCCGCTTCAAGTAGATCGCATCGAGCTCGGTTTCGTACGGGAATACCTCCCGCTTGTCCCCCACCTGTTGGTGCACTGCCTCGATCTGGGAGCGATACTCCACCCAAGGCATGGCACGGATTACCCCTTCCAGACCAGGCAATTCCAGCAAATGCAGGTAATCAACATCCTCCCATGTGAGTGAGAACAGATGTTGCTTTACTTCATCTGATGGGAGGCGATGAAGTTGAGCCCGGATGATCATCTTCAGGTTCTCCACCCGATACCGGGCAAGTACGTCAACAAGGAGCATGCGATCGCGCCCATACAGGGAATGTATCAGATTGGCGACGTCGTCCAAGAAAGCCTGACGTAGACGATCAGACGCTCTGTCCCATGTTTCACCGAGTGCTTCTGCATAACTTGACGTGCGCAAACGCTGTGATACCGCGTCCAGATCACCACCGATAAGTCGGTCCAGATCAGCATCATCCACCATGCGTGATAGTTTTCCGCGGATCTTAGCTAGAAGATAAGCAGACATACTACTCTCTCGCCAAAGTGAGGATGGAGGCAAGGTCGAGATCGGCTTCGTTGACGATCTTCTCATGCAGGTCCCTGTAGCGGTCACGCAGGCTTTGCAACAGCTTTTCCTGCTCTTGCTCAAGCTTCTCCGTCTCTGCTTGCCCTTCGGCCTTAGCACGAGCGCGCAGCTCCTTCAACCGCTCTTGCGCCCGCCGCTCGGCACGATCTAGAAGTTCCCTTGCCTTGTTGTTTGCATCGGCGACAATCTTGTCTGCCTCCGCGCGTGCGGTCTCTTCGATCTTGTCCGCCTCTACTTCTGTAGCAAGAATACTCTTTAAGTGTTCCTCAATTGTCATAATAACCGTCCTAAAAAGCCATGCCCGCCTTTTATTCCACTGATCACCAGAGGAAGGCGGGATTAAACAAAGTAGTATACTCGATTGCCTTCCCGATACAAGTTTACAAGAAACTGCCGAGGAAAACTATTTGGCAATCGTTCTTTTTGTCGCTAGAATCACAACCCATGATGCGCGGAATAGGTAAACACATTAGGCGGCTTGCAGCCCAGAACCTGGAACTTAACCTGCTTGCCATCCTAATCGGTACAATCGGTGGGTTTGGAGCTCTCCTCTTCCGCTACCTCCTCTTCTTCATCAATGACCTGTCTTTCTTCCACAAGTCATCGATCCACTTTATCACCCCTCTCATCAACCACGCTGGCTGGACAGTGCTTATCATCCCGGCCGCTGGTGGGTTGATTGTCGGTCTGATTACATATTACTTCGCTCCGGAGACGAAGGGGCACGGAGTACCGGAGGTGATGGAGGCAATGGCAAGACACGGTGGGCGCATCCGTCCACGGGTAGCGCTTGCCAAGGTCGTGGCCTCCGGCGTGTGTATAGGGACAGGAGGCTCGGCCGGGCGCGAGGGCCCAATCGTTCAGATCGGCAGCGCAGCCGGGAGCACGATTGGTCAGTGGCTCAAGCTCTCGAGCTCCGACATTCGCGTCCTCGTTGGGTGCGGAGCGGCAGCTGGGATCGCGGCTACATTCAACGCACCGCTAGCTGGCGTTCTGTTCTCTATCGAACTTATTCTCCTGGAACTTAAGACGCGGTCGTTCGTGCCGCTTGTCATTGCCTCCACCTTCGCCACCATTATCTCCCGTATCTTCCTCGGGGCGGAACCGATGATCAGGGTTCCCCCGTATCAGTTCCGCAGCCCATACGAGCTTGTTCTGTACCTGTTCTTAGGATTGTTCGCCGCTCTGGTTGGCTACATCGAGATCGTGAGCCTGTACGGGACTGAGAGTGTATTCGATCGGATGAAGATACACCCGATCCTAAAACCAGCACTCGGTGGTCTTCTCCTCGGCGCAATCGCCCTGTGGCTGCCGAACATCTTAGGAACTGGGTACAGCACGGTGGGGGAAGTCGTAAACTTGCAGTTGGGAAACGGAGGCTTAAGCCTACTTGGTTTCTTTGTCCTGTTGATGGTAGCGAAGATCGTTGCCCTATCACTCACCTTGGGGAGCGGTGGATCGGGCGGCGTCTTCGCACCGTCTCTGTTCATCGGAGCGGCGTTTGGAGGTGCGTTTGGGGTAATCGTGAACATGCTATTTCCAGCCATGTCGGCCCCATACCCCGCCTACGCTCTTGTAGGAATGGCGGCAGTCTTCTCCGCTACCTCCCGCGCCAGCCTTACTTCGATTGTGATGCTGTTCGAGATGACGCGTAACTACAACATAATCTTGCCTCTTATGTTTGCTTGTGTGGTCGCAGACGTGGCAGCATGGCTCCTCTACCCGGACACGATCTACACCAAGAAGCTCTCCCTGCGCGGTGTGAGGGTCGATCAGGATTTAGGATTCAACGTTCTCAGAACGCGATTTGTCTCGGACGCGATGACCAGGAAGGTACAGAGCGTTCCTCAGAGCCTCCCTGTAGAGAAGGTGCAGGAAGAGATCCTCCAGACTGGACATCAGGGCTTCCCCGTTGTCGATAAGGACGGGCGTCTCCTGGGCATCATCACTGGGAAGGATGTGATACAAGCGATGAAGGATGATCCCAAACTCCCGGCAATCACCGTTGCCCATCATCAGCTTGCCGTTACCTACCCAGACGAGACGCTCGATGATGCATGGGAGCGGATGGGAGAGCTCGGAATTGGCCACCTCCCGGTGGTGTCACGCAACGATCCGAGCAAAATCGTCGGGTTCATCACCAAGGGTGACATCGCTCACTTTGCACGCCCCACGTAAAGGGACCATCGCCCTAGGAGATAGATCTGTGGACAGCGGCGGCATTTGAGGTCAATGACGTGCTTCTTTGTCGTTTTAGTGTAGGTAAGTAAAGGATCATCGTGAAGTGCAGAAATGATCACCGTGCGTGTGCACGCCGCTTCATGAGAAGGATGCTCAGCGCGAGCATCACCCCTGCGTAGATCGTCAGAACCATTAGTTCTACCCATATTCCGCAGAAACCTGCCCCGCGCAGCATTATTGCCCGCAATGCACGATTGAGATAAGTCAATGGAAACAGGAGGACCAGCGGTCGCAGGCCCGGTGAGAGGGCCTCGACCGGCCAGAATGCCTCGCTGAGGATCAGCCCCGGAAGGATGATCAGAAGTGCATACTCCACAGCCTGAAACTCATTCCTCGCTAGCCCTGAGAGGAGGGTTCCCAATCCCTGCAGACCGACCGTATATATGATGATTACAAGCAACATCAGACTGAGGCTCCCAGCAAACATTGTGTGGAACAAAAAATAGGCGATGAGAATCACCTCACTTGCCTGCACCAGGGAAATGAGAGTAAACGCAAGCGTGTATCCCATGCTGAGTTCCCAGGGATGGATGGAGAACGTCAATAGCCGTTCGAGGACGCCGCTTCGCTCTTCGCGAACTAGCGAGATCAGGGTGAGCATGGAGGTGATCACGGTGACGGCAAAACCTATAACACCCGGCGAGGAGTAATCGATGTAATTCGCCCCGGCAGCATAGAGATTGTCAATGTGCATCATTTCACTCCAGTCCGCGCTTGCGTCCTTTCCCGCCAAGTACGATAGGAAGAGCTTATTGAGGCTAGTGCGCACCGTCGCCTCAATTGCGTCAGCAGCGGGAACATTTGACCTATCCACGCTCAGAAGGACGGAAGGAGTGCTCCCTTTTTCCACCGCACGCGGTAGCAGATGGATCGTCTGTCCCTCGTATGAGTAGGCCATCTCACCGGTAATTGACAAGACTCGATCGACTAGCATCTGCGAGAAGCCTGGAGCAATCTCGATAACACCTCGTGCTCTTCCACGTTTTACAAGATCTTGTGCTTGCTTCTCATCGTCGACCATGCGTGCACGGAAAGCATGGTCCCCAAACCCACTAATTAGATCGTCAGAGAGCTTTTTCTCGACCGTAATCGTGCCGAACTCTTTTGTATTCACTGTAACCTTGCCTGAGTCGTGGTTGACGATGACGACAGCAATGTCGGTTGGAGTTCCCGAAAAGGCATAGCCAAATAGCAGGATGAACAACAGCGGTATCGTCCCGAGCATGATTACAGTGAGCCAGTCGTGCCTCAGGCGGCGAAAGACGTTACGGGCCACAAAGAAAAGGTTCATCCTTCCTCCCTTTTCTTTCCCACAAGTGTGAGGAATGCATCCTCCAGCGTTGCAGCATGCGCCTCTTCTTCCAATACCTGCGGCGGACCTTCCTCGATGAGCCTACCCTGGCTCATCAACCCCACGCGACCACACCGTGACGCCTCCTCAAGGTAGTGCGTTGTTATAAGAATCGTGGTGCCCTGTGCTGATAGATCCTTGAAGTGCTCCCAGAAGGAGACACGCAGGTCCGGGTCGACGCCGGCTGTCGGTTCATCGAGTAAGAGAACCTTCGGTCTATGAATCATGGCCACCGCGAGCGACAGTCGTCGCTGCATCCCACCGCTCAGATCGCCAGCCAATGCTTGACGCTTTCCTTGTAGCTCAACCAGTTTTAGAATGGACTCTCCGCGTTCGTTGACATCATGCCGCGTCATCCCTTGAATTCGACCGAAGAAGCATAGGTTCTCCTGCACTGTTATGTCGTCGTAAATAGCATTCTCCTGTGGCATGTATCCAATCGATCGTAGCACCTTGAAGCTTGGGATGCGCTCTCCAAGTACGTATACCTCACCTTCGTCTGGCCGTAGAATTCCACACAGCATGCGCATCGTGGTGGTCTTCCCGCTCCCGTTCGGCCCGATCAGCCCGTAGATCTCTCCTTCATCAACAACGAGGTCAAGCCCACTAACAGCGAGTACCTGTCCGAAGCGCTTCACAAGCCGCTCTGTGCGAATGACAGACCTCTCAGATGCATGTTCTTCCATCACTGCCCCTCCCCCGGTATGCGGTCGACGCTGCGATGAAGGAAGCGACTCGCTCCGTGACTGAGCATGTATGTGATCCCAAACAGAACATACGTGATCTCCGTCAGTTTCAAGGCAAAGGAAAATCCTACCGCCGCTGCCTTTCCGATTCCAAATAGGGAAAATATCCCCATCAACCCGCCCGCAACCACACCCACACCTCCCGGGGTAATCCATAAGAACATGTTCAAGAACATGCTTAGGGCAAATATCAGCGACAGGTCAAGAACGGAGAGGACGGTCCCTGCCGTGAAGTACAGGAAGATTAGTGGGTTCAGTGCGTAGAGGACGGAGGAGAGAATCGCGGGGATGAACGCAAGCTGCGTATGGTGCCTCCTACGCGGGGAAAAGGCGCAATCGATCTCGTGCTCTACCCGCTCAAACCAAATAGTCGCTCTGGAGATGTACCCCCGCCACGTGATATACCTGGCCAGGAACCGCAGTCCATGCGTCATCCAGTGGTAGTGGCGACGGAAGCTGACAATCGCCCAAACAAAGAAGGCCATCCCCGTGCTTGCCCACGTGAACAGCCCCAAGCGTAAGGCTGATGAGAGGTGATCGGTGACCAGGCTGTAGACGCTACCAATGAACACCAGCAGGAGCGCACTTCCCATATTTAAGAACCGCTCTACGATTACACTCGATGTTGCTTCCCGCGTTTGTTCTTTGAAACCATGTGTGATCATGTAAATGCGCACCGGCTCCCCTCCGAAATTGGCCGACGGCGTAATGTAGGTGATGGTGTACCCAGAGGCGAAAGCACCTAACAGTTCACGCCACGATCGCTCTACACCGTAGGCCTGCAAGAGTATTCGCCAGGTGAGGGCCCACAGGAAGAAGATTAGGACAGCATTTACAAAGAAGATTGTCCCACCAATCGCGCCGAGTGAGAGAAACTCGCGTGTAATCCGTCGCCAGCCGACCCAGTCGATTATTGACCACAGAATCGCTCCTCCCAGGCCGATAGAGGCATAGATCATGATCCTTCGCTTCAGTTTCTTAGTCATGGCACCACATACCAGGTGATTCCCCACGCCCCGGGCCCCACATGAGTGGCAACCGTAGCCGATGTACGAATCCGCCAGAGTCTATCAATTGGAAACTCTGCTCTTACCATTTCTTCCGCGCGATTTGCCCAATCTTCGTTGTCCACATCCTCGATGATACAACGGATACTCCTGCCTGCAAATTCAGCATACTCAGATGTCATAAGTTGTTTAAAGAACGAAAGCGCCTGTGCATGCGTGTGTGGCTTAGCGATCGCTGTCGTTCCCCCATCGCGATAGGCGATAATTGGTTTCAGCGACAGAAGTGATCCGAGAATGGCAGATGCGCGGTGAATTCGTCCACCATGCGCAAGATACCTCATCGTCTCCAGGGTCATCGCCACATCTGTTCTCACCTTTCCCGCTGCGGTTATCCCGAGCACCGCAGCGCGTCCGCTTCCTTCGGCCGCAGCGCGAGCCGCTTCAAGAGCGACCATCGTCTGTCCGCCTGCTCCCGCCTCGCAGTCGACGATTTCGATATCAACCCCGGCCAGTTCTTGTGCCGCCTTCTTGGCCATGCTGTAGCCCTTGGAGTAAACGGAGGCGATGCTGACATAGACGATCGTGTGAGCCTTTTCAGCTGCGGCGGAGAATGCATCCTTGAACTCGCCCAGGGATGGATGGCTCGTCGATGGGAAGCCCTCTCCTGCGCGGAGGAAGTTGTGAAAGTCCTTGTAGTCAAGGTCAATCCCATCGGCATAGGTCTTACCAGCGTAGGTGACGTGATAGGGAACAAGGGCGATATCGTATTGCGCGGCAAGCTCAGGCGTGATAGTGGCGATCGATCCAGTCATAACCTTTACAGGCTGCACCTTAGATCACCACTGACCACGACACACTCCATCCAGTCACCCCCATACGCAACATCGCCGACGGAGATGTGGGGATTACCCACACTTGCCGAGGGGAAAACTGCTCAACAAGACTCTCTTTCACCGAAATTGCTAACTCCTCGTCTGTTCCATACTCTATGAGCATCCGGATGTTACCCGCATCGAAGCGCGCCAGGTCCTTTTTTATCTGATCAGCGATCGCGTCAAGCGCCTGCGTGTTTGTCCGTGCCTTGCCGATCGGGGTTGCCATCCCCCGACTAGCAACGAGGAGCTTCGTGGAAACAAGCGATGTCATCGCTCCCTCCGCGTTGCGGGTTCGCCCCTCGCGGGCAAGCTGTCCCAGAGAATCGAGCACCATGACCTCGGTCAGTCTCTCGTGCATCTCCTCCACCTTCTGCACCAACAAATCGAGTGGATCGATGCCTTGTGACAGCCGCGCCGCTTCCAGGGAGAATAGTGCGTGTCCACCAACGGCTCGCTGCGAATCGACGATGGCTATCTGCAATTTAGGAAGCCCTTCACGTACCGCTAGTGCTACATCGTAGGCCTTGGAGTACTGCGCGGAGATCGGAACATAGAGGATGTTATGCAGTGAATTTCCTGCATCCTGAAACGCGGAACTGTAGTCATGCACCGTGGGGTGGCTCGATGTCACCACTTCACCCTTATTGAGCCAGTCGATCATTTGCTGCCGTGGAAGATCGAGCTCACTGTATGATCGGCCACTATGGATCAGATAATGAGGAAGAACGACGATATTAAACTTATGCGCGATATCTCCCTGCAATCCGGTGTCGCTATCGGTGACTACTTGTACATTCATCTGTGTGCCTCCTTGCCAATTGTAGAAATGAAAGCGAGTAAGTCAGAGACTCCGCTGATCATCGGAAGGATCGCTACGCCAAGCGCATACGAAATCAAGTAAGCCGGCTCATGGAAGGCCAAAGAAAGGAGAATGGCGGCGATCAGTCCACCAGCCGCGCCCGCTGGGATCGGATCGACACGTGATTTTACATCCTTAGACCTCTTCACCACGTATCCAACCAGAATGGCCACAGCAAATGCGATCGGAAGCTCGCGAGGAAGGAGAAGCGCCGTCGCTCCGATGATCGTGTTCAGACCCCGACCGCCGTGGAACCCAAAGTACAGAGGCCAAATGTGCCCGGCTACCGCAGCCAATCCTGCCGCTGCCGTAACCCATCCGCCCAAGCCAAGCAATTGCGCGACAAGCACAGGGACCAAACCTTTCGAGAAATCGAATATCCCAGCAGCTATTCCCCACTTGACCCCGGCCAGATGGGCCATGTTCGCCGCGCCGGTACTCCCGGCCATTGACTCATGCCTCAAACGGAGGATCAGCGGTGCCAGGGAGAGCGATCCAATAAGGTAGGCAAGGACGGGTATCAAAACCGCAAGCATCATCTTTTCCCCCTACTCCACAGATATGAGATAGTCATAACTTGCCTGCCCTCCGTAGTAGACCTGCACTTCAACCCTGCGATGATGATCACGAATGCGCGAGGCAATAGTGGCAGCGTCTCTCTCCTGCACATCCAGCCCGTAGAACAGGGTGACGACCTCGGCGGAACTCACATCCATCAGTTCAAGTAGTCTAATGATGACATCATCGATTGTCTTGCTAGCAACAACGATCTGTCGTTCAAGCATCCCCACATATTCGCCAACAGTTACCTTCACCTCGTTCAGTGTCGAAGGACGAGCCGCCCGGCCGATCGATCCACTCCGTACGTGCGCCATCGCCCTTTGCATCGTTTCCACGTTCTCTTCCAGCCCTTGGTTGGTATCGTAGGCTAAGAGAGCGCTTATCCCCTGAGGGACAGATTTGCTGGGGATAATTGCGGTCGGAGATCGAATGATCCTCCCCGCTTGTCTGCAAGCAAGAAGGATGTTTGGGTCGTTCGGCAGAAGGATGACCCCGTTTCCACCGACGCGCATGATGGCCTCGATCAGGTCCCCAACCGCTGGGTTCCCGGTGAAAACCTCGTCAGCCCCAACGCTGCGCAGTATCTCGCTGATCCCCTCGCCGGGAGATACAGCAACGACCTTTGTCTCTTGCTTCACTTTTCTTGTCCGATCATCGTCGTGCAGGAGTTTATTGACCTGTTCGTACATGTCGTCAACCTTTACCTGGAAAACACGACCGTACTCCGCAGCAATCTGCAGGGCGTCTCCAGGATCGTCGGTATGCAAGTGGACGTGCGTGAGGCCAGCGTCCTCAAGGATGAGCACCGAATCGGCTTGTCGATCGAGTTTCTCACGCAGTGTTGCCCGTGGGATGTTGCGTCCTTGTACGATGAACTCTGTGCAGTAGCGGTGCGTTGGAGGGCCCTCCTTTTGGATCTTTTCTAGCGCAGCGTCAGACTGTTGCATGAATCGGTCATCGAGGATATCCGACGGGTGGGGTTCCTCATCATCAAGGACGGCTACAAGAGCCGAGAGGAGGTACACAAACCCCAACCCGCCGGCATCGATCACTCCCGCGCGTTTCAGGATGGGAAGCATCTCCGGCGTGCGTGCGAGCGTCTCGCGCGCATCGTCATATGCTGCAGCGACGATCTCCGTCAGCGGTCTAGTCTTCACCCTTACGATCGCGTCTCGCGCAGCGCACATAATGGTGAGGATTGTCCCCTCCTGCGGATGACTGACGATTCGGTAGGCTTCGTCCGTGCCGCGAGTGAATCCATTTGCGAGGGCATCGGCGTCGACCGCTTCCTTGTCGCCTACCGCGGCGGCGAATCCGACGAGGAACTGTGCAAGAATCACCCCGGAATTTCCACGTGCGCCGAGGAGCGCCTTTCTGGAGACGTGCTGCATGACCTGCGATAGGGACGTGCCGTCCCCGTCCAGACCCTGCACTACCGCGTCCATGGTGAGGAGCATGTTCGTTCCAGTGTCTCCATCGGGAACGGGAAAGACATTGAGCCGATTAATCTCCTCCACATGCTCCTCCAAGAGCCTCTTGCCGACGACCAGGGCTTGCTTAAGCATCTCGCAATCAATCGCTTCTAGCGTCATCTTGTCTTTCATAGCCAAATTCCTCCTCTACAACGGAAGAATCCCTAAATTGCCCTCCCCGCTAGATATCCTTCCCGAACTGCATCGATGATTAACCTTGGACGGACGCAATCACCGATCGAGCGGAATTTGACCCCGCGTAGCTCTTCCTGAAGATCCCGCAATGGCACCGGGTCACGAGCGAGGACGATAAGATCGGCAGGGATAGGACGCGTCTCCCCATGAGAATCTTTGACTTGAACGGCGCTCTCATCGATTCGCTCTACGCTTACCTCCGTGAGGATGGACACATTGTACTCTTCTAGCTCTCGCAGGATGTAATCTCGGTAGATCGGTTCCAGACTTGCCGCGATCGTTTTGTACCGCTTGAGCACAGTCACACGGTTCCCGTTTGAGGCCAAGAAGAGAGCAGTCTCCAGGCCAAGCAGCCCACCCCCGATGACCACAATGCTATTGTTTGCGGCGGTTCTTTTGCCCGAGAGCATATCCCTTGCCGTGACAACATTGTGCCGATCGGCACCAGGGATATTCTCTTGTGGGCAGGTGCAACCGATGGCAACGATAATCGCGTCCGGTTGCAACTCATCAACGATCTTGCGCGTAACTTGTACCCCTAGCCTTACCTCAACACCTAAGCGGGAGAGTTCACCTGTGTAGTACTGGATGAGCCAACGTATCTTCTCTTTTCCCGGTGGTACGGAAGCGATGGAAAGCGTTCCGCCGAGTTTATCTCCTTTCTCAAGGAGCATCACCTCGTGCCCGCGCAAAGCGGCGATTCGTGCTGCCTCCATCCCCGCGGGGCCGCCACCAATAATAAGCACCTTCTTTGCCTCTTCCACAGGGACGATCCGTTCGAATTCCTCGTCCATACCCACAGTTGCATTAACGCCACAGCGAAGTGGCCGATCCTCGTAATGGCGTGCTTTGATACACTCACCGCACCCGATGCACTTGCGGATCCGCTCAGGATGATCAGAGAGAGCCTTGTTTGGCCAATCGGGATCGGCGATCAGGGTACGTCCGAGGACGATAAGGTCGGCCTCGTTTCGGGAAAGGAGCCCTTCAGCAAACTCTGGCTCACGAATCACGCCAACAGCAGCGATCGGGACCGCTGTTACCTCCTTAAGCCCCTTTGCTAGATGCGCCCGCCAACCCTGCTTGTAGGGCATCGGTTCCAGGCGCTTCTCCTTCGGACACAGGCCAAGGTCGGCCTGTATCATGTCGATCCCGATCGCTTCAAGACCAGACGCTAATGTCTTCCCCTCTTCTGGTGTTATTCCCCCTTCTACCATATCGTCGGCAGCAAAGCGGATGGTGACCGGGAACCTGCCGCCGCACAGGGAACGGATCCGCTCTACAATCTCTTCCACGAACCTGAGGCGGTTCTCGCGCGGTCCACCGTAGAGATCTTTGCGCCTGTTAGTGAGAGGAGAGAGGAACTGATTGATAAGTAGGCCGTGCCCACCTTGCAACTCCACCATATCAAAGCCGGCACGCTGGGCGCGCAGTGCGGCACGCGCATATGCCTCCACTAGTTCCTGTATCTCTTCAATCGTTAGCTCTTTGGGGAGGACGCCGTCTTTTCGCTGCGATATGGGGGAGGGGGCAACTGGACGACGTCCTCCGTTGAACTTGAGTGAGGCATTGAGCCCTGGATGTGTGAGCTCGATCGAGATCTTTGCCCCGGCGTCGTGCACTGCGCGTGCTAACGTTGCCAGGCCCGGGATGAATTCGTCCGAGTCGATCCGCGGCTGCGTCGCGCCATGGCGTGCATCAGGATACTTAATGCACACGTTCTCCACGATGATCAACCCAGCACCTCCGCGCGCGCGCCGAGCGTAGTGGAAGACTTGGCGATCGGAGATCTCGCCGGAAACGTGAGCGAGGTTGGTGGCGATCGGTGGGAAGATGATCCGGTTATTAAGTTCTACCCGCCCGATTCGTATCGGCGAGAAGATATGTGGAAATTTCATGTGTCTCCGCCCTCTTCAGTTCTAACTTCCTTTTTTTGCGGGCCGCACGACGAGTACCGGCACGGATGTTTCCCGCAGCACGCGCTCGGTTGTCGATCCGATCACGCGCTCCATCACGCCGTGCTCACCGTGCGAGCCCATCACTATAAGCGACACACCCTTGTCAGCGGCGGTCTTCGTGATCTTCTGATACGGGATCCCCTCCACCGCAATCAGCTCCGTCTCGAAGCCCGCGTCACTCAATTGATCATCCATTTCCTTAAGCCGTTCGTAACTTGCATCCAACAACTTCTTCACCACAGCATCCTTTGCCCCCATCATTCCCTTATCTGTGTACTCGGCTTCGATCTCCCAACGCAGATCGATCATGCGGCTGTCGTAGACGTGCAGCAGCACAACCTGTGTTGCACCAGCCTCATGAAGCTTCTTCACGTAAGCAAGAGCCGCACCTGCCGAATCAGAGAAGTCAGTGGGATATAGAACCTTTGTAAACATTTAAGCATCTCCTTTGCCCGCAACCGGCATCGCCTTGCGCGGGATTCTATTGAAATACCGGCGAATAAGCGGCGCCATCTTAAGATAGACGACGAGCAGAATGATCTGAAAGATCGGAACCGTAGCCGCCGGGATCGCTACAAGGGGCGAGAAAGCCATCGTCGCAAGAGCAATAGCCGTCCCGTTATTCTTTCCTGTGGCGCCGAACACGATCGCCATGTGATCCTCATAAGAAAGGTGGATGAGTTTATCAACCAACGTCACAATCATCAACGTTCCCGCCATGAACAGGATATTGGGGATCATCAGCCACAACACGAGCGACCATTTCTGAACGATCAAACTCTCCTTCATGAAGAAGATAAGAAGGACAATAAGGAACATCGCCACAACCGAGATCGATGGGAAGAGCGGCATCAACTTGATGAATCGCTTCTCCCCCAGCTTCTTCATGAGGATCAACCGAGTGAGGTAGCCAGCAATCATCGGCGCAATGAGTACTGTCAGCATCGATTTTATCAGGATCCACGTAGGTGAGGGCATGCTATACTGCGCGGCGAACAGGCTCATCCACGCCGGGACAGCGACCATCGAGAAGAGGAAGCTAACCGCCATCGCAACAGTAGCTAGTTCTACGTTTCCCTCGGCAAGGCCCGTGTATCCGATGCTCATCGATGAACAAGGCACCACCATCACCAGCAGAAAGCCAATAGAGAGCATCGGATCGTGGAGCAATCCGTGCGCGAGCAGCCAGCCAAAGAGCGGCGCAAGAAGGAAGTTGTAGGCAAGAACGATCAGTATCCCCTTCCAGTTCTTGGCCGCTAATTTGATGGATTCCACCTTTAGGTTAATCATCATCGGGTAGATGATGAGGAATACCGCAACTGTGGTCAGCGTAGCGAATGTGCTCTTGTGGCTATGAACAAACCCTGCCGCCGGATAACCGATGGCAAGGCCGATTCCCATGCTCAGCAGTACGTATATCAGCAAGTACTTACTAAGATGGCTTTTTAATGATCTTAGGTGCATACAGCTGCTCCCCCTCCATCGCTTCGTAGGCTTCCAGAAACGCCTCTAGGCTCACCTTGAGGTTCTCTACGGTCTGCGCCCACTCGTGGAGCATCTCCACTCCCTGTGGGGTGATCGCGTAAACCCGTTTGGCCGGCCCAGCGTTGTTCGTGTCCCATTGCGATGTGATGAGATCCTTCTCCTCCATGTCGCGCAGTGTGCGGTAGACGTAGCCCGCGTCTTGGATAGAGTACTCCAGCCCCATTTTGCGCATGCGTTCGATCAGCTCGTAGCCGTGACCCTCTCGCTCCCGTAGGAGAAGAAGGAGGAACGGTCGCAGAAATCGGGGAGGACGCTCTGCAGGATAGCAGTTGCACCATGGTTTCACCTTCGTTTGCCTGCCTTTCTTGGGCACGATCTCTTCTCACTCCTCTATGTGACTCTGACACATATATACGATATAACTGGACGGTTGTCAAGGTCATGGGGAAATCCATCGTCCGCTTGAGCCCGAACGTGTGCCCAAGCGAGTTTGGCCTTCTTCCTCTGCCTCTGCGCAATGAGCAGCTCTCCTGCACGATACCCTACCGCACCCACTCTGCTCCTTCATTGCAAAACCAACCGTTCTTGGAACAAAAGACACTATTCCAAGCTGATTGTGAAACTTGCCGTGCGTGTGGACTCCGGTTCCGGATATCCACTCTCCAATATAAGTTGTCCGTCACCGCACTGTGAGTATATACTTACCCCGTAAACGGACCGAGTGGCCCGTTTTTGTTCAACTCGCGATGACCGAGCCGGGATGGGATTTGCTGATAGCAGGTGTAATTCCCTGTCGGAAAGGAGGGGCTTTGCCATACATTGATTCGCTGATACTGGCGTTAACAATAATCCTAACTCTTGGTGCCGCAGCATTTCTCCTGGGACGGAAAACGGGGATATCCGTCGTTCCGATCCTCATTGTACTCGGTACTCTCTTTGGTCCGGTAGCGGGGCTGCTCGACCGCCAAATCGCTCATCACCTGTTTGAATATGTGCGGGTGTTCGGGTTAGTCGTAATCTTGTTTGCCGAAGGACACAATTTGAAATGGTCGCTCGTGCGCAAGTATATCCCGACGATTGGCGTGCTAGATACGTTCGGGCTGGTTGTAACAGCATTCATCGCCGCGTTCTTTTTCTCGTATTTGTTCCATGTTCCATTTCTTGCCGGGTTTCTATTCGGCGCGATTATCTCTGCCACTGATCCTGCGACATTGATTCCGCTATTCAAACAACATCATGTTCGGGAGGACATGCGCGTTATTCTTGTCACCGAATCGTGCTTCAATGACCCATTGGGAATTGTACTCACGCTCGTTGCAGTAGCACTGGTTGTGCCGGAGGCGCCGCGGGTCAAGATGGTGGAAGCGATCGCGCACTTTACCACGCTCTATCCTGCAGCAGTGATTTATTTCCTCTACGTCACGATCATTGCCATCGCCATCGGCCTCGCAATAGGCATCATCGGCTACCGCTTGATGGAGGTCCTAAAGATACGACAGTATCCCGAGGTTTATGCACTGGGTCTTGCTTTTGGAGGGTTTCTCATTGGTGAATGGGCCAATACATCGGGCTATTTGGTGGCAGTGGTCATCGGAATGTTTCTGGGAAACACTGACTCGATTTTCGGAAAGTTCAAACCCACAGAAGGAGTCAAAACCGCAATCCGTGATGAAGTCCACTTCAATGAGATCCTTTCCAATTTTGCCACCATCATGATTTTTACCCTGCTCGGCGCCAGCCTGGACCTCAAACTGTTGGCGGGGCACGCACTAATAGACATCGCTATCGCATTGGTCGTCATCTTAGTCGCCCGCCCAATCGCCGCTTTATTGATAAAACCAGTTGGAAAATGGAAGTGGAGGGAATATCTGTTTTTATCTCTTGAAGGACCGCGGGGAGTGGTACCCGCCGCTCTTGCCAGTCTGCCTCTAACGCTGGGGAAAACCTACCACAATCCACAACTGATCGCATGGGGGGAAATGATCCTCACCGCAACCGTTATGACAATTCTCTTTTCGGTAATCATCGAAACGGTGTGGGTAAAGGGCCTGAACAAGAACCTACTGATGCCCAAGAATGGCCACGGGGGCTGATCGTCATTCCTTAATCTTCCAGCATGTGATCTGACAAGACTTGGATGGAAGTTGAAGGTCAATCTGTTGCTCGGGACGTTTTCCATACTGCATGGATTTCGTAGCGTGAGCAGCTCGCCTGCCACGTTGCGTTTTTCATGTCGTACCAACAAAGTTCTACGATTGTCTCGACCATGGAACGATTGGGGCGACAGTGTGCCCGGATATGAAGCTGTTACGCCTGCTTCAGGACACCAACGCCTGGTTCTCTTCGTGGGCCACGTCACTTGCAGGATTCAGAGGTGACTCCACCTCTCTTTAACGATAGGTCTTTCCAGTACGCAGGATGATTGCTGCAACATTAACAGCCTTGTTCTCCCGGTCAAGAGCGAAAACAATGCGATAACTCCCCACACGTTTGCGTAACGCGCCTTTGAATCTCCCGCTCTTGATTGGCCGTACATCGCCGCTTGTGGGATCTCTTCCCATCTCTTCGATCGCCTGTGCGATCTGTCCGCGGCGGTCTTTCGGCAAACGGAACTGCTTGGCGGCTTGATTTGAGAGTCTACAGGTCCAGCTCATGCTTCAGATCATCCCACGCAATGTACTCGCCATTCTTGAGCTGCTCAAAGCCCTTCTTAACCAATTCTTCCTCTTCTCTGCTCAGAGAATCATCCATATCGACAAGCCGTTTTGGCCTAATCACGATATCAGTCCCCTGAATGCTCACCTCAACGAAGTCTCCCTCTCTTAGGCCTAGATCATCGAATATTGCCTTGGGAACAGTGACCTGCCGGTTTGTACGGATCTTCACGATGGGCATCTTCTTCCCTCCTTCGCGGTTGTCTTGCGTAATTAATATACTAATATTATAGTATTTTGATGAGTTGTGTCAACCTCTCGCGAAAGGAGGAAGATGGGCATGCCTAACGCAACAAGGCATGGGAATGCATGTCTTGATCACAACCGTTTAGTCTCGTAAGGTACTCTATCGAGCATGTATTTTGCTCTGAGGCCCCTGGACGAGCGGACGTCGTGCTCGAAACGGCATGTTCTTCACGTGTAAAGTTGACGGTAGCCCTTTGACGCTTCCAGTTTTTGTAGCGTGAGCAGCTTGCCCAAGAGGGTTTGTCTACCACGTTGAAATCATGGAAGCAATGATAGGGTCTGCATTTAATGTTACTTGTTAAAGGGAATCCCTAGGTCTTTGCAGATCTTTCTGGCTAACTGATCGCTGATCTCGGAATGGCGAGGGACTGACGAGCACTTGTTCTGCGATGGATTCATCCACCAAGAGTGATTGCTCCCTTCTCGGATGAGAACGCATCCCTGTTCACGGAGATGTTTCAGGAACTTCCTAAGTTTCATACAGTGACTGGTTCTTCGGTGTAGTCCGACTCGGCTGCATGAATCGCATCTTGACGATTGAACTCAAGTGCTTCGGAGAGGGTCGCCTTTAGGCTGGCAAGAAGCTCTTCTCGTGTGCGCTCTTGGCAGTTGACGCCGGGGACTTCTTCGATCCATCCAATCCACCAGTTACCATCTTGCTTGGTTACCGCCGTGTACGTGTTGGGCATAGTCAATCAGAGTTGTCTCACACAAGATGAGCATGAAGGGAGGGGGAGAATCTCATGGGAGGTGAGCATGAGATGGCCCTGGTATCACGAGCGCGTGGGTCACATCACCTGTCTGCGTGCCTGCCTGTCCCATTTGACTGCGGACAAACGCCTGCCTGTGCCGGTGTGGCAGACAGGCGTAATGGATATTGGCGAACTGAAGGCACTTCTCGCTTCGAGCGATGTGTTGACGTTCAAGGGAAGTTCACGGGAAGAGATCTACGCTTGGATTGAGCGTACATTGCGTTCCTACAAGTACCGTTCTCGTCCACGTTTGGAGAAAGGGGTGCTTAGACGTTACATGGAGAAGATGACTGGGATCTCTTGTTCACAACTGACAAGGCTCATCACCCAGTTTCGCCGTAGCGGTCATGTACGGGTGCGGCCCTACAAACGACACTTGTTCCCCACCAAGTATACCCGGGATGATCAGCTCCTGTTGGCGGAACTGGACAACAACAACGAGCGGTTGTCAGGCAAAGCAACCGTAGCCATCTTCAAACGAGAGTACAACCTGTTTGGTAGGAGTGAGTACCAGAGACTGAGCGAGATCTCCGTTGCTCACCTGTACCGATTACGCCAAGGCTCATTCTACCGCAACCACACCCTGACCATTGAGAAGACCAAGCCATCATCCTGTAAATATGGTGAACGTCGCCGTCCTGACCCACAGGGTAAGCCGGGATTCATCCGAGTGGACACGGTGCATCAAGGGGATCTCAATGGCGAGAAGGGGGTATATCACATCAATACCATCGATGAAGTGACACAATGGGAGGTGATTGGTTGTGTAGAGAAGATCAGTGAACACTACCTCGTACCGGTGCTTAACAACCTTCTTCCACAGTATCCATTTACCATCCATGGGTTTCACTCAGATAACGTATGTCTTGGAGATCTCCTGCAGATCGTGTATCCCCGCTGTCACGGGATCATGGTAGGAAAGCACTTTGCCTTGCTTGAGCATGTCCAAGATCACCGCTGCATCCTTGGGATCATTCTTGTCCCAGGAGTTGAACGTTGCCTCGCGGAACCGAGCTGCTGCCACTGAGGAAACCAGATGTACTTCGAATCCTTCACTGAGTAATCGGTACGCCAATGGACGGTGATAATTTCCTGTTGGCTCCATCGCTACTCGACACTGTCCTGTCTGATTCTTCAAGAACAACATCAGGCGATCATGGTCGGCGCGGGTGTTCGCCACTCGAAAACGCTGGTGCGTGCCATCACACTTTTCTACCAGTACCGCATTCCAGGCCTTGGCAACATCAATTGCCACCAGAGTAACCTCCGTGTTACACTTTTGTTGAGCAGTCATTGCTGTCTACCTCCTTAGATCATCTATCTATCCAAGGAAGCTTACCCAGCCAGTGGCTGCTCCTCCGAATGTACTACGGCAGCGAGTATGTGAACAAGAAAGTGATGGAACTACTGAACAAGCTACTGATCGAGTTCACCAAGAGCAGAGCGCGTCATACCAACGACCAAGCGTTGGTAGAGGGAAAGAATGGCAGCATCATTCGTAAGCACATGGGCCACTGGCACATTCCGCAGTCGGAGGCAACGAAGATCCAGTCATTCTACTCGGCCCGTGGAATATCCTCATCAATACTTATTCCACAGGCCAAGGAGACGTTCAATGAGTACCTGAACTTCCATCGTCCATGCGGGTTTGCCACGGAGACGGTGGATAAGAAGGGAAAGATCAAGAAGAAGTACAACGACTACTTTACCCCGTTTGAGAAGCTGCAAACACTGACAAAACCAGAGCAGTTCCTGAAGAAGGGGGTAACGATGGAGTCCTTAAAGGAGGTGGAGCAGCAACGCAGTGACACGGAAAGTGCTAAGCTGATGCAGAAGGAGAAGATCAAGCTCTTTCGTTCCTTCTCCAAACCGCGTATATTGACCTAGTAACTCACGCACTCATGCTCATCTTTCAATGAGAAAAGACTCGCCTTCACACGACTGTGGCTCGGGGTGCGTCCGGCAAGCGTTCTTGCTTGGAGCGATGATCTCTCTGGGCCTCAGGAACTCTTGGCTAGTCTCGACAGGACACTCTGCTTGCCGTCGCCACAAGTGGATTGGGATTTCTAGATTCATTCGCCGATGATCTTAACCAGAACGCGCTTCCTGCGGCGGCCATCGAACTCGCCGTAGAAGATCT
Organism: Candidatus Bipolaricaulota bacterium; assembly: GCA_027007005.1. Taxonomy (GTDB): domain Bacteria; phylum Bipolaricaulota; class Bipolaricaulia; order UBA7950; family UBA9294; genus M55B144. The sequence goes on along the minus strand of JALTFO010000213.1, from coordinate 1,052 downwards.
GCTCCCACGGGCCGAAGTCGAGCTTGCCATTGGTAACCGCTACCACCACCTCGCGGCCCATCACCTGACGCTTGAGGTGCGCATCGCCGTTGTCCTCGCCAGTGCGGTTGTGGCGGTAGCCCGAGATCGGCTCGTGCGGGGCGAGGCCCTCTAGCCAGTCCTCGTAATCGGCTAGCAGGCCCGGTTCGTCGTCGTTGATGTACACGCTCGCTGTGATGTGCATTGCGTTCACCAGGCAAAGCCCCTCCTCGATCCCGCTCTCGCGCAGCGCCTCTTCCACCTGCGGTGTAATATTGATAAACGCGCGCCTAGTCGAAGTTTCGAACCACAGTTCTTTACGGTAGCTTTTCATCGCTATTCCTCCTGATCCTGCACGATTTGAACCTCTTCTTCCGTGAGTCCGTAGAGGCGATAGACGACTTGGTCGATCAGGCCATCTGTGAGGCGAAGCCGCTGTTTGACGGGAAGGAGGACGGACAGGCTCTCCTCGTAAGCTTTTTTCACCTCTTGCATGAATGCCGGTGTGAGCTTCCGCTCGATGCGGTTTTTGTTCTTTCGCAGAATCGCCCAAAGTTCGTCGAAGGATAGCGCTTCCTCGTTCTTCTGGTAGTCGCCGAGGTAGCTTCTAAGCTTCGTCTTGCCGGAGACGGCATCGATTCCAGCATTTCCTTTCTTGTCCGGCTTGACTTCCAGCTCCGCTTCGAGCCACTCCAAGAATCCTTCGATCTTTTCCTGCTTTTCCCTGTTTAGTTTGATCATCTGCTCGGCGAGGAAAGCAAGGATGTCGTGGACGACGTCGGACTGCTCCCATGGCGCGCCTTCCGGGATCTGCCAGTCCTTGTTGAGTGCATCGGCGTTGTGCTGCTGGAGCAGTTCGGGATCGGGTGTGTGCACCTTCTCCAAACGGCTGTCGATGAATTGGAGTAATTCATCGAAAACATTCGGCTCTTTGTCGTTTGGAGTGGGTAGGCAGTGGTAAGTGGTGGTATTCTGATGCTAGAAGATCGTCATTAGGGGAGTGAATCAATGAAGATGAATACGCTGTTTGAGAA
>JALTFO010000212.1 GCA_027007005.1 Candidatus Bipolaricaulota bacterium | reverse complement strand
TGGCTCATTAGCCGCATGCCATGTATTGCGCCCTACTCCCCCCTCGTCGAACCGGACGTGCAGTTTTCCCTGCCTGCAGCAGGCAGGCCGCATCCGGCTCTCCTGGAAACTCTCGCCGCAGACACTCGCAGGGAGTTGCACGGATCAGAACTCTTCACAGATACACCAATCCCATACGGCCCAGGTGTTCGTAAAGTGTTCTCCCTTCCGGTGGACGGAAGGGCCGCTGGCTCCGCCGTCCGAGGTGGACGGCCATCCGACTCCGTACAAAGCTGTTGATCTCACGAAAAGCATCACGCGGGTACCCAAAGTTGAAGTAGTTGCTCCAGCCACTAAGCTGCCGGTTCAACTCCTTCACAAGAATAGAGACTGGCTTGAAGCAATACCGAGTACCGGTCATCTCACGCAACCGCTCTCGCTCTCTTGCCAGTGCCTTCTTGGAGGGAAATACATTCAGGTAGCGATGATCACGCCCTCTTAGGTCGCGATCATACCGAAATGTGTACCCAAGAAAGTCAACACTCGCCCCTTCTTCCCTTAGGTCAACCACTCGCGTCTTCTCTTTGTTGATCTCCAAGTCCATCCAGCCTTCTAACTTCTCTTCAATCCATCCTTGTAACCGCTCCCCTTGGTAACGCGCCATGACAACAAAGTCGTCAGCGTAACGCACCAAACGAGCATTGGCCCAGTTTGCTGGACCGCCTGGTCGGTGAAATACCTTGTCAAACCAGTGCAAGTAGATGTTCGCCAGCAGCGGTGAGATCACCCCGCCCTGGGGTGTCCCCCGATGGCGGTGCTTCTTACCTCCGCTACTGTTCCCACCTTTCCCTCCTGGTGACGCTTCCACCACCGGCGCCTTAAGCCACATGCGGATTAGCTTCAACACCGAGCGATCGGCAATCCGCATCCGCACACAGGCCATTAGCTTCCCATGGGGGATTGAATCAAAGTATCCCTTCAGGTCGGCATCGTACACTGCCCTAAAGCCGTGGAGAAGATTCTCGCGTATCACGTCCAATGCCTGGTGTGCTGATCTCCCCGGACGGAATCCGTAGGAACATTCCTCAAAGTCCGCCTCGAAGATCGGCTCCAGGATCAGCAATGTCGCCATCTGTACCACTCGGCCTGCCTGTCCTTCGGACGCAGACAGGTCCCTTACCGTGGGGATACCCAGTGGCTGCTCCTTCCCATTCGCCTTCGCAATGTACACCCGACGTACGCTTTGAGGTCGGTAGGTCTTACTGCGCAGGGACTCCTGAATCTCATCCAGAAATCCTTCCGGCCCGCCTTCGCGTTCAAGGATCGATCGTATCGTTACCCCGTCCACTCCCGGCGCACCCTTGTTCTTCCGCACTAGTTCCCACGCCGCCCTCAGCGTGTCAGATCGATAGATCCGATCATACAACACGTAAAACCGGAACTTCGGCTCCTGCTTCGCCTTTTGGCTCAGTTTCTGCCTCAGTAGAGAGAGTTTCTCAGGTAGAAGTATCCCTTTCTCCATCACTGGATCAACAGATCTCTCTTCCCGTCCTCCCGTAGTGGAACTTTCGTTCAAGCGGCTCTCCTTTCGTATCGACAGCTACGTGTTCCCAGTCAGGTCCCTTCGCTCCACAGGCATTACCCCGCTTCCTCACTACTATGGACCTGTCCGACTCCCGAGGGACTCGTCCCGACCAGGCTCCATCCCTAAGTTATGTCTTCCCTAAGAATGGTGGGATCTCTCCCTCACCTGTCGAGCCTCCCAGGTTCCGGCGCACCGGTTCCTCGACCGATCTTTCTGTACGTGCCACCCTCAACCACCCCGGAGAGCCTGATGACTGCTCTCGCCTGTTCCTTTTCTCATCAGTTCTAGGCTTCGCCACCTTTGGTAAGTTGGCCGCTCTCACTCGGTGTAACGAGGCCGAATCAGGTTCGCTTCCGCTACGGCTCGCACTTTCGCCACTGCAAGGCTCCGTCAAGCAGGATTACCCCTACCCGCGCTTGAGTGGCTACATGTCAAATAGGCTATTCACATGGTGGACACCTCCCCGCCTGTGCAAACACCCAGACAGGCCAGTCCACTAGATCGGCCAGGCTTAGCCTGGCACAACTGAGAACGCCAAGAAAAAACACTGCATCGAGAGCGACGAGAAGTAATGGTGTAGTGATTCTCAACCTGGAATGCGTACCTTTTGTTCCACGTACTGTAGCAGATGGTTTGCGATAGTGACCAGCCCCAGGTAGATTAGCCCGACGATAAGAAATGTGTCGAAGAAGCGGAACGTTGCGTAGGCGATCAATCGGCCTTGGCCGGTCAAGTCAACCACTGTGACAAGGTAGGCGAGAGACGAGTACTTTATGAGGTAGGTTATCTCGTTGGAACAGCCGGGGATGGCACGCCGAATCATCTGTGGGAGCATGATCGATCTGATTACTTGAAGCTTCGTCATTCCCAGTGCGCGTGCTGCTTCCACTTGTCCCAGAGGGATCGACATGAGCGCACCGCGCAGGTACTCTGAGTGATAAGCCCCGCTGCACAGCCCAAACCCGATGATCGCCGCGGTGAGTGGATTAAACACGATCCCAAGCCGTGGCAACCCATAGTAGATGATGAAGAGCTGCAAGAGTAGGGGAGTCCCGCGAAAGATTATCTGATAACTATAGGCAAGCGGAGATAAGAGCGGCCCTCCATAGGCGCGGGATACCGCGATAATGATCCCGATTGCAAGCCCGAGCGGAACAGCGCAGACTATCATCTCCATGGTGACCGCTAACCCGGAGAGAAGATGAGGGTAGAACTCAATGATCAAGTTCACTCCATCCTCCCTCTGCTATGACCACTCAGGCCAGGTATACGAATAGCGCGCTCCATCACCCAGAACACGAGCACGCCCCCATAGGTGAGCACAAGGTAGATTGCCCCGACGGTGAGGTAGATGGGAAGGATTGCTTGAGTGCGCAGCGCGATGAACTTGCCCTCTGTGAGCAGCTCCATCACTCCCACGGCGAACGCCAATGCGGTATCCTTGAGCAGTATGGAATACTCATTGGAAAGGCCCGGCAGGGAGAAATAGGCCGCTTGAGGAATGATGATCGACCATATCGTCTGCCGCGCGGTTAGGCCCAATGATCTCGCTGCATCTGCTTGTCCCTTTTCTACCGCGAGCAAGCTCCCCCGGTAGATCTGAGATTGGTAGGCCGCGCTCCTGAGACCGAGGGCGAGAAATACTGTTGTAATTGGGGAAAGGTGCACCCCAGGTAAGCTTCCTATCCCAAAGTAGAAGAGAAAGAGAAGGACGAGAGCAGGAAACCCACGGAACACCCGATCGTACACCACAAGGATTGGGCGTAACCAGCGCGGACCGTAGAGGTGGGAAAGTGCAAGTGGAACACCCAACGCTAACCCAAGGCCAAGGCACACGCCCACTAGGAGCATTGTCGTCTGCGCTCCGCGAAGGAGGAGGGGGAGAGATTCTCTGATTAGTTGCATGATTCCATCAATGATCGTTAGAGGGCAGGGGGGAGGAGAACATCCCTCCCCCCAGAAAAAAGGAGGATCAGCCTCCGATCAACCACTTGTTAACAAGACGGTCCCATTCCGGGCTCGCCTGTAGCCGCTTCAAGCCTTCGTTCAGCAGGTTGAGAAGCTTTGTGTCTCCCTTGCGAACTGCGTATCCGTAGATCTCACCAGTATCGATAGTTCCCACAATCTTGGCGTTACGGTCAGCAATAGCCGTCTGTGCGGTTGGTCCGTCGATGAGGGCAGCGTCGATACGGCCGATCATGAGATCCTCAATTGCAAGCAGGAAGTTATCGTACAGCTTGAGCTTGATATCCACTCCCTTATCGATCAGGTTTTCTTGTAACCAGGTTTGGGAAGTGGTTCCACGCTGCACTCCTATTGTCTTTCCCGCGGTGACCGCTGAGAAGATGTTGTACTGAGGAACAAGATTTCCGTCCTTATCCGCCACCTCGCGGACCACCACAGCTAGGTTGATCTTCCAATAGGGATTTGTGAAGTCGACCTGCTTCTCTCGCTCGGAATTGATCGTCATTCCAGAAGTGATCAGATCGATATTCCCTATTTTGAGCGTCGGGATGATCGCGTCCCAATCGACTGGGACAATCTTGACATCGAAACCCATTTCTTTGCCAATCCAGTTGATAACCTCCACATCGAACCCAGTTGGGTTTCCATTCTTATCGATATAGGAAAATGGGGGGAATGCCGCGTCAATCCCATCCTTGTACACCGGTTTCTCTGCGCCAAATGAAACAGCAAATATGCCCATCACTAATCCACATGTAATTGCTAGCACAAATATACGCTTAAAGTTCATACTATCCTCCTAAGGAAATTTTAGTCTATGCCACAATCAGAAGAGACTGAGGCACGAGAAGTGTGAAGCTAGGCTTGAAAAAGTGTGTTAGACTAGATGGCCCTGATGGGCATGGAAGTGGCGCGTAACGGTGAGGCTGCTAAATACGGTTCGCTCAATCTGACTGATCGTCTGCATGACGACCACCTCCACAATTTTAGATACCGTACTCTACCAGTAATCTACTTGCCTGTCAAGTGCATGTCGCGTAAGAGTGAAACTAAGCGATGCAGCAAAAGTATATTACTTAGGTAGGAAACAAAAAAGGGGGCACATCGAATGAATGCTGGAGCAGGGCTGCGTAGTGCAGCTGTACTATTGTTTGTAGGACTAGTCATAGCCTTGGGCGTAATTGGGACAGCAAGGACTATTCAGGTACCGGGAGACTACAATACATTGCAGAGGGCGATCACCGCTGCGCACAGTGGCGACAAGATCGTCCTCACCACGCGGGCACGGACGCTGCGCGAAAACATCGAGTTTCGAAACGATCGAAGGATAACGATCACCACCTCTTCGCGCACGCGGAAGGTGACAATCAACGGTAGCAGAAGGGACAAGCCAACAGTCAGTCTTACTAATTGCAGCCAGATCACGTTTGAAAACATAATCATCCAGAGCGGATCAGTTGGAGTATTCTCCACCAATAGCAGCAAGATCACTTTCAATAAGTGTACGATCGAAAAGAATAGGACGGCTGGCCTGCAGGGTACCGGCTTCATCCTCGATGAGAGCATCGTGCAGCGCAACGGCACGTGGGGTATGGAGCTCGTCGGCGATCCGACAGATCCAAGCAAGGTACAGGCGATGATCGAGAAGAGCACGATCACCGGGAATCGTAGTGGCGGGGTCTCTGTACAGGCAGCTACGCTTGAGATAAACAGCTCCACGATTGAGAAGAACACTGGTTACGGGCTCGACGTGAGCAATAAGGCCATCGTTACCTTCAACGATACGACCAAACCAACGATGATCTCTGATAATACGGATGGAGGGATCTACGTGCACGGAGCCACACTGACCGTGCAGGGGGCGGTCAGCAACAACAAGGCGCACGGGATTCTTGCCGAGTCGGCGACGCTCAACTTGGACAATGCGACGATCTCCAAAAATCCGGAGGCGGGCGTAATCTATCGAGAGTCGACCGGGACAATTAAGGATAGCAGCATCACTGACAACATGGACGATGGCGTGCTCATCGATGCGAAGAGCACCGTCACCTTCGAGGCGAGCACAATCTCCGGTCAAGGAGCGCGTGGAATCTACGTGACAGGTGATGCTACCGTCTTCCTTACCAAGGAGACCTCAGTTACAGGAAATGGAACGGACGGATTGGTGATCGACGCAGCGACCGGCAATGTAACAGGCTCCACCGTCACTGCAAACACCGAGAACGGGATACGCGTTGTCAACGAAGGCAAATTGACGGTCGATGGGAACTCGGTGATCTCAGAGAACAAGATCGACGGGATCATGGTCGATGGTGCACAAGCCGATATCAAGAACTCCCAAGTGGTCTCTAACGAACGCAACGGAATCAGCGTGGTCAACAAAGGTGTGGGGACAGTGGAGTCCACCACCGTTGCGAGCAACACCGCACAAGGGGTTTCCGTGAGCGCAGCGATGGCGACGGTTGATTCCTCTCAGGTGCAGAAGAATGGGGTACACGGGATCTACGCGACCGACAAGGCGCAGGTGAATGTCGTTAATGGCTCGCTCGTCTCCCAGAACAAGGCTGATGGCCTGTTGCTAGAAGGGGCGACCGGAACGATCGATGCCAGCACCATCTCGGACAATGGTGCAAACGGAGCGCATGCAACCAAAAGCTCGTCGCTGTACGCGAAGAATGGCGCTATCTTCTCGGGCAACACGGTGGACGGGGTGCTTATAGAGGATAGCTACATGGAGATGAGTGACTGCACGGTGCAGGGGAATCTTATAAATGGCGTTCACGCAGTCTCCTCAGAGGCGAAGATCGATGGAACGACGATCGAGGGGCAGGTGCAGCACGGGATGCTTCTAGAGAACAGCTCGGTGCACGTGACCTCTTCGAAGATCCTGGCAAACAAGATGGAGGGAATCAAGGAGATCCAGTCCAAGCTCTCACTTGCCAGCTTGACCGTCGATGGGAACACGAACAACGGACTGTTGCTCGTACACGCGATCGCGGATATCACGGATTCGAAGATCACCAACAACAAGATAAACGGGATCGATGCCCAGCAGAATTCGAGCGTCACTGCCACAACGACCCTCATCTCTGGCCATCCCAAGGATGGTGTGAGCCTGCAGAACAGCTCCGGAGATTTCCTCAAATGCCAGGTGAAGGATAACCAGGAACAGGGGATCGACGCGGACATCTCGACCGTGGTAATGGACACGTGTGAGGTATCGGGAAATACCCTAAACGGGATCGACCTTGCTAATTCAACCGCCGACCTCACAAGCTGCCAACTGATCAACAACACGATACGCGGGTTGAACGCTACCGATTCAACCGCTTCGTTTGTCGGATGCACGGTCTCCGGCCAGAAGGCGGAAGGGATCGTTCTGGCAAACTCCGCTGCTGGTCTGGAATCGACGAAGATTGAGAACAACGCCAGCGCCGGCCTCATAGCCACTAACTCTGTGGCAGCGATGAACAAGGGCACAGTGGCGAGTAATGGCGACGATGGGATACAGCTAACAAAGGGGTCACTCGATGCTAAGGAAGTGACGATCCTTTCAAATGCCGGCGATGGAATACACGCCGATTCCTCCGGCGCGACTCTCTACGATTGCACGTTGAGCGGGAACACGAAGAACGGGCTGTGGCTGCACTTCTCCCAAGCGCAGGCGGAGAAGACTAAGATCAGCAAGAACGGTGCCTACGGTATCTATGGTGAAGAGCGATCGCGGGCGACGATCCTCAACGGATCGGAAGTATCAGATCACCCGCAGGATGGTATCCACATCACCGACTCAACCGCCGATGTGCGCGAGAGCACGATCACCGGCAACAAGGGCGAAGGTATATACGCCGATCGCTCGGTGGTGAAACTCCTCGATGGAAGCGAGATCTCCGGCCAAACAGGAAACGGGATCAGTATCACGAACGGCTTTGCTAATGTGAAGGGAAGCACGATCGACAAGAACGGGATGAATGGGATCCAGGCGATGACATCGACGGTCGTTCTGTCAACTGCGACGGTCTCCGATCACCCGCAGGACGGAATCTACCTCACTGACTCCAAGGCAGAGCTAGACAACTCCCACGTCACCGCAAACAGCAAGCGCGGAATCCGCGCGGAGAAGAACTCAGAGGCGAAGCTCGTTGGGAGCACAATCGATGACAACGGCGCAGAGGGCGTAATTCTCGATGCAAGTTCGATCGATGCCAAGGAGAGCACGATCGAGAAGAACGGTACAAATGGGATTGTGGGAGTGAACGCGAAGATCACCCTCCTCTCCTCCACCGTATCCGATCATCCAGATGATGGTATTCTGCTTTCGGGGACCACAGCGAGCATCAGCGAGAGTAAGATCATCGGTAACCGTGGAAACGGGCTAAACGCTCTGGCCGGATCTAACTCGACGATCACCCTCACCGACTCCGAGGTATCTGCAAACAACGAGCAGGGGATTCACCTGGAAGACTCCGGGGCAGATCTGATTGGGAGCGTAGTCGATGGAAACGGCGGTGTGGGGATCTACGCGGAGCGCTCGATCCTCAACCTCTCCAAGGCAAGCGAAGTGAAGAATCATCCATCGGACGGGATCGTCCTTAAGTCGAGCTCGGGGAAGGTTATCGACTCGTCAATTCAGGGTAACAAGGGGAACGCGATCAGCGCAGATGACTCCAAGGCGACCCTGGAAGGAGATACCATCAGCAAGAACAGCGGAGACGGTTTGGAGGCCTCCGCTAGTTCGATCACTGCTGTCACCTGTCAGATCTCAGGTAACGGCGGTTCTGCTGTGCACGCGACGAACCGCGCCCGGGTGACGCTCATCGGAAGCAAAGTGACCGATCATCCTAAGGACGCGATCGTCCTCGATACAAGCTCGGTCGACCTACAGGATAGTGAGGTCACCGAGAACGACGCACGTGGGATCGTGGCGACAAATGGGACGCTCACCATCTCCGGGACGCTCATCTCTGGCCATCGCGGCGTGGGGATAGATCTCACCGACTCGCGTACTGATGTGAAGAGCTCCCAGATCAAGGAAAACGGCGAGCACGGCGTCGTGGCAGCGACATCGACGATCGTGCTCAACGACTCCACCATCTCCGACCACCCAAGCGACGGGATCGCGCTCGACACGTCCTCACTCGAGCTCGATGGGAGCATCGTCTCCGGAAACAAGGGATCGGGAGTTTCGTCCAAGGATTCGCAGATGACCCTCTCTGGGAGCACGGTGTCGGCGAACGCCAAGCACGCACTGGATCTGGTCGATAGCTCAGCGGTAGTGATGGGCAAGTCGGAGATCAAAGCAAACGGCGATGTCGCCATCAACACGGTAAATTCGACTGTGAGCCTGCTCGATTCTAGCATCACCGACCACCCGGCGACGGGTCTGATGTTAGACAATTCCCCTGCCTCAATCAGCAAGAGCACAATAAGCGGAAACCAAGGTTGGGGGGTGGAGGCGATCGCTCACACGGCGATGATGGCAAGCGATGCCACCTTCGCAGCGAACAAGCTCGGTGGAGTCTCGCTCTCCTCATCGGTGACCGCCTTCCTTGGTGGCGAGGTGAAAGCAAACCTCGGAGTCGGTGTCGGGTTGAAGGAGCGCTCCGCGGTCCTCGTGATCGGAGCAACTATCGCTGAGAACACTGGCGCAGGATTATCTCTCGACTCCTCGTCGGCATCGGTGCGCCAAGGAACGGTAACTGGCAACGGTGGAAACGGGATCGGATTGTTCAACCAGTCCGTCCTCTCGCTCTATCAGTCGGAAGTGGCGAAGAACGAAGTAGACGGTCTCCATCTGGAGGGATCACTGGCATCTCTCCGATCTAACACGATTACTGGCAACGTTGGCTTCGGAATCTTCGCCGATGGGGCATCCCTCCTGTCCGGGTACGGTAACACCATCTCAGGGAACGGGACGGACTCCTCAGACACGGTTCCTGCCGAGCTGACCCAGCCGCGGTAGAGGCCACATGCATCTGACATAAATATGGGGCGAGGTTCATCCTCGCCCCATTCTCGTCATTCGCGATCCTTAAAGTGGAGGAGATGTCTGTCCGAAGGGCGGAAAGTGGCGATAGATTATGCATCCACGATTGCACTGAGGAACTAGATCAGTTATTATGAAATTTGTGGTTTTTTGTTGTAGTCCAAGAATCAAAACCCTCAAAGGAGAAATATCATGAAAAAGATTAGCCTTTTGCTGATTTTATCAGCTCTTGCTCTCATCCTCATCGTGGCATTAGCCGGATGTGGGACAAAGAAACCTGCAACATCGCAATCTTCGACCACGCCCACCTCGACCGAGACAAAGACATCGACAACCACATCCCCCTCAAATACACCTGCAACGCCACAGCCTCCCGCTCAAGAGCCTGTCGCGAGCGACACTCCAGCAGCGCAGCCAGAGACAACTGCCACGGTGACGCAGCCCGAGACTCCGGCTGTTCAGCCCGAAGAGACCGCCACAGATGCGTCGGATGAGGGTACTGATCCAAGCGCCACCTTCTCCAAGTCGGTCCAGGCCCTTCAGTCGCTAGCAAGTTACAGGTATACAACCACCATGAAATACGAAGGGACGGGCAACTCGGCAGCCGATTCTGGCACTGTCGAAGTCCACGGAGAGTACTCCGCCCCGGACCGCTATCATCTGAGTGTGAACGACTCTTCGGAGGGGAAGAAGAGTGAATTCATCAAGATCGGTGCTTCTCTCTGGGTAAATAATGAGGGAGAGTGGACGAAGGTTCCGGACATGGCCGTCCCCGCTATGTCGCAGAGCATATTCAGCTTTGGACTATCATTTGTCTGGGGAAGCCTAGCTGAAGGCCTGGAGACAGGATCGAACTTCGTCGGCAAGGAGAAGGTCAACGGGATCAAGAGTCTTCATTACTCATCCACAAATTCTGATTGGGAGAAAGGGATCGAGGCGGGATTCCAGAACGCGCACGGTGATGTCTGGATCGCAGAAGCTGGCTTTCCGGTGAAGTTTGTGTTCACCGCTTCTGGAACCGACGAGGATGGGAACTCTGGGTCGATGGAGTGGAGAAGCAATGTGACCGACGTCAACACGGACGTGAAAATATCAGCTCCGGCGGTATCGGAGTAGTCTGCTCAAATTGCCAGCCTGCGCTGATGCCCAGGCTGGCACAATCAGCTACGGGTGCAGCCTAATGATCTCCAGCCCCTCCTCGCGATCGGCCACATAAGCTACATCTGCGCTGGCAAATACCCTGACTGCGCTTCCCGGTGTGTCGAATAAGGAGAGCAGCTTCGGCGATACCGGATTTGCCAGGCTGTACACGGACAGGCCGCTGCTCGAGCAGGCGGCGTAGAGGACGCTTCCCTCTTGGGAAAGGCCGACGACCTCCCCTTGAACGCTGATCTCTCCCTCCACGCGCGGGTGCGTCGGGTCGCTCAGATCGATCACTTGGATTCCGCGATACCCGGCCGCTGCGTAAACGGTTTTCCCGAAGACAGCGGTGTCTGTCACCTCTCCAGGCAGATCAATCGTCTTCAGTCCATGTGGATGCGTAGGATCAGAGATGTCAATCACTTCCAATCCAACATCGCCCGTCGCTACCAAAGCGAGCGAGCCGTCGATCGTCACTCCTTCAGCGTAGCCACGCGTCTCCCATGAGCCAACGATCTTCGGAGCTTCCGGGTTTGCCACATCGATCACCTGCAAGCCGCTATGAAAGTCGGCCACGTACGCATAGTGGCCGCTCAGCGCAACATCCTGCGCCGAGCCAGGGGTATCGATCACGCTCAATTCCTTGGGAGCCGTCGGATCGGATACATTCAGGATGAGAAGTCCCTCTCCCCTATCTGCAATGTAGGCAGTGCTCTTGTCAAGAGCGATCGCCTGGGCGTACCCTCGTGTGCTGTGAGAGCCTATCTCGACCGGGTCTGCCGGGTTAGAGACGTCGAGGACGAGTAGCCCCTGCACTCCAACGATCAGGTACGCAGCGTGGCCCTGCACCGCTACGTCGAGTGCGTAACCAGACGAGTTGAACTTTCCGATCTCCACCAGCTTGAGGACTGCTCCCAACTGCAGCGTGTACTGTCCAACATATCCCTGCACGCCACGCACGGATAGGTAGCAAGTGCCAGCGGCAGCGGCGGTCCACTCGATCTTCGCCGGTGCGTCGGCAGTAGACTTAGCCTCGGAGATAACACTCGTTCCGTCCGGGGAAATGAGAGACAGATCTATGTTTCCTTTGTTGTTCGTGCTGGCAAGGAACGTGTACTTTCCTTCCTTGGCAGCTTGGAATGAGAAAAAGTCGACATCCTCTGGCACCTCAATCTTCCCGGAAACAACACCGCTCTCAGGTGAGATTAAAGACGCTCCCCGCGACTCGTTTGCATGGTCATCCTTATAACCGAGCCGTTTCACTGCAAGGTCGTATCCTCCGGTCCCGTCCACCTGCTTGTCCCGCACTGAGACGAAGTACGTTCCCGAGACCGGAGCGGTCCAATCGATTCTGGAAGCAAGGCCAGTACCGGAGTTATCATCGGTGGCGATCGCTTCTTTGCCGTTTGTTGAGAAGAGCGTGATTACCGTGTCCATCCCCTCCGAGAGGTTCTCCGTCTCAATGTTGTAGGCATATCCCCCCTCGGCGGCGAACAAGAAGAAATCGATGTCCCCACCAATCTCAATGTATCCGGAGGTCGGTGCGCCGTTGGTAGGAACCGGCGAAGCGGTGATCGCGTTGTCGCCGTGATCATCCGTCTGCACCGCGCTCACGGAGAGGTCGTAACACCCTGTCCCACTGGTTGCCTGGGCGTGGCGCACCATGGCAAAGTACGTCCCCGACTTATCGCATGTCCACTCGATACGCGACGCGACGCCATCGCCGGAGTTGTCGTCAACAGCAATGATCGTGCGGCCATCGGTAGAGAAGAGGAAGATGATCGAATCCATGTCAGCAGATAAGTGACTGGTCTGAATGATGTAGCGCCGCCCGCTTACAGCGGGGAAGAGGACGTAGTCGACATCCCCAGCGGGATCGATGCACCCACTGACAAGCGTGCCGTCTGTGGGGATTGGCGTTGCTGCAAGCGGAGTGTTCCCGTGTAGGTCCTTAGCACTCGCGAATGTGACAATACTAATCAGGAGAAACAATGTACTTAGAATACCTACTAATAACCGGTGCAAAGAGCTCACTCTCTTGCCTCCTGAAGCAATCTCACAGTTAAGGATGGTACTCGCCTTTCAGCATACGACGATAGTGGTACACGTTCAACTTCAAGTAAGACCGATGGAGTCAGAACTGGTACCCCCGAGAGGATTCGAACCTCCGACCTACGGTTTAGGAAACCGTTGCTCTATCCTAACTGAGCTACAGGGGCGTTTAGAATTCTTCAAGCATCAAATACAGTTGCTTGGCCGCTGCTTGCTCGGCCTCCTTCTTGCTCCTTCCTCGCCCGTTTCCTCGATGACCAGCAACCGCTACCGTTACCGCAAATTGCATGCGGTGTGCTTTGCCGTTTGTCTCGCTTACGGTGTAGGTAGGGCGGCATGAAAACAGACGCTGGGCAGTCTCCTGCAGGAGGCTCTTGTAGTCACCGGTTGCAGACTGCTCGGTCATGCAGCGCTCGATTTCATCCTTCAGGTAGCGCATAACGAACCGCGATGCGTAGGAGAATCCTCGCTCGAGATAAATCACCCCGATCAGCGCTTCAAACGCATTGCCCATGTTGTTGGCCCGCTCGCGGCCGTGGTTTGCCTCCTCACCCTTTCCCAAACGCAGATACTGGGGAAGGCCTATATCCCTTGCCTTCTCAGTAAGCATTGGCCGGCTGACGACGACCGACTTCGCTTTGGTAAGCTGCCCTTCATCATCGTCTGGATATTGCTTGTACAGGTAGCTCGTCACCGCTAGCCCGATCACTGCGTCGCCGAGGAACTCCAGCCTCTCGTTTGACCCGCGTGGATCATTCTTCTCGTTTGAGTAAGAGCTGTGGAGAAAGGCATGTTCCAACACCTCCGGCGCGATCTTCAAGCGCAGCTTCTTGGCTAGTTCCTCAATGGGTCTTGCTTTCATGATATCTACTTCCTTCGCGCGACCGTCCTGAGAATTCCCCACTCGGCAGCCGACAGCTCTTACATATTATCTCCTCTTACGCCCCAGGCGGCAACTGTGGGAGTGCAACAATGAAAAAAGGAGGGCGCGAGGAAGGAGGAGGGCTATTCCTTCCTCGCGCAGGACAAGGAGGTTTTATTGTCTATCTTGATTATGCCTAGCTGACCTGATTCTTGGACAATGCTTGCTTCACAACCTCCGGCTTGCCCGCCGCCAGCAACCGCACGTGGCCAAAGTAGTAGAGGTGTATATTGAAACGATCGAACCCTTGTCCCTTAAGAATCTCCTGAAAGTTCCGTCGAACAAAGTCGGTTGCCAACGGACACTCCGCCTGGAATACCTTGCGCACCGCCCACGAGGACTCCGTAGGTTCGCACTCAGCGTAATCGAGGATGAGAAATTCTCCTCCCCGCCGTAGGGCACGAAAGGCGTTCTCTATAATACGTTCCCGATCCTCTTGCACGAACCCGTGCATGACAAACGCCATGAACACCTTATCAAATGCCTCACCGTAGGGGAGAGGCTCATCGATACGACACTTCTCAAAAGCCACGTTCTCGTGTTTGCGGCACCGATTCTTCGCTTGCGCGAGCATCTCATCCCCGATATCCAGCCCGAGGATGCTCCCTTCAGCAGACAGATAACGGTGCATGAGGCAGGCATTGCGGCCAGTACCCGATCCAAGGATCAGGATGTCATCATCAGGGTGGATGTCCATGTCCCGCACGACACGCCGGATGAACCGCGGATACGTCCCAGCGGTGATTAGGTTCATCAACACGTCGTAGTGGCGTGCCTCAAAGCCGGTTACCTCTACCTTGGAGACTGACCTATCGAACTGTGTCGCACTGCTGTCTTCTTTGGAAGGTGTATCAGGATGTTGAGGATTCATTTGAAGGACTAGTATACCCGCTATTGCCCGCTTGTGCGGCAGTCGTTATAAGAAGAAGATCTGCTTGTGGCTGTAAGGATTGCTTTACCGATCGATATCGGGTTTCTTTCGAAAGAGCTTCTTTAGGGCACGCCTCCTCTTTTCAGCGCGGTTTCGCCTCTTGGCACCGCGTGTAATATCCCTTGGGATGCGGGCTGGTGCAGGTTTTGCAAGCTCTTCCAGCTTCTCTCGCAACTGCTGCAGAGCTATCAGCTTGTTGCGATACTGGCTGCGTTTCTTCTGGCAGACAACGACAACCCCCGTTTGGAGGTGGCGAAGCCTTACAGCAGTCTCCCGCCGGTTGACGTTCTGCCCACCAGGACCACTCGAACGAAACGTCTCCACCTCGCATTCGGCGAGGAGGTCCTCGTCGGACTCTGGAATGATGAAATCTGTCATGGTTGACCTCCTGTCGATGGTCCTACAGGTATGTATCCACCTCATGGAGCCTTGTTCTGCAGCAACCCTAGCGACATAAGCCGCTTGTACATTATAGTACTATCGAAATTGTAAGAGGGCGAGGCGTCAAAAGTCACATGAAAAGGCGATTCCCCTGAGGCGGCGATAACGGTAAAATGCGCCGTGGGAGCCGAATTTTGCGTGAGGCACCCGCTTACCTAAGGGCAACAGGATAATCAGCGCAACTATCATGATTATACGACTGAATCTCAACATGCTCAGTTGCTCCTACACTTACGCGTTAGGCTCGATAGTTGCTCTCTTGAAGCCTGATTGCAAAGCTGCTATCCCCGTTTATCTGTCAAAGAAGGTTTAAGCCTCTAATAAGCGAAAACCGGCCCGTTTGATGTTATTGATCAGCCTCCTACTTTCACCTTCGATGAACTTTGGGGTGTAGTGCCCGAGGGTAACCGCCTGCGCGAAGTTTTTAATCCCTTTTCCCTCGAATTTTCGTTTTCTCTCAGGGTTCAGCTCGTCCCACAGCGCGTCCTTCTCTTTGTAAAAACCACGGATCTCATCATCTGTTGGAATGTGATACTGATTTCGATGTACAACCGCATCGAGCGGGAGGCGTGGACGGAGCGGCGGCTCCTCATCGGGATAACCGAGGAACACGAGTCCAGCAGGGAAGACATACTCTGGGGCACCCAAGATCTCCTGCACGTCCGTGGAGAGGATCATTCCAACGTATACTGTGCCCAGCCCTAAGCTCTCGGCAGCGACCACTGTATTTTGGAGCGCGATCACCGCATCCCAGTAGGCGATGAATAGATTGACCGCCTGGTCGTTGTAGAACGGAGCGTCGTTCAGCTCGAACCACCGCTTGAGCCGGTACTGATCAACGAGAGCCACCAGGGCGATGGGTGCGAAGAAACCGAGCTTCTTTACAAGATCAGGCTCATCGACGACCACGAACGAGTAGGCCTGCAGGTTCCCCTCGCTGGCGGCACGCGTCCCCGCCTGCAAGATAAGGTTGACCGTCTCATCGGGTATCGGATCGGGTTTGAACTTCCTTATCGAACGATGATTTAGTAAGCAGTCGATCACCGGGTTGGGCATGGTTGAACCTCCAAGACAGGAATATGGCAATTGTACCATAGAGTGCACTTCAACTTAGATCATTCGGCAAAAAGCTGGGAACAATCCGAGAGGATCCTTTCTCTGGAATCGGCAAGCCCGAGTGATGGAAATAACTACTGGCAGGAGCGTGATCACGCCGCCTTACCCAGGAACACCGTATTGTCTACCTGGTGAAGCACGATCAAATTCATTTCTTGTAGGCACTATATCACTATTGATGAGCGGTCTTGCTCTCCGCTAGCACAGAGCATTGCGATGGAGAAACACTGCTTCCTATCCATGCGATCAACAGAATCGGGAACGATACCACTAGCCACTGAAACGTGGAGGGGCAACATTCGATGCAGTATCCGCCCTCGATGTTCGGCGAAGCTCAGGGTTTCCTCCTCAGTAGCTGGAGAAACTCATCTGTGGACACAATCTTGACTCCTTGGTAATTCCCAAGGTCTTTAAGATGAGCGTCCTTTGAGACAAGGTATTCTGCTCCCGCCGCAAGGGCGCAAGCTAATATCATGTCATCTGCGGGATCTTCTTTGATTACCCTAATCTCCGGCCACTTATTGACTACACAACCTACGTTGCGCAGCCGCCTGATGAACTCTTTGACATCCTCGTCAGCATAACGGTATCGGTCTCTAATCCGGCGATAGGTGAGAAGGACACGGCGCAATTCCTCCAAGATGCCTTCAGACAAGCAGAGCTCGTAGTTTCCCCCTCCCGCTTTCAGCACCTGATCGTTTACCCCGCCGCGAGCGAGGAAGGCTGCGGCCAGGACACTGGTGTCAAGAACAGCCTTCAAGCCCGCTCCTTTCTTACTGCTCTAATTGCTTCGAGTACATCGCGCTCCACTTCCTCCTCAGAGGCGGATCCAACTTGATCGTGAACCCTCTCCAAGAGTTCCCGCAGTCTTTCCCACGATTCCTTATTTCCCCTATCGATCACAGCCTTCGGTTTGAGAACGATTGCCGCATCTCTAGCTTCGACCTCTAGATAGTCCCCGACCTTAAGATCAAGAATTCGGCGCACTTCAGCGGGGAGGGTCACCTGATACTTATCCTTTATTTTGACTAAGGGCATCGCTCTTCCTCCTTATGTTGGAAAGTTGTACTTTACAAGAATACATTGTTGCGCGCCTACTTTCAAGCAGTATCTTCGCTGCACGAGTAGGGCGTTGCCAAGGTGTGGACTCACGCTGACAGCGTGTCCTGAGATACGACATTGCGTGGGGAACGACTGTCAAGCCCAAGATGATGGTACATACTGATGATGCCGGAGCTATCGAGGCACTAAGCGTCCCTTCGGGCAGGTTCATTTGTTAAGCTGCCCGTGATAAGAATAGACTGAAGTATTCGCAGTAAGGAGGCAATGTCATGAAAGCAGCCGTTCTCCTGATTGTGCTGGCCGCTGTGGCACTCTGCGCGTACGCCCTCAGCGTTGAGGAGATCTACCCCGTCGATATCTTGCTCAATACAACATCGGATTGGACGGACGTTACCTTTTCCGGAGGGATCGTTCTTGTTCGCTTCTACGAAGTCGCCAACGGCAGCACCGCTCCTGGGCTGGACGTAAGGGGGCTCGGCGGCCTTTCCGTAGGAAAGAAGCAACTCGATACGACGTCAGTCGTCGTTCGCTTCCACGCCTACGTCACCGACCTGACGTGTAGCGCTCTGCACACACGATCGCCAAAGTAGCTACGCCGTCACTTGTGTGCTACCGGATGGAGCTTGTAGATTCGACCAAATCTGGCAGCCGTTTCCAAATCGCCTTTGCGAAGAGCATCCCTTACATCATCCAATTTATAGGCATCCTCTACCTGGAGATAAGGAGACCATACGGTCTCATCGTCAATCAAGACCACCTCTACCTCAGCCACATACTGTCCTTCATGCACATACTCTAGTTTCTTGCGTTTCTCCACTGGCCTTGTCTCCTCGTGAACGTCTCGTCCCAACGCTCAGGACTAGAGCGGTAAGCAGTGATAAGAACCACAGGCTTCTCACACCCTTTGAGGATACCCCACACAACATGTACTGGCTCATCTGTTTGAGTCCTCTGCAGAACCAGGACGCACGCCCCTTGGGATAGCTCAGATACTCCTCTACAACCTCTGCATTCTGAACACCAGCTAACACCTCTCTTGCCGTTAGTTTGTCGTCCGTTAGCTCACTGTATCCATGTTCAGATATTCAAACGTCACCAGCGTGGATCAGCGGAATCTGTCAATGATTTTGAGACACCTGCTGGCTGAATTTTATGTAGTTTCCCGTCGGTTGTTGTCGCCTTTGGCGGGTTGATCCACACTGCTTCTGGTACCAATTGTGGCGATGGCTCCTTTCGGACAAACCTCTCAGGATGCTTTTGGTAAGCAGCGAGCAACACCTCTTTCCTAGCTCTGAGAACAGCTTGTGCTCGTC
>JALTFO010000211.1 GCA_027007005.1 Candidatus Bipolaricaulota bacterium | reverse complement strand
AAGAAGTTGGAGCGGATAGCAATCATAAGATCTACGTTGCCGGTCTCGATGAGCTTGCGCCGTAGCTTGGCCTCATCACGACCGGCACTGGATGCTTGGGAGGACATGACGAACCCAGCCCGACCTTTTTCGTTGAGATAGCTGTAAAAATAGCTGATCCAGATATAGTTGCCGTTGGAAACCTTGCCTTTCTTGTTCACGCCGGGCAGGCCAAAGGGCAGGCGCGGGTCATTTTTGACCTTGTCGGCATCGATCTCATCAACGTTGAACGGTGGATTGGCCATCACGAAATCGGCCTTGCCGAGCAGTTCGTGGGGGTCTTCGTAGTAGGTGATGGCCTTCTGGATGTCGCCTTCAAGGCCGTGAACTGCCAGGTTCATCTTGGCTAGGCGAATGGTTGTTGCGTTCTTCTCCAGGCCGTAGAAGGTGAGCTTCTCGGTGGGGTTTTGGTGTCTGCGCTCTACAAACCGAGCGCTTTGCACGAACATGCCGCCGGAACCACAGGCCGGGTCAAGCACTGTGCCTCGTTCTGGCGCGATGACGTTTGCAATCAATGACACCAGCGAGATAGGCGTAAAGAACTCGCCGCCGTCGTGCGCCTTCTGGTCGGCAAATTGTGTCAGGAAGTATTCGTAGATGCGGCCAAACACATCGCCAGAAACCCGTTTTAGCTCGTCGGGATTCAGCGTGCGCAGAAGTTGCCCTAAGACCGCATTATCCAGTTCCTGATACTCGTTCTTGGGTAGTACGCCACGCAGATTCTCGTAATCCTCCTCTATTGATTCCATGGCCTCGATAATGGCCTTAGCGCGATCTTCGCTGTCGGGCAATGAGACGAGATAATCGAATTGCGCCTTGGGTTGCAGAAAGATCGCGCTCTTCTGCGAGAAATCTTCCTTGGTGAGCGCGCGCGTCTTGCCGCCGCGTTTCGGCAGATTGGCTTCGATCTCATCTCTTACACCAAGAAAGCGGCTGTAGGCATGCCGCAGAAAAATCAAGCCCATCACCGGCAAGAAATACTCGTTGCTGGCGTAGTTGGAGTTTGCACGCAGCGTATCCGCCGCGCTCCACAGACGCCTCTCTATTGCCTCGATATGTTCAAGTTGGGTCATGTTTCTTCGCTACTTACGCTCCTTCAGAAGCAGGTGTGGAGTGGGTGGCGAAGCCTGCCTCCTCACGTCTTTCGAATCTCCCCGATCATCCAGTGTATCACATCCGTCAATTGGTTCAGACTCTCAGTATTTGCCAGAGGAGCTATTGAAGCGCTTGGATAGCCAGTGCTCTTTTCCTGAGACAGCTTGAGCTCAGGAATAACTACAAGTTTGTCTAGCAGCTCCTGCTGCAACAATTCACTTTGGAACGGTTGTTTTTTCATGTAGACGTCAAAATAGAATTCAATCTTCCCTAATGTGCGAACCGCGAATAGTTGATGCTTAACGCCTTTGTGGAAAAGGCGAGGCACGAAGCTTCCGACTTTGAGGCCTTCTCCCCACCAAATTTCAACTCCTTCCATCTTGTATAGACTGTGCAAGAGGGTACGGACGGCTTCTTGAGCTTCAGTCCCTGCCTCATCGCTTATAGCTGCAAGGAAGTCTGGCTCGTTCCACTTCTTCTTGGCGCGAGTGCCCGCAACTCGCTTTCTCTCGCTTGTACCGATGAGTCTTGGAACGAGCGTCTTCACCCCTTCACCGACATACTGTTTGACTTCCAGGGCGAAAACATCCGCTGGGTTCATCTGCTCATTGAGGAATTCAACAATGCGCCGCAATTCGCTGGGAATCGCGTCGGCGACAAAGACAAGGCGAATGTGGCCAGCTTGGAGGTTGGTCCGTACGCGGTCCCAGTACTGGCT
>JALTFO010000210.1:298-1859 GCA_027007005.1 Candidatus Bipolaricaulota bacterium | reverse complement strand
TCCGCCATGACTTCTTTCCCATCTAGCAGTTCACCATTATCTGCTTGGTCAATTCCCTTTTGAATTTCACCGCGCAATGATTGGAGCTTGGCCCCCAGAATCAGATCCTTTTCCTTAAGTAGACGTAGGCCATCGCGCACTACCTCGCTGACTGAAGCATAATCCCCAGAGGCAACTTTACTTCTCACAAATTCCTCAAAATCCTTACCCACAGAAACATTCATTCTGGCCACCTCCATAGTCGCAATTCAGCTACACACATTCTACTGGTAATGTCAGATATTGTCAATTTTTGATATTACGCTAGTGGGTGGCAAATTTAGTATTTCAAGTATTTTATGCCCTATCAGCGATATCCCCCTAATCTAAATGATATTGTAAGCGCTAAACCTACGGTACAAAGCGTGGAGTAGTTAAGCATCACGATAAGATCCTTCGTGACCAGCAACTATAGTGTTCAGCCACTAATAATTTGCTCGTCAATTGTTCACCAACCGACGATCATCAGGAAGATCTAGATTGCGATTATCAATTGCCGCTTCGTCCCTGTGACTGCTCTATCGGACTGCTTGATTGGTTGACGTCAAAGCTGCTGCAACATGCAATTTCAAACCCAGAGCTTTGATGACCTTGAGGATTGTGTCAAAGTTCGGGCTTCTCTCGCCAGAGAGTGCCTTATACAGACTCTCACGCGACAGACCGGTTTCACGGGCGATCTGTGACATGCCTCGTGCGCGAGCGATGTTTCCCAAAGCTTTCGCAATGAAAGCAGCGTCGTCACCGGCCTCTTCGAGACACGCCTCCAGATAAGCGGCTATGTCTTCAAGAGAGCGCAGGTGTTCGGCAACATCGTATTGAGTCGTGATAGTTTTGCTAATGATAGCCTCCTATAAATGTCGAGCAAAGCGCAAAGCTATTCTGCAAAAACATCCGTCTTGCGGATTTCTATCATGGATTGATTGTATCCTCAAGGCTACAGCAAGTCAAACAACCATCTTGAAGCAAAGCACATCGGTTACACTATGCTACATCACCCGTTTCGTGGGAAATACGGTTCAGGAGCTTTCAGAAAACAGGTTGTTTCGCTTGTTGAATCCAAGGTACTACCTGCGTCTGGTGACTAAGAATGGGAGCCCCCCTCTGCCGTTTTGAGAGAGTGCCTGCGAAGAGTCTCTTGTTTATCGTACGCACAGTTTTTATCGGCCGACGACCAACAGAAAGGCTCCTCCTAGAATCGCTAACAGGAGAACGTTCCAGACAAGAGCCTCCACGAGAAATCCTTTCCAGTTATCGTTTTGCGCTCCCTTCATGTAGAGGCTCAGGCCGATGAGGTTAGCGAAAGAGGCGATCACTGTTCCCAAGCCTCCGAGATTCACTCCGTAGAACAGGCTGCGCCAGTCAGCGGTGACACGCGAAAGGAGCATCGCCGCTGGGACGTTGCTGATAAGCTGAGAGATCCCGATTCCCATTCCATATACTCGCAGCTGGTCTCCAACCCCACTTCCGAGTGCGCGTGCGAGCGAGCTCCCCAACCCGCTCATCGTGGGGAAGAGGAGGAGAA
>JALTFO010000210.1:0-288 GCA_027007005.1 Candidatus Bipolaricaulota bacterium | reverse complement strand
ATGAGGTTCATCACCTGTTGCGATGCCAAGAGCATCCCCCTCACTGGATCTCAGCGTCAGCGAGGAAAGGAGGAAGAGGGCGACCAGGCTGATGAGGATGAATGGATAGCTCTCATGAAAGAAGGAGCCGGGAGAAAGATGGTAGTAATGGTAGATGAACAGGTTCTGCGGGTTTCCCCACGGGGTCAGCGCGCTTCCCAGGTTGACAGCGATGATCTCGTAGATCACGATGCGGCGCAGGTTCAACCGGACACGCTCGCCAAGGACGGCGAGCGTGTCCGGTTGAAC
>JALTFO010000209.1 GCA_027007005.1 Candidatus Bipolaricaulota bacterium | reverse complement strand
CCGTACTTCCAGCGCACGTCCTCGCGCAGGCGGTCGCCGCCCCAGTCGGAGTCGTTGAACGGCGGATTGGCGAGGAGAAAGTCGGCCTTCAACGTCTTGTGCAGGTCGTTGTGGAAGCTGTCGGCGTGGTGCGGGCCGAGGTTCGCCTCGATCCCGCGGATGGCAAGGTTCATCTTTGCCAACCGCCAGGTGGTGGGGTTCGATTCCTGACCGTACACCGAGATGTCCCCGATCCGGCCGCCGTGGGCGCGGATGAACGCCTCTGATTGCACGAACATCCCGCTCGATCCGCAGCACGGGTCGTAGACGCGGCCCTGGAAAGGCTCGATCATCTCGACGAGGAGCTTGACGATGCAGCGCGGGGTGTAGAACTCCCCGCCCTTTTTCCCCTCCTTGCTCGCAAACTGGTTTAAGAAGTACTCGTACACCCGGCCGAGGATGTCCTTGGAGCGGTTCTCCGCGTCGCCGAGGCCGATCGTGCCGATGAGGTCGATCAGCTCGCCAAGCCGAGTCTTGTCGAGCGCCGGACGGGCGTAGTCCTTGGGGAGGACACCCTTGAGGGACGGATTCTCCCGCTCGATTGCCGTCATCGCGTCGTCGATCAGCTTTCCGATCTCCGGCTGCTTCGCCCGCTCTTGCAGGTAGTCCCAACGCGCCGTCTTCGGGACCCAGAAGACGTTCTTCATCCGGTACATGTCGCGGTCCTCCAGGACCTCATAGCGAACCGATGGCTCTTTCACGTACCACTCGCTCTCCGGCGTCTCGGCTTCGTGCTCGATCTCGCGGCGGCGTTCCTCGAACGCGTCGGAGATGTACTTGAGGAAGATGAGACCGAGGGCGACGTGCTTGTACTCCGATGGGTCCATGTGCCCGCGCATCTTGTCCGCCGCCTGCCACAGGGTCTGTTCGAACCCGAGTGTCGCGCCGTTCTTGCTCTTTCTCGCCATCTCCCTCCTAGCAGATTCTCTCACACAAGCACGCATAACTCCGCTTGGTTGCCCGCACGATCAAACCCAATCAAGGCTAGTGTAACGAAACCACTATCTGTTTCCAAATGCCGTAGTGGAGACTCAACGCATGTTGAACTACGTCGCGGACGAGATTTTTCTCAAGGAATCATCACCGGTCTCGCTACATAGCATGCTATGAATGCTAAGAAATCTTCCTTATTCCCCTCTGTTTGGAGTGGATAGCAGAAGAAGCAATACTGAATAGAGCAGGACATCGTGGCTGGCCTTCGACGATTGGCCTGTTTGCGCTAGACCCGGCGAACTGCGCCGCCACCAAATACTGGGCAAACACCCAGCAACTACGGCAAACAAGAGCTATCTTGCTCCCTCCTTACCTTACGTCGTTTTCGCTACCTCTTGCAACCATTTTTGGCTCGGTACGCGTTCTTCTATTTTTCGTTGTTCGCCTAGCAGCTTATGCCACTTATTTCTCCCTTCCTCACCGCGTTGCACAGCACCTGTGTCAGAGAGCTCTTTCAACTGCTTACCTATCTCCAACCAATGAGTAACGTCGGTCCGCATCTGCGGATCGTTCCACAGACGACGCAGACAGGAGACTGTTTCCGGCAATCGCTTCCAGAGCTTGCCGTAGAGGCCGATGTATTCCAGTGCGTAGTCCAGCCACATCAGGTTTGTGAACAGCCAGATATCCTCTGATGGTAATGTGTTCCTCAGGAGGAGCGGAGCGATGTAGATGTTCTCAAAGCAGGCTCTTCTCCATTTGGCCACCGCACGCTCTCGATCTCCTGATTCATAGAGAGCTAACCCCCAGCAGAAGGAATGGTGAGGATCTCCTTCATCTTCGGGATAGTCCTTACTGAAGCCCGCGTAGGCTTTCAATGCACTCCCAAGATCCCCGGCAAGTTGGTATAACGGGCCGATGAGATAACGGGTGCCTTGATTGTCGTTCTCGTTCAGGTGCAAGAGGGCTTCATACTCGGCAATCGCCTCGCGCAGCCGGCCAGTATGCCAATAGACCCAGCCCAACCCGTGTCGCGCGCGCATGTAGGGGCGCGTCTCTAGGTCTAGCCACCAAGCATATGCCCGTGGTGACTCGCTCCCCAGTTCGTTGCAGGCCAACATGTAGGCCTGGAGATAGTGCTCCTCAGCGGTGCGCAGATCTCCCGCACGTTCAGCAATTTGAGCGAGCCCGTTGTGTGCATCGGCCATGGTGGAATCGAGCTTGAGCGCTTTGCGAAAGTATCGCTCGGCAAGCTCGGGATCGTCCGAGCCGCTTCCCGCACCAAGTGCCTCCCAACCATCATAGACGAGATCCTGCGCAGAACGCTCCATGTCACCTTCACTTTCGGTACCAAGCGGCGGGATCCATCTCCACCAAGATGGCCTTCCTAACAGGGATAGTCCTTCGGGAAGAGGACCCTCTTTGAGCTGAATCTGGACGCGTAGCGCCTCAGGGATGTAGCGATCGTCGAGAACCCGCAGTTGCAGCTCTCTTGCGATTTGATGGTACTTCTGGCTTAAGGTAAATGGAGTGACTTCAAGTGCCCTCGCCACCTCGGCCTGTGAGAAACTGCCGACGCACATTTGATCATAGGCATAGATCAAGGCAGCTACCCAGGTCATGGGCTTGCGTGTTCTGCCAAGATCGGTGCGTGCAGCAAAATCGCGCCACAACTTGAGACAGGGCGCGGTCGCCCATTTGCCAAATATAGACGCAACCCTCTGGCGCAGGGATCGCTCGACCGTCTTGACTACTTGCTCGTGTTTAGAAGGGTTGTTGGATTCCATTCTCCTCACTGTCCTTGGTTGATCTGTAACAACATTCACCCTTTGTTTAGTATTCACCATGATCTTCTCTCTTCAACCTACGCTCACAGCTTTTGCCTCCCAGCCGGTAGCTGTATGCTAGATCAAGTCCTTGGAAAAGCCAAGTGTTACTCAAGCTTTCACTACCAGGAATCTTGATCTCACTGATCGCCTACAGGTGTGATCACCTCCAGAGATCAGCGACTGGGTCACAATTCTGCATTTTAAGCTACCGACTGGAGAAACTGCATGTTCATCGTGGACAGGATAGAATGAGGTGCCATGACGATCAAGAAACGCATCGTAATCACCGGACGACCAGGCGTGGGGAAGACGACACTCATCGAGAAGGTCGTTTCTAGGTTACCGATACCGGTCGGTGGGATGCTCACAAGAGAGATCCGCAAGTGCGACCATCGCGTCGGATTCTCGGTGATCGATGTCGCAACGGGAACGGCGGGGGTCCTCGCCCACATCCACCAGCAAAATGGGCCAAAGATGGGCCGCTACCGCGTCAATCTGAGCGATCTGGAGCAGATCGGCATCGCGGCGGTCGATCACGCTCTTGCCGCGGGATCACTTATAGTGATCGATGAGATCGGTCCAATGGAGATCACATCTCTCAAGTTCATTCCAATGGTCGAGCGGGTCATTGAGAGCGACGCGCCGTTCATCATTTCCACGCACGCCAAGCTCGACCTACCGCTCATCCATCGCTTGCGACAGGAGTTCACCCTCTATCGCGTCAAGCTCGGAAACCGCGATGATCTGGTCGAGCAAATACGAACCGAGTTCACATAACGGTAACTACGAAGCTATTCCCCGCCGGGTTGCGGCAAGAGCGCCTTCTCTGGGAAGCGGGTGACGATCGTTCCGTCCACCGCTAGTGCCACACGATCACCTTTACCAAGCTCGCTCACCGGCTTTCCTGTATCCACCCGTGCGGGGTTGATCAGGGCAATCGATGTCCCAACAGGGAGACCACGTTTCTCGAGGAGGGCAAGGCCGACCTGCGTCTCTCCTAGACTAACGCAACTCGTTACACGACCGAGGTAGGAGCCGTTCTTGTCGACCACAACCGCACCTCCGCGTACGGGTCGAGAACCGGACTTCGTAACCTCAAAGCGGACGATCTCCCGTGATTGCTCTGTGTACATGGTGACACAGCGCTCCCTACCGATGAAGAACGGTTTGTGCAGCTTGACGTAGGCCCCAAAACCAGCCTCGAATGGATTGACGTTATGTGGGCCAGCCAATTCGTGCCCGTACAGCGGGAATCCCGCCTCGGTGCGCGTAGAATCACGGGAAGCCAGGCCGCAAGGGATGAGGCCGAGTGGGGAGGCGACTTTGAGGAGCTTATCCCACAGCCATATTGCGTCCGCTGCTGCCAGGTAGATCTCGTAGCCGACCTCCTCGCCAGTATAGCCGGTGCGCGCAACGATCATCTGGCGATCATCGACGATGATCTCGCAGAATTCAGTGCGTTTTAGGCTGGCCACACTCCGCTGCCCGGGTCCATCGAGAATTTTCGCCAGGATCTCCTCGCTCTTTGGCCCCTGCAGTGCGATGTCCACGACTCCGCGTTCCCGCTTCAGGTCACGCAGGGTGACGCGCGGCCCGATGTCGCGCGAACGCATGCTTGTGTCAATCAGATAGCGTCCGTCGTTCACGCCGGTGAGCCACTCCCAGTCCTTGTCCTCGTTGGAGGCATTGACCACAACAAGGTAACGATCGGCTGCACGGCGATAGACGAAGATGTCATCGATCACGTTTCCCTCCGGATCGAACAGGTGCGCGTACTGCGACTCCCCGTCCGAGAGCCAAGCGGCGTAGTTGGCAGTGACGTTGTTGAGGAATTCCGTTGCGTACTCTCCAGAGACGTGGAAGATGCCCATGTGCCCAAGGTCGAATAATCCGGCAGAATTGCGAATGGCACGGTGCTCTTCGAGCGCTGACGTATACCAAACCGGCATCTCCCAGCCAGCAAAGGGGACCAAACGTGCCCCGAGTTCCTTGTGCGCCTCGTAAAGCGGGGTGCGCTTCAGCTCACCCTCCCTTTCCTCCCAGGAAAAGGCTACCTTGTCCGCGTCATCAACAGGAAGGTCGATGAGCTTCTGAGCGACGAAGTACGGCTTGTAAGGCGAGAAGAGCTCAGGGCGCTGAGCATACAGGGCAGTGATATTCGTTTCTGAGCTTGCATCTGGAATCCGCGAAGAGAGCCAATCGCGCGCGTTCTGCGGGACGTCCTCCTTGACTATCTCTTCAACAAGAGCGGGACCTTCTACCTTACGAAACAGGTCGTCATCGTCAAACAGGGTGTAACCATCGGCAAGGCCAGAAAGCCACTGCTGCACAGCTATACCGCGCTTGCGTGGAGCAATCACCAGGTATTCTTCGTCTCCGATCCGTCCGACGATAACCTCAGATATAAGAGATCCGTCTTTATCGAATAGGAGTGTATTACACTTCTCCCCTTCGGGGAGAACGAGGATGTCCGAGGTCGTCGCCTCGTTCAGCAGCGCCCGGCTGCGCCCACCGCGCACGCGCAGGATCGTCCAGTTGCCGCCATCCTCATGAGCTAGCGGGATGGAGACCTCAGGGTCGACTCGGGCGATCAGGGCGCGCACTTCCTTCTTCGCTGATTCGAGAACATCAAGCGGGAGCTTCCCGCGCGACAGGTCGCCGGTCAGGCCGAGATAGGAGAAGGGGCGGATCGCTCGCAGGACCTTTGCGATTATTGAGGCGAGGATCTCCATCTCTTCCTTACCCATTCCCCGCTGCGTCGCCCACGGAGTGCCGAGGCGAATCCCGTGCGCATCGGCAGCGCTGTGGTCTCCGGGTATGGTGTTCTTGTTGCAGACGATCCCCACTAGGTCGAGGATGCGCGAGGCGATCTCGCCCATCATCGTAAATCCGGTATCGGTCTTGATCTTCCTCAGATCGACGAGGAGCAGGTGGGTGTTCGTCCCGCCGTAGGCGACGGTCAGCCCTTCATTCGTGAGTGCGTCGGCGAGGTATTTGGCGTTTTCCACGATGCGGCGCTGCAGATCCTTAAACTCATCCCTCTGCGCAAGCTTCAGCGCCACAGCGATGGCGGCAAACTTGTTCACGTGCGGTCCCCCTTGTTCACCGGGGAAGATCGCTGTGTCAATGCGAGCAGCAACTTGTGGGTCGGTGGCGAGGATCACCGCCCCGCGCGGGCCGCACAGGGTCTTGTGGGTGGTGAACGACACGACATCAGCGATCCCAATCGGGTTGGGGTAGACTCCGCCGATGATCATCCCCACGGTATGCGCAACGTCGGCGAGGAGGATCGCACCGACGGCATCTGCGATCTCGCGGTACTTGTGCCAGTCTGGCTGCCAGGGATATGATGTGAATCCGCCGATGATCATCTTTGGTCGATGCTGCAGAGCAAGTTCCATCATCACGTCGTAGTCGAGCTTTCCGGTCTTCCGATCGGCTGCGTAGGAGACGATGTTGTAGCGCTTCCCTGTGATGTTGAACTGCGAGCCGTGCGTCAGGTGTCCTCCTTCAGTGAGGTCCATCCCCATGACGGTGTCTCCCGGCTCAACGAATGCCTCGTACACGGCAAGGTTCGCCGCTGCACCCGACAGCGGCTGCACGTTAGCGTAGATCTTCTTCGCAGGCCACTCAGGGGTAGCAAAGCACTCCGCGGCGCGGCGCCCAGCGAGCGATTCAACCAGATCAGCCATCTCCGTCCCCTTGTAGAACCGCCAGTCGGCGTAGCGCCGATGCTCAGCGAGCTGGGCATCAAGGTCCGCCAGCTCATCGGGAGGAGTGCTACGCATCTTCGGTCGCGGGTAGCCTTCAGCGTAGACACTGGTGAAGACCGAGCCGAGCGCCTCGCGCACCTCCGGCGGGGTAAGGCTCTCGGACGGGATCAGGATGATCTTCTCCCGCTGGCGACGCTGCTCAGCGCTTATCAAGGCTGCGGTCTGTGGGTCGCTCTTCAGAAGATGGGTCAGGTGGATCGTATCGCTCATGTTTGCTCCTTTTGCCAGTCGATCGTGTCAGGGTGAAGTCTACGACGAAGATCGGTATCTTTCCAACCAGCACGTGCAAGAAGATACAAACCTCCGCTTACAAGCGAGTGCCCACCGAGAATCACCGGAATCTTCGCTTGCGATGCCGCAAACGTAAATTCCCGCCAGAGAGGATCTATGATTGCCGCATGATCCAATAGGTCGCTTGCAAAGCGATCACTCGCGGGAGGCAGATCACGACCTTGCACAAGGAAGGGGCGCGTATCGATGATTGCACCGTCGCACACATTTTCCAACTTCTCGAAGAAAGGTATCGCCCCTTTTCTTGTGAGCAGGTTGCTAAGTAGGGTCTCTTTGCCGGAGGGATAGCTACGCATCCCTCTTCCCTCACTGAGAACGCTCGTACGGCAAGCGATTTCTTGTTCGAAGTGCGCCCATGTAATCGGGTTAACCCTCCCGATGATCATAAGCTGAGCGTCCCGCGTTCGCAGAAGCGGCAGAATCCGAGGAATGGCTTGATGCTCGTAGGTAATGCTCTGCGTAAATCGACGCATTCTCTCTCCTCCCAGTTCAGTCGCGGCAAGGAGGAGGACGTCGGTAGGCGTATCGATATCAAACTGTGTCTCAAACTCGCGTGGCAGGGAGTAGCACGCTATGCCAGCATCGGAAAGGGCGAATCCAAGCGAGTTATCGATCGATGGAAGATCAAGGGCAAGGAGGTCCTGCACGCGTGCTATCGCTGCATAGTCACAGCTGTAAAAGTTGTTAAGCAGTGCTCCTGCTTTTTCCCTCTTTGCAAAGCGAATCAAGGCACGCGCACGCTGAGCATCGAGGAGTCCGCCACTTCCGCTTCCAAAATAGAGAAGCGCCTCTGTTTCGTACTCACCGATGATGCTCTGCAGTGTACGCCCAAAGTGAAACGGTGATGATCCACGCTCGAGACTGACTGGCACAGCAGAGCCAGCCATTTCCTCTCCCAGGGAGGCGTCTTGGCTGACAAGAATGATCTTCTCCACTCCGGCTGTGTGCAGGACGCTTACAAGGTCAACTGATGATGCCGCTCGTGCCTTCTCGACCATTATCTCACCTGGGCTGTTGCCGAGGGGGGCATGCATGATCACTGCTGCTATTTTGGACATGGCATAATCTTACCAAGCTTTGTCGCTATGAAGCCAAGGATATCAGCTACTTCTCCCGCGTTGAGTTCACCGTCTGGGAATTGCATCGTACCAGGATAGGCAAGAAAAGCCCCTCCTGGCGCTTCATAGGAGGGGTTATCGTTCTTATAATAGTAGCTAAACCAATCAGCGGATAATCCTTTCGAGGTTGCTATCTCCTTCTACGCGGACGCGCGTCGGGGATCATCTTCGCCT
Source organism: Candidatus Bipolaricaulota bacterium (assembly GCA_027007005.1). Lineage (GTDB taxonomy): Bacteria > Bipolaricaulota > Bipolaricaulia > UBA7950 > UBA9294 > M55B144. The sequence continues at coordinate 10,559 of JALTFO010000209.1, read as the reverse complement.
CGCCTACGTAGGGCAATAGTGCCAACTTGCGTGCTCGATTGATCTCAAGTGCAACCTGGCGTTGGTGCTTAGTACAAAGACGCGTTGCCCTCTTAGGAAGGATCTTCCCGAGGCGATTCATGTACTGCTTCAATTCTTCTGGTTTTTTGTAGTCGAGAACGATCTCTCGCTCACAGACTCGGCACACATGCTTTCTCTTGTAAAACATAACTTAGAAAGGAACCTCCTCATCTCCACTAGCCGGTCGCTCATTTTTAGCAGGAATGGTGCCAGCGCTGTCCGTTGCCCGAGGGCCTCCGAGGAACTGGACGTTCTGCGCAACGACCTCAACCATCTTCTTCTTCTCGCCGTCTTGAGTCTCAAAGGAGCTTATCCGCAATCTGCCTTCCACGGCGACCGATCGCCCCTTGCTTAGGTAATTGGCACAGTTCTCTGCCTGCGCCCCCCAAGCGACGATCGGGACAAACGTCACATCATCCTGCAATTGTCCAGACTTGTCCTTGAATTGCCGATTGATGGCAATGCTAAACTTCGTGCGAGCCGTACCAGCGGAAGTGTACTGCAACTCTGGATCTGCAGTCAGATTTCCAATCATAATTACCTTGTTAAGACCTGCAGACATCCCTTTTTCTCCCTACTTCTTGGTAGCGACAACTTGATAGCGGAGGATCTCCTCATCAATGTTCAGCCGCTCACAAACCGGGTTGACCGCCTGCGGGGGCATCTGGAACAGAGTAAGCCCGTAATAGGCGTCTGTATAGTGCTTGATCTCGTATGCAAGCACTCTCTTTCCCCAATCATCCACCTTGTCGACCTGCCCACCATTATCGGTGATCAGACTGTGAATGCGGTCCACCTTCTTGGTGCGCTCTTCGTCGGACAGATCAGGACGCAACACATAAACAATTTCGTATTCTTTCACTCCTACACCTCACTATCAGTATGCGGACGTAACTTTACTCTGGAAACAGGGGGAAGTCAAATCGCTGCACACCCGTTTTCATGCGACAAACAACTTCAGGCAGACATGCCGCCACACGCTACTATATGGCTGTAATATAGCTGTAATGCCCTTCCCCTACATGTTGCCTCATGTAAGAATGTACACAAGATGGCGTTAGTTGCCTTACCTAAAGAGTATACTCCAAATTGACATGTTGACAGGCCGCTCTTTGCCGGCTAAGATGAGCACTGTTGCCGAGGTGGCGGAATTGGCAGACGCGCATGGTTGAGGGCCATGTGGACACATAACGTCCGTGCGGGTTCAAGTCCCGCTCTCGGCACCATCCAAAACTACGTTTAACCATGTCGGAGATGCCCAATTATGCGGATCCTATTGGATGTCATGGGTGGAGATCTCCCACCTTACGAACTTGTGAAGGGGGGAGTCTCGGCAGGGCATAATCTCGATGTCGATATACTCTTTTCCGGTGAACAAAACGCAATTAGATCAGCACTCCTCAAGCTGCACGAACATGAAGGAGATCGGTTTTCCATCCTTCCTTCATCTCAAACAATCGCGATGACAGAACCGCCGGTACAAGCGGTGCGCAAGAAGAAGGACTCTTCCCTGGTAAATGGGCTAGTTGCGTTGAAAGAGCACAGTGTGGATGCCTTCGTGTCCCCGGGGAATACAGGTGCTGTGGTTGCTGGTGCTGTGTTCATTGTGGGCCGAATGGCAGGGATTCCACGACCAGGTATCGCGGCGATGATTCCCACGGTATCAGGTCGCGAGATCGTTGTCATTGACGTGGGAGCGAACGTCGATTGCGCTCCGGAGCATCTCCTTCATTTTGCGTTGATGGGCGCAACGTACGCTCGTCAGGTGATTGGCACTGCCCAGCCAAAGATTGGCTTATTGAACATTGGAACAGAACGGGCGAAAGGGAACAAGGTTGTCCACCGAGTGTTTGACCTGCTCAATAATGGGCCACTCCCGTTTGCCGGCAACGTTGAAGGTCATCACCTTTTAACAGAGCGGCCGGTCGACGTTGTCGTCTGTGATGGCTTCATCGGAAACGTGTTCTTGAAGACCCTAGAAGGAGGAATCTCAGCAGTGTCTAACATAATAAGGAACGGTGTTAACAAGAATCTGCGCGGGAAGTTGGGAGCGCTTATGCTGCAACCAGTCTTTTCCGAACTTCGCAAGAAGCTTGCGTACAACCGATCAGGCGGCGCTCCGCTACTCGGTGTGAATGGAAGCATTGTCATTGCCCACGGCCGCTCTGATGCTATGGCGATCGAATCAGCGATTGACGTTGCCCATCGCGCAGTCAAGAGTCACTTAAATGAGATAATGGCCAAAGGAATGTCTGGGTGGGATGAAAATGGGAGCTAGGATCATAGGCAGTGGCAGCTACTTGCCGCAGAAGTGTGTGACAAATCATGACCTGGAGCAGATGGTCGATACATCTGATGAGTGGATCGTACGCCGCACGGGAATCCGCACTCGCTACCTTCTTGAGCCGGATCAGGAGCCAGCGAGGATGGGTATCGCTGCTGCGAAGCGGGCATGTGAAGACGCGCAAGTGTCTCTGGAGACGATTGACTTATTTATCGTTGCCACGAATTTTCCGGATATGATCTGTCCAGGATCGTCTCCGTTCATCGCCTCCGGCCTAGGCCTTGATCAAACTCCGTTCTTTGACCTGAAGGCAGGGTGTTCGGGTTTTGTCTACGGGATGGCGATCGCAGATGGCCTTATTCGCGCGGGGTTGTACAAGCACATCCTCCTTGTTGGTAGCGAAGCACTATCGCGCGTGACGGACTGGAGCGATCGCAAGACCTGTGTCCTCTTCGGAGACGGGGCAGGAGCTGTCCTCCTTGAAACGGGACGTGCCGATGAGGGTGTGTTGGGAAGCGCCATCTTCGGAGACAACGACAAAGCGCTCCTTCTGCACATGCCTGCGGGAGGTACCCGCACCCCGGCTGACAGCTCCACACTCCAACAAGGTGGGCACTTTCTCAAGATGGAAGGCGCAGGCGTCTACCGAAGCGCTGTGCCGATGATGGAGCGGGCGACTCGAGAGGCCCTTGCTGCGGCATCGCTCAGCCTTGATGATGTCGACTGGTTGATCCCTCACCAAGCTAACATAAGAATTATCGACTCTCTAGCTGTGCGCCTGCAGGTGGATAAGGAAAAGATAATCACGAATCTTGATCGCGTAGCGAACACGTCTACCGCATCGATCCCCATCGCGCTCGACGAGGCACGCCAGGACGGAAGGATTAAGAGCGGCGACGTTGTGGTCATGACCGCCTTCGGGGCAGGTGTCACCTACGGAGCGGTAGTAGTCCGCATCTGATCATGAAGCCTAAGATTGCGTTTCTCTTTCCGGGACAAGGAACCGTTCCCAGAAGGCTTCCGCCAACTGGGGAACGCAGCTTGCACCTCCTTACCCTGGCTGGACAGGCGGGAATACCGATTAGGAGTTTGCTGCAAGATGCAGATTTCGATCGTTTGATACAGACAGAGTTTGCCCAGCCTGCGATCTTTGTCGACAGCGCGAGCAAGGATGAGGCACTACGCTCTCGCGGGATGACTCCCACGGCTGTCGCTGGGCACAGTCTCGGCGAATATGCCGCTCTTGTCTCTTCGGGTGTGATTCCTCTTGAAGATGCCCTGCAAATCGTGATAACTCGCGGGCGACTCATGAGCCGTGTGAGTGGAGGAGGGATGGCCGCAATCCTCAAGCTCCCTCATGAAACGGTGGCGGAAATCTGTCGTGGAACCGGTGAAGGAGTGAACATGGCTAACATCAATGGCCCGACACAGGTTGTCATATCTGGGGATGAGCAAAGCCTGGAGCGGGCGATGAGCGCATGTCAGGATGCTGGCGGGCGAGCGATCAGGTTAGACGTATCCGGGCCCTTTCACTCTCCGCTCCTCGCACCGGCGCAGGCCGACCTTGCTCCGTTCATTAATGCAATGCAGTTTCGCCCTCCCAACACCTTATTTGTCTCCAGCGTGAGTGGACGAGCGGAGAAGGACCCCGAGGCGATCAAGTTGCTGCTCTTGACACAAATCACGGCATGTGTACAGTGGGTTAGTACGATCGAGGCCCTCATACATTCGGGGATAGAGCTAGCGATCGAAGTCGGGCCGGGAAGAGTATTGACCAATCTTGGAAGGCGAATAACGGATAAGATCAAGTTTGTTACGTTCGAGGAGGCTGTCGATGGGGCGATTTGACAAGCGTGTGGCGATCATAACTGGCGGGACACGCGGTATCGGAAGAGCAATCGTCGAGCTTCTACACACTGAGGGTTGCACTGTTGTCGTCTTTGCTCGAAACCGTGATGCGGGCGAGGCGTTGCAGCGAGAAGTGGCGCGCTCTCGCTTCTACGCGGTCGATGTCTCTGATGGGAAGCAGGTGCGCGCTGCCGTAACGGCAGTGCACGAGGAGTTTGGACAGATCGATTTCTTGGTGAATAACGCCGGCATCACGCGCGATCAGCTAACGATGCGGATGGAGATCGAGAGCTGGCGTGAGGTTATTGGCGTCAACCTGGAGGGTGCGTACAATTGCATCCGCGCTTGTCTGCGCCACATGGTGCGTGCCAAGAGCGGCGCAATTGTCAGCATCGGTTCAATTGTTGGCGACACGGGAAATGTTGGGCAGGCAAACTACGCTGCGAGTAAAGCGGGATTGATCGGTCTATCGCGTAGTGTGGCAAAAGAGGTCGGCTCGCGGGGGATTAGGGTGAACGTCGTCTCACCGGGGTTCATTAAGACGGGAATGACTGACTCCTTGGGCGATTCCCTGCGCAATGACTATGTGGCACGCGTACCCCTGAAGCGAGAAGGGACACCTGCTGAAGTGGCGCAAGTTGTTGCCTTCTTGCTTTCTCCGCAGGCTTCTTATATAACTGGGCAGGTTGTTGGCGTGAACGGGGGACTATTTCCCTAGCCAAGCAAAGAATAGAAGGAGGTTTGTATACGATGGATGATATAGCGAGCAAGGTGCGAGCAATCATTGCCGATCAGCTGATGGTCGATCCGGAGGAGGTTACCGACGAGGCGTCTTTCGTCGAGGATTTGGGGGCGGACTCGCTGGACACGGTTGAACTGATCATGGAGTTCGAGGATGAGTTTGGCGTGGAGATCTCAGACGAAGATGCGGAGAAGATTGCCACCGTTGGAGAGGCAGTCGCCTACATGACCAAACTCATGGAGGACAAGAAGGAGTAGCACCCGCGCGCCAGGGGACAACGAGATACGCTTGTCCCTCTTTTCTTTCCCGTTGGAGAACATTCTATGATTACGTAGGGCACCTTGTCATGACAGGAAGGATGTGGGTGCGCTTCTAAGCAGGAGGAATGAATGTCCAAGATGGGTTCACGTACGATCGAAGAGTACCTAGAGAAGTTAGCCTCTGCCAGCGCCACTCCGGGTGGAGGGAGCGTCGCGGCATTGACGGGTGCTATCGCATGCGACCTTGGGCGGATGGTCTGTCGCCTCACGATGAAGAAAGCACCAAGCGACGAGCTGGAGGGACTTCTTAACTATTTTGTCTCGTTAGAAGGAGCGTTTCTTGCACTCGCAGATGAGGATGAATCGGCATTCTCCGAAGTTATGAATGCCTATCGCCTCGATCGCGATGATGAACGGCGGCCGGCAATGATCGCTTCGGCGCTTGTCAAGGCGACAAGCGTGCCACAGCACGTGGCAGAGAGGGGGATAGATCTGCTTGAACAGCTTTGCGCGTTAGCACCACTTGGGTCAAAGCAGAGCGTGAGCGACGTTGGCGTGGCCGCACACATCGCCACAGCTACAGTCAGATCGGCTTTGTTAAACGTCCGTATTAACCTTGCCTACAGGCACGATGATGAACAGGTGGAGAAGATCCAGATGATAGCGGATGCTCTCGATAAGAGGTGCTCTGCCCTATCGGAACAGGCCATCTCCTCTGTTACGGGTCGTATTACTTAAATGGCTCGCATTGGCCTGATCTCTGATGTGCACGCGAATCTTCCGGCATTGGAAGCAGTCTTGGCGGCGCTTTCCAAACGTGGTGTCGAGCGTATCGTCTGCTGCGGGGATTTGGTGGACTACGCGCCCTGGCCGATTGAGGTGATCTCCCGGTTGCGGGAGATGAATGTCCTCTGCGTACAGGGGAATCACGATGCCGCTGCAGTTGGCGCCTTCCCCATGGATGGTTTTGCAGCGGAGGCGCGGGCAACGGTGGACTGGACTCGCGCTGTCCTCTCGCCTGTTGAAACGACATATCTTGCTGCGTTGGAGCAGGTTCATACGGAAGATGACTTCGTCGTTGTCCATGGGAGCATCCGTGGACCGTTATGGGAGTACGTGCGTGATCCGTTCGTTGCAGGCGAGAGTTTCTCGCTACTTACGCGACAAATCGGGTTCTTTGGGCACTCGCACATCCAGGGCGGATTCGTGAGTACTTTTGGCAAAGTGAAATCGATTGACCCACATTTGAAGCTCGAAATACTTCCCACCGCAAAGTACCTGATCAATCCGGGAAGCGTGGGACAGCCCCGTGATGGTGACCCCAGAGCCGCCTACGCTGTGGTGGACTTCAATCACAGCAGCGGAAGCGTAAGTTTCGAGCGTGTTTCTTACGACATTGGATCGGTAGTGCGCGCGATTGATCGCTCCGGGATCCAGCACTGGCTGGGGGAGCGATTGCGGATTGGAAGGTAGAATGAAAGAACAGGCGCTTGGGATCGCAGCCATCAATTGATGCAACAGCAAGAAGGACTTGCACGCTATCGCGAGATCATTCCGGATTGGGATGAGTTCCTCGCAGCCTGTGCGCGTCCGTTGCCACTTGCGATCAGAGTCAATACGCTGCGCTCGCGCACGCAGGACGTCCGTGAACGCTTGACACGTAAAGGGTTCTCTCTAACTGCCATTCCCTGGGGCGATGACCTGTTTTACATAGAGACGCCTGGTGTCAGCAAGACGATCGAACACTGGCTTGGGATGTTCTACATTCAGGAGGCTGTCCAGACCCTGCCAGTGCGTGTCCTTGATCCGCAATCGGGAGACACGATCCTCGATATGGCGGCGGCTCCGGGAGGTAAGTGCACACACATCGCCGCATGCATGAAGAACCGCGGGCCACTTATCGCCAACGAACCGGTCGGCAAACGGCAGCCTTCGCTGATGGCAAACATCAACCGCCTGGGAGTCCTAAATGCCACCGTAACGTCGTATCGCGGTGAGTCTTTTCCTATGCACACCAGTTTTGATCGTGTTCTCCTCGATGCCCCTTGCTCGGCAGAGGGGACGCTGCGCAAGGAATCTTCCCTGCGTGATGGAGCGACCGCATCGACGATTGCCAGACTCTCCCGCCTGCAGCGACGATTGATCGTGCGAGCGTACGATCTTCTTAAATCAGGAGGAACGCTCGTCTACTCGACATGCACCTTCGCCCCAGAGGAGAACGAGGGGACAGTGTCCCATCTCCTCGCTGAGAGGGATGCACTCTTAGAGCAAGTCTCTCTTCCGTTCGATGCAACAAGCGGAGTGACGACATGGGAGGGTGAGGAATACGCACCTGAAGTCTCACGATGCGCGCGGATATACCCCCATCACATTGACAGTGGAGGAGGGTTCATTGCCCGCATACGAAAACCTGCATGACGAGGTTGCTGCATTCTTCTCCTCTCGTTTCGGTGTTGCCCGCGAGGTGTCAGAGCAGCTTACCTTTACCGAACGAGGAGGCGAGGAGATCTGGGCGACGACTGCGCCAACTCCGATTGGAATAGCATCCAGTCGTCCCGCTGGAGTGCGAGCCCTGCGACGCATGCCACGAGGACTCAAGCCAACGAGTGTCTTCCTCTCTCTATTGGGAGACCGAATCACCTCCGGTCGGATGGAGATCGAAGATGTCAACGCCATGAAACGACTTCTCTTGGGCCAACCGGTGCCATGTACGCTCGATGGCTATGTTGCCATCTCGTTTCGTGGTGACGTCCTCGGTTGCGGTGCAGTAAGGGACGGGAAAGCCCGCGCTCTCATTCCCACTCATAAGAGGCGCGTCCTTCTCGGTTGCCTGGAATCCGAACAGGAACCCCTCTAGATTTGGACAGCGGACACTAAAACAAGAGCCAAGTGTGATCTTAGTCACGGAAATTGCTACCCCTATTCTGGTATGATGAGAGCCGTGTATGAGCAAAGAACTAAGGAGGTACTAATAATGCGTGGCAAAATCTGGCTTGTAACGGCCCTGTTGGTGATAGGAGCGATCGTTGGATCCGCCGTCGCGTTCGGGGCTACTCAGAGCATCGTTTTCATTCTCGATGCCTCAAACAGCATGAACAAGCCGCTTGACAGTGGATCGAGGCTGGATGCTGCTAAGGCGGCGCTTGTCGACGTGTGGCAAACACTCCCCAGTGAAACAAATGTTGGGCTGTATCTGTTTGGACATCGAGTCGGGAAGGGAGATAGGGAAGCGAGCTGCAAGGACATTGAGCCTGCCTTCCCGATTCGTCCGTTCGATGATGCGACTCGTGCTAAGATGATTGCAGCGGTCAATGCGGTGCAAGCGAAAGGGTTGACACCATTAGCTGATGTATTGGTGCAGGCGTCCACTGCGATATCGTCCGCCCCCGGGAAACATACTATCATCCTGGTAAGCGACGGGGAAGAGACATGCGGAGGCGATCCGCTGGTCGTTGCACAGATGCTTGGGACGATGGATCCCCCGGTAGTGCTACACATCATCGGACTGGATGTCGATCCGGCAGTGCGCGAATCGCTGACCGGAATGGCACAAGCTACGGGTGGAAGCTACTATCAAGTAAGCCAGGCACAGGAGCTGATCTCCGCGTTGACAGCAGCTACCACAGCTAAGCCGGAAGCGAAGAGCACGATTCCACCCGAGTACGCTGCGATGGGAATAACAAATGTCATTTACGGCACCGAAGGGAACGACACCCTGTACGGAACGTCAGGAAACGACCTGATCTTTGGCCTAGGGGGCAACGACTTCATCATCGGTCTTGGCGGTAACGACATCCTTATCGGTGGAGACGGAAACGATATAATCGAGGGGATGAACGGGTGCGACATCATCAGCGGTGGAGCAGGCGATGACGTTCTGTTCGGCGGAAATGGTGATGATCGCCTCTGTGGCGATGCCGGAAACGACTCGCTAGAGGGCGAGGCTGGAAACGATGTCCTCTCCGGTGGTCCCGGATGTGATAAGCTGCTCGGCGGAGATGGCTTGAACCTTCTATACACCGACGGTGTGGACGATACACTCTGGCAGGGTAAGGTTATGCAGGGTGACTGCCCTTCATGCCTGCCTCCTGCGCCTTGCACGTCCTGCTCGCAGCAAACACCGCCGCCGCCACCTCCCGCGCCAGTGGGGTGTGCACCGGCAGTAAAGTCGGTTGATGAAGGATCGACGATTCAGCTACACGGAACCGCTTCCGATGCTGACTGCGGAGTGGTCAGCATGTTATGGAGTGCGCCTCTTGGATCGTTCGATGACCCAACGAGCCTTGCTCCCATGTACACAGCACCGATGGTCGACTGTTGCGACGGCGCCAATGTCTGCATCACGCTCGTCGCGACGGACAACTGTGGCGCGAAGGGCACCGATTCCTTTGTACTGCACATCAACAACGTCAATCACCCGCCGATCATCAATGCGGGAAGCGACATTGTTATTGATGAAGGAGCGACGGTCCAGCTCTGTGCTACGGCTTCTGATCCAGATGGGGACGCTCTCAAGTACCACTGGAGCATTCCCTGTGGCAAAGGCGAGCTGAACGATCCGATGCTCCTGAATCCTGTATTCACAGCACCCCTCACCAGCCTATGTCAAGGCGAAGACATCGTCCTCAAACTTACCGTTGTCGACTCCTGCGGTGCGAGTTCGGAAGATAACGTGACGATTCATGTGCGTAACCTGAACGCACCCCCGATCGTCAAGCTCGGACCAGGTTTCTCAATGAAGGAAGGGACAACATCCGTACTGCATGCGGTTGCCTCTGACCCAGAGTGCGCCCCGCTTACCTACTACTGGAGCGCATCCGCCGGAAGCTTTGACGATGCTTGCTCTGCCACCCCCTGCTTCACTACTCCACAAGTGAGTGTGTGTGAAGGGGCGGACGTCACAGTCAGCGTGACTGTCACCGATGTGTGTGGAGCGAGCGCCACTGATTCATACGTAATTCATGTTGACAACGTGAACACACCTCCAGTTGTCAAGGCGGATCCGTAGAGGTCCAAGGAAGAGAAACAACGTTGGCTGATCTGCTCCGCCTAGGAATAGGCGGAGCAGATTACTATTGTTAACGGTGTTCGCGGAATGCGCAGTTCTAGAAGCTGTGTAGCATTTTGAAGAATGTTTATGCACAGCGCTTTTGATTCATCACTTGTTGGCTGTTCGCTTCTGCAACCATTCCTTGAATGAGCGCTGGCTTTCTCCGGAACCTCACATTTCCCACCCATAGAGCCTGTCCGACAAACCAATTTGCACATTTAGTACCAGATGAATATAGTATCTTCATCTAATGGAGATGGAGGTACGTGTGATGGCATACAACTTTCTACCATATGATGAGCAGCAGCTGTATCT
>JALTFO010000208.1 GCA_027007005.1 Candidatus Bipolaricaulota bacterium | reverse complement strand
GTGCTAGAGACACCTTGAGCATGTAGCCACCATGAGATACTATGACGCCACATGAAGGAAGGAGGGAATAAAAGCATGCCCCGTGTTGGAATCAGAGAATTGAGGGATAAGCTGAGCCTTTACCTGATGCAAGTGAAGGAGGGAAAACAGATTGAGATTACGAACCGGGGCGAGGTGATCGCTCTCTTGATCCCAATGAAACGAAAGAAGGTAGATAAGGAGGTCCTAGCATTGGTCGAGGAAGGCGCTGCTTCCTGGACCGGCGGTAAGCCGACAGGGGCACCGCAGCCGGTAAAGGGGCGCGGGCGCTTGCTTTCCGAGTTGATCATCGAGGATCGTAGATGATACTCTACCTTGACACCAGCGCTCTGGTGAAACTCTATGTCAAAGAGTCGGGATCGCAAGAGGTTAAGAAGGCAGTAGAAGAAGCCCAGATTGTATCTACTTCTCGTGTAGCTTATGTGGAGGCAATGGCTGGAACCGCTCGGAAGTATCGTGAAGGGGAACTCTCGAAAGAAGAGTATGATCAGGTAGTTGAGTACCTAATACGGGATTGGGATAACTACTTCATCGTGGAGGTTTCTGAGGGTGTGGCCAAACTTGGAGGGATATTGACAGAGAGGCACCCGTTGAGAGGATTTGACGCCATTCATCTGGCATCAGCACTACTTTTGCGGAATAAGACTGGTTTGGATGTCTCGTTTTCTTGTTTCGATAAGCGACTTAACCAGGCAGCTAAGGAGGAAGGCTTGACGGTGGACCGTGATTTGTGAATGGTAAATCGTGAATGGGTAATGCGTGATGGGGGCACGGAGTAAGGATTGAGGGGTTACGGGGTAATGGGCAACAATTCGCGAATCGTAAATGGTGAATGGTGGAAGTGAGGCCAAGGACCAAGATCGGGAAACAGTGATGAGTGAATCGTAAGTAGTAAGTAGAGTGATCAAAGGAAGGTGACAGGTAAATGGAGCTTGCTCGTTAAGGGAGTCTTGTTGTATATTTGGGCAAGGAGGTCCTTGTGGCTAGAACAAAAAATGTAACTCCTGAGCTCTTAAGAGACTTAGCAGGTAAGTTACAGGGACTTCCGGAGGATCGCTTGAGGGAGGTGTTGGATTTTGTGGACTTTCTCCGAGATCACCGAATTCAGCAGTCCAACCGTGGTTCTCCAGAAGCCTTACTGCAACACATCGGTGCTTGGTCGATTGCGCCAGGCGAACTCGATCGTCTGCTCGCCGATATCCAGGAGATGCGGGAGATGGAAGTTGATCGGTAGAGCTGGAGATGCAATATGAGCGCTTATTTGGTGGACACAAACCATGCCAGCAAAATCCTAGAAGGGGAAAGGAAACTCAAAGCCCGATTGCAGAAGGCAAGATCCAGATGCCCCGGACTTGGGCCAGGCTGATCATCGAGAACGCCGTCCGGTATCTTGGGGTCCCAAGCTAGAAGGTCGAGGTAACCGGTTTTACGAGGGCGAGATTGAGCCCGGATAAGGATGGGTGCTAAGGAAGGCCTGGAGCGACTTTGGCTGGCATAGGAGGTTCACATGGGACTTTTTGATACAGTATGGGCCGAACTTGCCTGCGCTCATTGCGGTGAAATGGAGCGAAGGGGCGTGCAGTTCAAGCATGCAGAGAACTCCCTCGATTCCTATGAAGTTGGGGATTATGTTGTCGGGGTCCCCGCTGGTCAGGTCGCGCTCCCAGGGGGCTTCGATTGCCCCTGCGGTGGTGAAGAGGAGGTCGAGTTCTTAGGAAAGACCGTGACGCGCCCGAAGAGGCAGTTCACTGAGTGCTGGGTCCACTTCGACAACGGTTTCATCACCGCCGTCACCCGAGAACGACCGGTAGAACCAAAGCGATTGGACTGGGAGATGGTAGAGCGGTTGGGACGGACGGCCCAGAAGCGCAAGTGGGCCCTGGAAGGGATCGAGAACGCCTGCCGCGCTCGCTTGGAGATCCGGGAGAAGGGATTCCCCAAAGAGGGTGACTTGGCCTGTTTGTGGGAGCACGTTTGGGGCACGAAGGACGAGCAGGAGCTGATTACAAGGATCCTCGAACGGGTGGCCCTCGGCCTGGAGAGTGAAAACAAACCGGTGATCAAAGATGATTGAGAGAAGGAGCCTTACTTGATTTCCGTTCATAGCCTGATTGATTGGGAATGGTGTCGGGAGTACCGGCGTCCTGTCATCTGGGATGACCTTGTAGATCGGGAGTTGAAGGTACACATCACAATCTCCACCCGGGCCTGGGTAGAGCAGGAACTGGAAGAACCGACAATGACAGAGGATGAACGATCGCTCTATAGGCTATGGCTGAAGCAACTGGAACATCTAAACTTCATTGCTCGCAGAGCCAAGGACGGAGTCTGGGATCTGATAGTCCCGGAAGATGAGCTGACGCTAGCTTCGGTTGCCGAGTATGTTCGCATGTTCAGTCAAGCGACGCAGGAGCAATTGGATGAGCCCTACAAGTTCCTCGCTGAGACAGCGGTTTGATTATCCCGCAATTACCGTGCCACGAAGGGCGTAGACTTGCGCACATCGACCAGGCGCAAGGCCTCGAACGTAGCCTGGATGCAGCGCGGCCCGGGCTGCCAATACTCTGATGTAGCTAGGGCTTCCAGGTCAAATACACGTTTCCAACTGGTGAGGATCTCCGAATACCACGGTTCCGGCAGTGGCCAGGCCCACCGATTGGGAACGTCCGCTTTGAAACGTCGGTACCATGCGTCATCTTCGGCTTCACTGAGCCCCAGATAGCCACGGTTCAAGACACTGTGCCAGGCGTCGAAGTCGGATAGCAGTACGTGATTTGGGTCAATCTCAAGTTCCAAGCGCACCCCCTTGGTCCCACGCTCCAAGTGTCCCGATTGCCGCAGGTCAGGACGAGGGCTGTACCAACCCCACCATGGAAAGTGACCATCATAGTTAGGGAGACATCTCCCCATCTGAGTGCGCATCCAGTCGTAGGCGTGGCGAAACTCTTTCGTAATGCAGGCGGGGTCAGCATACAAGACGCGTTCTTCTTTGAGCTGGGCCAGGACCTCCTCTGGCTGGATCGTCCACACTCGCATCGGAGATGTGGCAGACGAACAAGGCATCTCCAACTTCGATTGAGCAATGGTCAGCCGTTTGCCGAGATCTTTCATCAGAGAAATTGTAGCAAGAACTGGGAAAGCGGGCAATGGTCAGAAGCGCGTTCTCCGAATGCCCTCGCCCGATCTTCCAGAAGATAGAGAGTCAAGAGCTCGCTGAATCCGGAATGGCAGATCAATAGTGAAGCGTGATAAGTAAAGAGGGCGTGAGAGGGTAATCCGTAGTTCATTGCGGCTGTTGTTTCTTTGGCCGCTGATGCCTGAGGGCTAAAGGCTGGTGTTTTGACTATGTAGCCACAGAAAAACCATGACGCTACCTGACGAAAGGAAGGTGTCATGGGTTGGGAGTCCATGCCTCCTCAACTGGATTTGATACCGTTCGAAGACGCAGAGCCCGAGCTTCGCAGACGGGTTCTTGAGGAAGGAGTGACGCTCAGTGGGTAGATTTGCTGCACTAAAAGCAGATATAGACCGGGAAGTGCGTAATCTAGAACGGCTTAGCCGTGAGCTTGATGAAATTGATCGATGGTTTTCACGAGTGTTCATTTCCGGGATCCATTGTGTTCAATTGTGGGAGATTTATAGCCGAATACTCCAACCCATCCCAACGTGGCAGGCAAGCTACCACGCTACGAAAGCAGAGATGTTATCTTGTGTAGCGTTGCATCTTGTATGCAACGTTGCGCTTGTGGCCTTGACGTAACGCCCAACGTGGCAGGCAAGCTGCGCACGCTACGAAGTATAGGGAGGGCCATCAGGCTTCACCATCAGCTTAAGATCCAAGACCTTGACACAGCTCCGCATGTTGACTAGCTTTCATCTTAGTCTGACTCCTGACGATTTGCCCGCTGCTTTGTCCCCTCATTTGCAGACAGGTGGGCAATGAAATGGTGTGCCCGATGGCTTGACTTACACCTCCGATATGCATAGATTAGGGATGAATAGGTCCTATGCTGCTATTGCAAGTGAAGGAGGATCGAGGTGATGAGAGTGCAAAACAAGGCGCGGATTCTAAGAGTAGTCATCGGTCTTGCTGTTGTTTCTTCCCTGTTGGTACTGTTGACAGGTTGCTGGCCGTTCAACGAGGCCCCCACTGCATCATTTACTGCCAGTGCTTTATCGGGGGAAGCTCCGTTGACTGTAAACTTTAGCGCGATTCTGTCAACGGATTCTGACGGCATAATCACGACATATGAGTGGGATTTTGGTGACGGAGGAAGTGGTAGCGGAAAGTCTGCTTCGCATACGTACGCAACCGCAGGAACATTCACTGTTGTATTGCGAGTGACGGACGATAACGGTGCCCAGGCTACTGCTCAGAAGGTTATCACTGTTTCGGCGCCAGCGGGCGGAGGAACGACTGGAGGTACCGGGCCGACGGCGAGCTTTACGGCCACACCGCTGACTGGGGCATCTCCATTGACGGTCACGTTCAACGCGTCGGCCTCGGTGTACGCAGGCCATGCGATAACCTACTACTCGTGGGACTTTGGTGACGGTGTGACTGGAACAGGGATTACCACGAGCCACACCTATTCGCCCACAGTGACGACCACATATCATGTAGTTCTGCGGATAATCGCCTCTGACAACAGCGAGGATACTGCGACGAAGGACATCACGGTAACGGTGAGTACGCCGACGACGCCTTCAACCGTGCCAACAGCAAGCTTTACGGCAAATCCTGACAGTGAACAGATTGGGCCGCACAAATTCACCTTCGATCCGAGCGCTTCCAGTGCAGTGAGTGGCCACTCGTTGACGACGTACGTGTGGAACTTTGGAGATCAGAGCTCGCAGACAAACACAACCGACGCTACGGTGACACATTCCTTCTACACCTCACAGGCAAATCAGAGCTTTACCGTAACGCTTACAGTGATTGATGATGCGGGGAAGACCGATTCCTACTCGCGCACCGTAACGGTGAAGAACCTGCAACCAGTTGCCGGATTTGAGATGAGCAAAGATAGCGGCACTACGTGGGTTGTCGAAGACATAGAGATCACCGGTGCCCAGACCACGTCGCATACGGTCGATTTCCGTTCAGTCAAGCCTACAGGAGATCTGTGGAATCAAGATCGTGGAACTGATGATAGTGACCTGCCGAACGATTCAACAAGTGTCAAACCGGACAACTTCGAGAGTGCGTCGGCTAGCCCAGTGCGTACGAGCGGCGATCGCAACCTTTCCTACGATCCAGAGGGAAATGGGAGTAACAACGGGTCATCCTGGGGGATCATCTCCTATATCTGGCACTTCGGCGATGGAACAACTGAGACTCATCCAGCAAATGCAGATGGTTCCTGCCCTGCGGTTACGCATGAGTACTCTCTTGCCGCAGACGAGAACCAGAAGACGTTTACGGTTGAGCTTGAGGTGATCGACAATCAGGGTGCACGAAACACGCTAACTCGTACGATTGCGCTGTACAAGTAGTACAGTGCGGTAGTGAGTGGCAAGGATTAGCAAACTAGCGTGGAGGCGGCCTGATAAGGTCGCCTCCAGTCTCGAAAACTAGGTGATTCGGAGGAAAGATGCGTCAGCTAATCAGTTTGGTGATCTTGATTCTGGTTGTTGCATCTCTCTCTAGTTGCTCCCTGGTGAATAAATCTCCTGTTGCTAGCATCATCGCCAGCAGCTTGAGCGGTAGTTCTCCCCTCACAATCACGTTTGACGCCAGCGATTCATACGACCCGGATGGATCGATCATGCTCTATGATTGGGATTTTGGCGATGGGACGGGTGGCACGGGAACAACTCCAACACACACCTTCTCGACTACGACTGTACGAACGTTCACCGTAACCCTCACCGTGACTGACAACTCTGGCGCAACCGCAACTACCACACAAAGCATCGAGGTTCTTCCCGTGGGATCTACAGGAAGTAATCCTCCCACAGCTAGGTTCAGCGCGAAGCCAAGCTATGGGAACTCGCCGCTCACGGTTGCCTTCGATGCTTCCCTGTCCTACGATGCTGATGGGAGAATCTCCGTGTATGCATGGGATTTTGGTGATGGCTCAACAGGGTCGGGCGAGACGATATCTCACACATTCAGTGCCGTGGCGACGACAAACATCACAGTGACGCTGACCGTTACTGATAATAACGGCTCCAGCGATACTACGTCGCTTGTGGTTACAGTGATGGTTCCTGTTATCGTGCCAACCGATGGGCCTACCGCGAGCTTCACCAAGTCGGATCCAGTCACCGTCTACCACTCTGACAACCCTCCCGATACACCGTCTCTGTTTGAGGTTACCTTTGATCCAGTATTATCCACGGCCGCTCCCGGACACACATTGAAGACGTTCTTGTGGGACTTTGGCGATGGGGAGACGCTCTCTGCAACCACGAATGCCACAGTAAAACATACGTATGCCTCTGGCGCGCCGAGCCAC
>JALTFO010000207.1 GCA_027007005.1 Candidatus Bipolaricaulota bacterium | reverse complement strand
AGGGGCTGGGAGAGTAGGACGTCGCCTGGTTTTTTCTTTTCTTTACAGCGTGATCAGTCCGTACGGCCCGCGGTCGTTACATCCGCGTACGGTGACGGCGGTGAGAACCACCGCTGCGACCGCCAGCGCTATCGCCACTCGTTTCATGGTTTACCTCCGTTAGGTGGGGTTCCCACACGCGGCGATCACCTTACGCAGACCGATGACGAACCACGTGTAGTAGTTGTCCCAATCCTGCCAGTATTTTCCCAGGTTGTTTTTCACCTGTGCAGCGAGTGCTTGATGCGTGTGGTCTCGATTAGCGACGATGACAAACGTATCTTCTCGGTGAAACATGCGTGTCAACACGTCATCTGACGGCTGTGGTGGAACCACGGAGATGATCTTCCAGAATTGCGTGATATTGGCCATGGTCCCATGCCCTGTGTAGATGTGATCGATCACTGTCCGCGCTTCCTGCGGCAGGACCGGATCGAGGAGCCAAGCGCACAGGGACAGGCTCTCCAACCGTGCCTCGTATAGCGTGCGGTCGCCATCTGCCACCTTTACCTCATGCAACCACGCGCGCCAGCCGGGAGTGATCGCCACCGCTTCCTTAGGCCAATCCGCGGCGAACTTTGGAAGCGAATCCAAGAATTTCTGCTTTCCTTCCTGCTGAACGAGGTAGGCGACGACGCTTGTGCCAACATCGTAATCGAGCGGTGGAGGGACATCGTCCAATTTTCCATCCGACTGCGCCCACACTGCTGCGATCTGCTTCCACCCGTTTTCATCACCGGTCAACGAATGCGCGGTATAACCGGCCATTCCCTCTGTAATCACCAGGGGTAAAGCCTCGAATTTGCTCCCCGCATGCGTACAGATGAGGTCGGTTACCCAGTGTGTGAGTTCATGATCGATGATGTAGTGCCAGTCCGTGTTATGCGCAATGAAGATTTCCTTCGGTGTGGGTGTGGACGGCAAGGTAGTGTCAATTCTTCTTGGCGTATAACTGTAACGTCGCCCATAACTACCCCAAAACGAATAGTCAGCAAAATCGTAATCCATCGCTTCTGCAGTGGGGTAAAAATAGAGGAATAGCGGATAGATCACGTTAGTGTTCCACGTCAACGGGGGATAAAGGCTGGACACAGATGTATTGACCGATGTCACCACAGCGTAGTGACGACTGCCAGCATCCAGCAGTGCGTTGAATCTCGCCATTGCGGTAGGAAATGACACCTTTTCCGGGCGCGCCCAGTTCTTCGCCGGGATGGGAACGGGCTCGTCCCAAAACGAGAACACGTTCTTGACGGCCTTGGTTGCATAGTCGGTTATCGAATGCGCATCTGCCGACGGTGTCTGTACCCACACGATCGCCCCGTACGGCCACACTGTGATAGTATAGTTGGCGCATACTCCCGCTACGGATACCAAAGCAAAGATCAAAGCACTTATCACGAGATATCGACGCATAACCGTCACCTCGTTAAAAACCAGTTACACGAATAATAGAACAATTATGCGGTATGTCAAGGGATCGCATTGCCTCGCTAAACAACGTGCTCTAAAATACACTATTAATCCATAGAGGGGAAATATATGTAAAATATGATTATGGATAATATGGAAACTGACTATCGTGAAGTGATGGGTCCATTCGAGCGGGTATTAGAGGTGTTACCTCCTTCTGAACATGTGCAGGGCTATCAGACGGTTGTCTGTGGCAATTTCGCGGCGTAGAATGAACATTATGAACGCGCGTGGAGTCAGATCCCCTCTACATTCATATTCCGGCATTGGTGTGACTCTCCTTGGGACGGCGATCAACGTAGCGCTTGTCGCGATCAAGGTCACCGCCGGTCTGTTCACTGGATCGATCGCTCTTCTGGCCGATGGCATACATTCGGCCTCCGATATCGCGACCGATCTTGCGGTGATCGGTGGGATCAAGCTGGCGGAGAGGCCCCCAGATCCCGGGCATCCGTACGGACACGGTCGCTACGAGACGTTTGCCGGAGGAGCAGTCGCCGCTGCGCTGATCGCTGTTGGGCTATTCATCTCCTGGCGTGCCGGATCTGATCTTTATGCGCACGTGATTTCTCTTCCTGGTGTGGGTGTGCTCATCGTCGCTTCTGTATCGATCATCGCTAAGGAATGGATCTATCGGCGTACTCTGCGCGTTGCGCGAGAGCTGAACAGCGCGGCGCTGCAAGCAAATGCCTGGCACCACCGCTCCGACGCCCTCTCGTCGGTGGCTGTCCTCTTCGGCGGGGTAGGCGGACTGTTGGGCTGGGGAAACGCCGATGAGGCGGCGGGGATAGTCGTTGGGCTTATGGTTGTTGCCGCTGGCATGAGGACTGTACGGGGTGTCCTGCACGAGTTGCTGGAAGGATCACTTTCGCGTGCTGATACCGAGGCGATTACGGAAGCGGTTGAGCGCGTTGACGGGGTGCGCAGCTTTCATAAACTGCGTGCCCGCAGCGTTGGGCGGGAGATGTTCGTCGATCTGCACGTGCTTGTCGATCCGTCCCTAACGCTCCTTGCTGCACATGAGATCTCGATGGAGGTTGAGGATCAGGTGCGATCGGCCTGCACGCGTCCGGTCAACGTTACTGTGCACGTCGAACCGGATACCCCGGAGCTTGCCGATCACAATAGATCCTAGTTTGAGTTCTTGAGATATTGTGCAATGGTATCGAGCTGGGCGAAGCTCAGCGTCTCTCCTCGCAGTGTAGCGTCGATATTGATCGATCGAAGCAACTCCTCGGTGTTCTCGTTTGAAAATAGATCGCGCAGTGCCCCTCTGATCATCTTACGGCGCACACCGTACACCGCGCGTACTACAGCAAAGAAGTCCTCTGCGGCAGCGGTGAACCGGGGCTGCTTCAGAAGTGACATCGACCACAGCATGGAATCCACATCAGGGATGGGAAAGAAAGAACCACGAGGCACGCTACGCAATAGCTTTACATCGGCGTAGGATTGCACCAATACTCCGAGTGCTGTCCCCTTCTTCCCCGGGCTGTGTGCGATCTTTGCTGCTACCTCGTGTTGCGTGAGCAGGAGCGCCGATGAGATCCTGTCTCGTTGCGCGATGAGGTGCTTCAAGATTGGTGCGGTGATGCGATAGGGGATGTTTCCCACCACGAACGCTTTTTCTTCGGTAATGGTATTGGTAAACGAAAACGCCAAGAAATCCTGACGGCGAATCTCGACGTTTTGCATGTTTGCAACGGTGCGTTCAAGAATTGCAGCGAGCCGACGGTCGAGCTCGACGGCGATCACGCGCTCCGTCAGCCGCGCCAGCTCGCGCGTCACCGTCCCCAGCCCGGCGCCGATCTCCACGATCACGTGGGGGTGAGCTTTCTTCACTTCACCGATAATCGAATCAAGTGTGGCGCGATTGACAAGAAAATTCTGCCCGAGGCGCTTGCTTGGGTGGACCCCTGCCTCAGCTAGTAGCACGGAGGCTTCTCTCTTCGAAGTAAGATCGCTACTTGCCAACGTGACTCGTGATCCATCCTGTGACCGCATCCAGCACGCGCTGATCGACCGGCTCATCCAGATGCCGGTATGTTAGGTTTGGTTTCTCCGGGTGGTGGCGCATGAGGTGGTTAAGATCGGGGAAAAGATCGACTGTTACGTCCGTGTTCCCTCCCTCGGTTAGAGCAGATGACAGGAGATTTGCCTCACCCGAAGGCACCTGGTAGTCATTTTCGCCCTGGATGATGAGTACAGGGCATGTCACCTTTTTGATCGTTGCGATCGGATCATGATGGAAGTGCTGCCGCAGCCAGGACAGGGAGAACGCCTTAATCTGTAGGTACTTTTGCTGCGTAAGCCAGGGCATTACCTTCTTGAGTTGATCGAAGGTGTAATTCGACCAGTCGCCCGTGCTTCCCCGAGCGAAGTTGAGATACTGGTCCTCCTGTGCTAGTGCGGCCTGCACTTGATCCTCGGTCTTTCCTGCGTCACGGTTCAGGCGCTCGATCTGCCCGCGGATGATCCAGTCGAGTGAATGGGCCGGTGCCGCCAGGAGGACGATCCCGCTGAGGTCGCTATTCCCAGCAGCGATCATCGGGGCGATGATCCCGCCCTCGCTGTGCCCGAGAATGAATATTCGCTGCGGATCGATCCCTTGCGCCTGTTTAAGGTAGCTTAGGGCAGCACGCGCATCGGCGACCAGGTCATCAAGCGACGCATCTGCAAACGTTCCTTGGCTCTTTCCTACCCCACGTTTGTCGTAACGCAGTGATCCGATTCCCGCCTTGGCGAGGGACGCTGCGAGTTGGCTAAAGATGTCAGTCTTCATCCCAGGTGCATTCTCATTGCGATCAGTCGGTCCAGATCCAGCGATGAATAGAACACCCGGGACCGGACCGGTAGCTTCCGCGGGAATGGTGAGTGTCCCCGCTAGAGTGAGATTACCGCTTGTAAACGTCACGTCCTTCTCCATTGCCCCTTCAGTGGGCTGGGCGGGAGGCGTGGTTTTAGGGAGGGTGATACCGTTGGGGAAGACCTGCGCGTTGTACGCATGCACCCCTTGTGCGTCGTTCGTCAACCCGACTAGCTTCCCTTTGTAGGTGAGCATGACGATCAGCAGATCACCGAGGTGAACATCGTAGCTCTCTCCATCGTAGGTCTTGCCGCCGGAGGTAAACGTGAGCGGTTGCGGCGCATCGACCTTGGCCGGGAGGGAGAGCAATGCCTGTGGTATCGCGGCGGTGAACTCTTGTGGAATCGCCCCTGCCTGAAGGGCCAGGAAGAGGACCACGTAATGGCTGATCAGGTTGTTGTCGAGGATTACGATATGTTTGCCCGGAATATCGGCCTGTTGCTGCGCCGTGCCGACGCGGGTCTCCATGTGCAGGCCTTTGATCCCCATCCGTGCCGAGATGATCTGTGAGCCAGACGGTGTGTCTGCTGCTAGGTGATACAAGACAGGCATAAAGTCACGGTCGAATTCGTACTGCTGAGCCAAGCTGATGTTCTGTCCACTCACCGACATCTTCTCCTGCGAGAGGAGCATGTACCCCTCTGCGGCTGAGAAGAAGAGCGTGTATTGCTCATCAACGATCTGTTGGCCCGCCTGCTCGACGACGAACTGTCCGCTGTCGATCAGTTTTCCCTGCGCGACCGCCGGTGGCGGCGTCGGTTGCTGTGAGACAAGGCCGAAGAAGAGGATTGCCGCGATCACCGCTGCTGCTATCAGAATTGTCTTTTCCATTGCTACCCCCTCGCTACTTCTACTTCCAGCGCGTCAGGATCTGTTCCCGACGAAAGACCCTGATGGCACAGTATAGCACGATGACGCTTGCCACGAACAATATGAGCGCTTCTAGGCCGATGAGCCACAGGCTGACGAGCGTCTTCCTGCTCGTGTAGATGATCAGTGGCACGATCGCTGGGATGATGGCGAAGCTCGAAATCTGGTAGGCAGCGCGAGCATCGGAGGCTCGCGAGGAGACGAGCATTGTCACCCCCACCGAGAACAGGGAAAGGAGCGGCGACAATCCAAAGATCGCTGCGATCCACGGCCCAGTCAGGACATACGGTGGAATGCCCTCGACGAGCGGGATCGACACCGCGAGAAAGAGGCCGAAGCTGCCCCAAGTGAGGATCAAAGCAGGGATCACACTAGCCAAAGCCTTTCCCAGAAAGAGTTCAAGATCGGAGATCGGTGTAGCAAGGAGCGGTTCCAGGCTCCCCTGCTCCTTCTCGCCGATGATCGAGTAGGCGGCGATCGCCAGCGGGATGAGTGCTGGCAGGATGAGGAAGTACATCAGCGCCGTGTTGAACAGGGCGATCTGCGCCCCGGCGACATCGATCCTTCGTCCCTGATAGACCATGAACAGTGCTGCCCCGACCATGAACAGCGGCAGGAAGATTGCGCCGAACAGGATCATCTTGTTGCGCAGCGACTCGCGCCATTCCTTCATCAGGATTACGCTAATTCTGCGCATGGTTCCCCTTCATCAGGTCGAGATAGAGGTCCTCAAGCGAGACCTTCAACTCATTTACGAATTGCACGCTCGCCCCCAACTCGACGAGGCGCTTGACGATGATCGGATTCTCCCGTTCTGGGTCTGACAAGGAAAAGACGAGGGCATCATCCACCCGTTCTATCTTCTTGACAAAGGGAAGATCGATCGATTCCTCGATCCCTGGTAGGGGACCAGCGAGATGGATCACTGTCTTTCGGCCGTACATGCGTTCCTTTAACTCGCGTGGTTTGCCGATCGCAATGAGCTTGGTCTTGAACAAGGCGACGCGATCGCACAGCCGATCCGCCTCATCCAGGTTGTGCGTGCACAGGAAGATCGTCCGCTCGTTTGTGCGCAGCGTTTCGATCAGATTACGCACAACCTTTGCTGCTTCCGGGTCGAGGCTTGCTGTGGGTTCATCGAGGAACAGGACCTGCGGCTTGTGCAGTAGGGCTCGGGCGATGGCGAGCTTCTGGCGCATCCCTTTGGAGAGCGTTCCAGCGAGATCGCGTCGTCGGTCCCACAGGTCAAACAACCGC
>JALTFO010000206.1 GCA_027007005.1 Candidatus Bipolaricaulota bacterium | reverse complement strand
GAATCAGTATATACAGAAAGCATTAGAGAGAGCGGAATACAAAAGGTTGGACGACCAAACTTGGTTTGCCAAGATTCCTGAGTTCACAGGAGTGTGGGCAAATGCTCCTACGGTGGAGATCTGCCGTAAGGAGCTAGTAGAGGTACTTGAAGAGTGGGTGCTTCTCAAGTTACGGGATAATGATCCCATCCCTGTGCTAGATGGAATTGGGATAAAGATTGGTGAAGTCGCAGGCAGCTAAATGATCTCCAGCGTTTCGCGTAGAGAGCTAATCCGCAAGTTTAGAGCTTTAGGATACGAAGGTCCGTTTTCGGGTGGAAAACACCAATTCATGAAGCAGGATGAAAAAAAGATCCGTATCCCAAATCCGCATAGTAAGACAGACATCAGTGTGAGTTTGTTGAAGGAAATCCTTAGGCAGGCGGGTATAAGAGACACTGAATGGGATGAGGCTTAGGTTAAACGTGGCGCACGCTACGAAGGCAAAGGGCGTATCTTGCGTAGCGTCGGGCCCCGTGCTCCACGTTACGCTTGTGCTGTGGCGTGACTCTCAACGTGGCAGACCTGTCTGCGCACGCTACGAAGGCAAAGGGCGTATCTTGCGTAGCGTTGGGCCCCGTGCCCAACGTTGCGCTTGTGCTGTGGCGTAACCCCCAACGTGGCAGACCTGTCTGCGTGCTGATACGCACAGGTAGACAAGCTACGCACGCTACAAAGGCAAACGCACGTTGGCGATATCGGATCTTGCGTAGCGTTGGGCCCCGTGCCCAACGTTGCGCTTGTGCTGTGGCGTAACCCCCAACGTGGCAGACCTGTCTGCGTGCTGATACGCACAGGTAGACAAGCTACGCACGCTACAAAGGCAAAAGCTTCTCCTCTCGCCCGCTCGTTGTCACTCGCTCAAGACGCAGAGACCGCCAAGGAAGGATTCTGCTTTTCCTTTTTCCTTAATGATGCTTTCTTGGCGTCTTTGCGAGAGGACCGCTTCTCCTGTTCTTTGTTCCGCATTCCGCGTTCCGACTTCCCGCTTCGTTTCCCGTTCCCCGTTCCGCGTTCCGCGCTTCCTCCCGACACTTGTCCCAATCTCACAGGACGGAGGGGAGGGACGCTGCGTACCAAGATCCTTCGCCGATGGCACGGATAAAGAGTAGATTGGAAGCGGAGTAATCACCCAACGTCAAGGGGGTGAAGAGAAGATGCACACTCAAGGAACTGGCCTCGGGATTTGCCCTGTGCGCGAAATTGTGCTACAAGGGGGCAAGATGTCACCTTTGGGGGTGGTTCCTATAAATCGCGACATTGGATGTCTTGACATGGGTTGTCGTTCTGTGGTAAACTGCATCCAGTTTGCACGGGGGGGTGGGCTCACCATTCCTCTATTGGTCATTGAAAGACGGACTTGAGGCGTTAGTATGATATTTGACTAACGCGTTTGGGTAATAGTATGGTTTTGTACCAAGCGATAAGCTTGTGTGCGAGCCCTGTCGAGAGAGATAAGGGAAAACATGCACTGGGTGGTTGAGAATCGTGCGGGAGGTGGTACGAAATCTAGAACCGGATGACTCATTGAGCCATTTAGTTAGTAAGCTTTCTGGGTCGCAAAGGAGGCTAATAGGATTGAATAGAGAAAGAAGTTTCACAGAACCGAAATTTCAAAAGCGGAATCAAAGAACCCTTATAAAGGGGACCTTAACTGAAGGAGGTACAACCTTGAAAAAGAGATTAGCCGTAGGAGCCGTCATAGCGGTATTGCTTGTGACGGTCTTTACCCTGGCTGCTCTCGCCACGACTGCGGAGATGTATTTCTCCTCGGACAAGAACGGCGCAAACAGGGTAACTAACGTACAAGAAGGAGATCAAGTCTGGATCTGTGTTTACGATCCGGATGAGAATATCGATTGTGATGTCCGGGACAAAATCTGGACCGACATCAAGATCATGGACCCAAAGACCGGCGCGTACATCGTCTGGATTAGCTATAAGACGGATACGGGTGATGCCAGTGGCAACGCATACAACAATGTAGCCTATGTTCCGTACAAGGGACATTTCCCCGGGAGCCCCGGTTCCACCAAGTTCGATTACTTGGAAGAGACGGGCGCTGATACCGGGTTGTTTGTGAGCGATCGTTCGTTCCAGGTTGGGACGCGCGCCTCTTACAATACTCCAGAGCAGAATACCCACGTAGTGGACAACGCATTCCGCACAGCAGGAAATGAGAATGGTTTCACTTGGGACTTCCAGGGCGGAAACATGCTCTATGTCCCAAACAATATTGCAAATGGCATTACTGCTCCAAGCGCAACGCGGTCCGCGTTCACAGGCGTGAATAACGTATTAGGCACTGACTATATTAATGCGACCACTGTGAGCTGGAATAACTGGCACACTAAGCAGACCGGATTCCTGCCGCCACCGGCCATAAGTCCTAGTAAAAATGAGACATATCTCCTCGGCCGTTTCGAGAATATGGATACTCTCGTTGGGATGTATGTCGATCAAAACGACGATACCGACGTTGCGGTAGCGATGGCTAAGATTATCGATACCAAGGCGACAATCTCCTGGGATCAGGAGATTTACAAGGATGCCAACGCATCAGCGACGATCACGGTCGTAGATCCGGACGAGAACCTCAACTGCAACAAGGTTGAGTACGTCCCGGTATGGATATTGGTGGATCCTGGTTCCTGGAACCCGGTGCAGACACACAGTGCCACTAACTTCTGCATGCTGAAGCGCTACGGCGGCGTTAATCCATCCACACAAACTGGATCATTAAATGCACTGAACAAGCCCATCCGTTGGTACAACATCTACTACAGCGGACTTGGGGCCACCGCAGCGAACGCCGTTAGTAACTTACAACAGAAGTCCGATGGTGCCTACTACGTGCAGTATCCGACGGCATCTGCTGGTAATGTCACCTCATTTGACACCAAGGATACGAACGGTTATGCCCGCGTGATGTTCTACGCGCAGGAGACAGGCCCGGCGACGGGTGTGTTCCAACTTAATCTGAACAGCCTCCTCGGCGACCTTGGGTTCAATTCGCTCAAGGTTCACGACGTACTTGTCGCTTACTACCTGGACCCGAACGACTTTGACGACTTCGTTCTTGCTCCGGCGTACATCGAGGAGAACAAGGCTAGCGTGACGAGCTTCACCGATGCCACGCGGGCCCAGAAGAGCGAGTATTGGATTGGCCGCGATTCTGTCTACACGCAGGTGATCGATGCCAACGCAAATGTTGACTCGTGCTGCCCGGAACAGGTTGTTGTTAACGTGTGCGACCCGCACGGCGAAGACGACTCCGAATGGCTGATCGCCGATGAGACAAGCAGTAATTCACCGGTCTTCTTCACCAACGCCGGAACTGAGCTGAAGCCAGCTTGGGATCCGTTAGGTGTAAATAAGTACCAGGTCCAGCTTGATAACTGGAAGCTGGAAGTGTACAACGAGGATTCGGTCTACGCTCGCTACAACGACGTGGTCTACTACGCCAATAGCTCCGCTGCCGATGGCTCGGTGCACGATGGCTTGGCGTACCTCGGTGACTTGACAGCTAACTCCCAAACCGATACTGCGTTCCCGCCGAAGATCCGTGACATCCGTGTGGCAAACGACGTATCGTTTGCTCAGATGTCGATTGCCGACACGCAGGTCTACGATGGCACTAAGACCAACATGTACTTCCTCGATCGACAGGGCAACCGCGTGAGCGGCTACGTAAACTCCGACTGTGTATTCGTCGAAGTGGTCGATCCCGATCAGGATGAGGACCAGTACCGCCGTGAGCGCATCGATGCGTTCTGGGATGGTGGCCAAAACCTGCCATTCGGTCCGTGGGCACTGAATCCGTGGAGCTGCACCTACAGTCGTGATAAAACCCATCCAGTGAACGATCTGCTGGGTGACACGAACATCTTCAATAACTCGCCAGTTCTCAAGGATGAGAACGGAGGGGATAGTGGCCTGAAGGGTCATCCGATGCTGTACGTCCTCAACCCGAGGAACGGGCGTTGGGCGTCTGTCGACCTGTTGGAGACCGGTGTTGCCACGGGTGACTTTGTCTCCGTGACGTGCATCGACATCACCAGTCAGTATGCCTGCGTGCCTACGCTTGGTGTGCGCCCTGGTGACACGATTCTTGCCTTCTACGAGGATCCGAGCAACCACTCTGATTCGGCCATGATTTCGATCAAGGTCGGTATCGGCGGTGGCGGTACTCCTCCGAGCCAGCAATCGACGACGATGTTCACCGATGCTACTGGCAACGAGGTCACGAGCTACACTGACGCTGACGATGTGTACGTGAAGGTCATCGACCCATCCAAGGCTGGAGCCTCTAGCATCCTCGATGCTGTTGACATCAGCGGAACGACGTATGACCTTGCCCCGTTAGCGGGAGCATCTACTGACACGTTCATCACTGGACCGATCAGCGGATTGGGAGTAGGAACGTTCACCGCTACCTACACTGATCCTACCGATCCGACGGACACGAGTTCCGATACGATCGATATCACAGCGTCGGCACTATCGGTTGATAGCTTCTACGCTGGGCCAAACCCGTTCACGACTACGGTTGACTTTGCCTACAAGGGCACAGGAATCGCCACGACCTTCTCGGTCACGGTGTACGACCTGTCTGGTCACCAGGTATGGACGGATGAGGAAGCGAACGTTGATCACATCACGTGGGATGGTTCCGGCCTAGCAAACGGCGGATATATCTACGTAGTGATGGCGACGGACGGCACGAACACCTTCACCGGTAAGGGCACGGTGTTCATTAACAAGTAAGTAAGAGAGGGGATACTCCGGGGCTCATATGGGCCCCGGAGGCCCTGACCTGCCTGCAGTAGGCAGGTCACTTGAAACCTTTACGAAGGGGGTAACAACAACGATGAAACGAGTGATAGTTTTAAGCTTAGCGCTCCTCATGGTTATCTCCGCTGTGGCCCTGGCCGATGGTGTAGGCGCATT
This sequence comes from Candidatus Bipolaricaulota bacterium, assembly GCA_027007005.1. Taxonomy (GTDB): domain Bacteria; phylum Bipolaricaulota; class Bipolaricaulia; order UBA7950; family UBA9294; genus M55B144. The sequence continues at coordinate 1,539 of JALTFO010000206.1, read as the reverse complement.
TAGTGCCTTCAAGAACGGAGTAGGCGCGCGAGCGCTGGCCATGGGCGGTGCGTTTGTCGCCGTAGCGGATGATGCCACTGCAGTATGCTGGAATCCTGCCGGACTGGCACAGTTGAACGATACCCGGATCACGGGTATGTCGACCGACCTGTTTGGGATGGGGATCACGCATCAGTTTGTTGGTGCAACGACGACCTTCTCTGGCATTGGCGTTGGCCTTGGTTGGGAGCGCGGTGCGCTTACCGGACAGGGTACGGCAGCCGATGGCACAGCGGGAAGCCTGTTTAATTGGAACGAATCAGCGATCGTCGGTACATTAGCGACGAACATCATGGACATCGGCCTCGCCGGTGCCAACGTCAAGTACTACATGGCCGACAGTGGCCTGGGTAATACAGCCTCTGGGTTTGGCTTTGACCTTGGTCTATTGGTGAAGCTAGGCGACATGTTCACGATTGGTGTGGACGCGAAGGACCTAGGGAACAGCAACCTCACCTGGACTGGTGGAGCGACAGACAGCATAACTGGTGTATACACGGCTGGACTCGCGATGAGCCTAGTTGATAACAAGCTGGTACTAGCGACCGATGTCGACTTTGACGGCACCAACTTGGGTGACACCCACATTGGTGTAGAGTTCAAGGTTATTAAGGAACTGGCGCTGCGTGGTGGTGTAGTACTTACGGACAACTTCCAGGACTACTACTTCACAGCGGGAGCAGGGATCAACGTAGCAGGGTTGAGCGTTGATGCAGCATACATCTTGAATGAGAAGCTAGGAAACACGTTAGTTCTCTCGGCGGAGTTCTCGCTAGGTAGCCTCCTTGGCGGGACGACCCCGGCGCCAGCGCCAGCGCCGGCGAGCGAGTAAAGCACGGGTTCTAGATTTCCGCTTGACGGATGAGCGGAGGGCAAACGCCCTCCGCTCATTTCTATTGCTTGTGCCTCTGATCTTAGTTTGCCTCGGGCCCTGCCTACCCTGTGCGTTTCAGCATGCAGACAGGTGCCCAACGTTGCGCTTGTGGCTTGTGGCGTAACTCCCCAACGTGGCAGACAAGCTGCGCACGCTACAGAAGCACAAGCTTCTCCTCTCGCCGCTTGCATGCACACGCTGCAAGGGCGAAGGGCGTATCTTACGTAGCGTTGGGCCCCGTGCCCAACGTTGCGCTTGTGGCTTGTGGCGTAACCCTCAACGTGGCAGACAAGCTGCGCACGCTACAGAAGCACAAGCTTCTCCTCTCGCCGCTTGCATGCACACGCTGCAAGGGCGAAGGGCGTATCTTACGTAGCGTCGGGCCCTGTGCCCAACGTTGTGCTTGTGATGTTGTCTTCAATGCTGAATCTACGGATAATACCCACGCGATGAATGCTTCAAAGGATGAGATACGAGGATATAAGACGTACGGAAAGCGGCGCTCGCTTCGCCTCCCTGGTGTCAAGGGTCGGGTAGGTTTCCCCGGTCGATGGTCGGCTACATGTCCCCGCCTTTTTGCTCCGACGTGTTCTCTGTGTACACCTCCTTTTCTCCCGTGATTGACC
>JALTFO010000205.1 GCA_027007005.1 Candidatus Bipolaricaulota bacterium | reverse complement strand
CCAGACTGGGGAGGTAGGCAATGGTGTAGCGCTCCACTAAGTAAGGAGAACGTGTCCCAATCCCGCTACTCTCCTGATGATCGCTCATCTCCACTGCGGCAAACGGTAGGTACCATAACGGTCCACTGGGAATGAAGACCAGGGTGTCTATCTTCTTTCCCGTTAGCTTATCCAGCCCTGGCTTTACTAGCTTGGTGTAGAATGAGGGGAGAAACTGAGACATGGTGCTCTGATTGAGAGGAGCGCTCTCCAATGCCTTGCGTAGAGTGATTACATCGTTCATCAACTGCTCACGTGCATACTCAATGAAGATCGGAGCGCTGATCCCATCCCCTGTGATCACCCATAGATAGATCCCATCCTGCGTGACAAAGTACTCCAATACCGCTTCGCTCGCCTTGAGCTCTCCTTGGCCTGAAGCAATCGCCTCGTCGATCACATCTGGATCGATCGCGCCACTGGAGATCCCCGCCGCAGGACTGATCAGTTGACTTGGTTTGATGCTCCCTTGATACAACGCATCGAGGAACGTGCGCGCCCGACACCGCTCGGCGTATGGGAAGGCAGAAGCACCTTCATTCATCCGATACAGAAGATTGATTAGCTGTTCATACACATCATGCGTCCTCTCCTGCCATGCGGTCTTAAGTTCTTCTGACTTCATGTACCCACGCAGTGATTCGATCACGGCGATAGATTTCTCGTAGCTTTCACGTGCAGCGTCCCAATTCTTTAGGCCCTCATTTGCGACACCCCTGTCCCCATAGATTTTCCACCGCGTGGTAGAGTAAGAGTAGATCATCCCCGCGGCTGGTGGGGTTTCGTCCAGGATATTGAGCGCGTTTTGGTAGTTAGTGAGCGCATCTGTGTACCGGCCAAGGTCCCTGTTCACATTGCCAATGCTTATGTCGATATTTGCTACGTTGACGTTCATCCTATGAGCAGCGAATACCACCCGCGCTGATTGATACGCCGCAAGCGCGTCATCGTACTGGCCAAGGTCGTCATACACGACTCCGATGTTTGTGTCGATATTTGCTACGTTGACGTCCATCCCGTGAGCAGCGTACATCACCCGCGCCGATTGGTACGCGCCGAGTGCGCTTTCATACTGGCCAAGATTAGTATACATATTGCCGATGTCTGTATTAACATCGGCTACATCTACGTTCATATTACGGACTGCAAATACCGCTCGTGCCAATTGGTACGCTTTAAGCGCATCCCCGTACCTGCTAAGCTCGTCATACACGACCCCGATGTTTTGGTCCACCTTTGCCGCATTGACGTTCATACCGTGGGAGACGAACATCACCCGCGCGGATTTGTACGTATTGAGTGCTCCTTCATACCGTCCAAGCTCGTCATACACGACCCCGATGTCTTCGTCGATCGTTGCCACATCAACGTCCATGTTATGCGCTACATACACCACTCGCGCTGATTGGTATGCCTTAAGTGCATCCTTATACCGTCCAAGCTCGTCATACACGACCCCGATGTTCTGGTCGATCCCCGCCACATCGACGTCCATGTTACGGGAGGCGTACACTGCCCGCGCCGATTGATACGACGCAAGCGCGTCCTCGTACCGACCAAGGTCGGCATACACGTTGCCAATGTTCTTGACGATGTCAGCAACATCGATGTCCATGTTGTGAGCTACGAACACCGCCCACGCCGATTGATACGCTGCAAGTGCGTCCTCGTATCGACCAAGCTCCCTATACACATTGCCGATATTCATGTCGATCCCCGCCACATCGACGTCCATGTTACGGGAGGCGTACACTGCCCGCGCCGATTGATACGACGCAAGCGCGTCCTCGTACTGGCCAAGGTCGGCATACACGACACCGATGTTTTGGCTAAAGTACGCCTCCAGTAGCGGAAATGGGGCAGTAGCCAACAGGCGTAGTCCAACAGAGTATGCAGCAAGGGCGTCTTCGAAGTCCTGTTGGTTGTCCAGGCTCACGCCATGCCTGTATGCGTCAACCGCCCTGGCGATCATATTCCCCCATGCGGTGTCAATAAACCCTTCCGGCCATGGTGGCCCCGGACAGGAGGGGCATAGGGTTGTCTTCAGCCCATAGACCATATTCCCGGTTCCCCTGACCATACCTAAGAACTTGGGAGCGCTTTTCTCCCAACCACAACCTGTAGTATATGTATCGATTCCCCATTGACACAAACCGATCAGGTTGTTCTCCAGTGCGACATTTACCTCCCCCATCAGAAGAACCCCCGTACCACTCCCAAAGATCTCGTTAGAACGGACTGCAGCGAGCGTGTTCTCTAATTGGAGGTTTGTGGTTGTGTTATCAATGAGACAGCTTGCGGTAATAGTGAGCATTCCATCGCCAAATGCTACTACTCCGTACTCGTTCCTGTAAGCAATGATGCCAGTAAGCTTGACCTGTGAATCCCCAGCAACGTTCACGTGAATCCCGGCATCACCACTGGTGACCTCAATTCCTTCAATCTCTACATCCCCGTGTAACAGATCAACGGTAACTACGTCCTTCTTCGCGTCAGGTGACTGAATGATCACCTTGAGGCGATCCTCACCAATGAGATGCAGCGCCTTATCAATGACTAGATCCTCTGTGTACCGTCCTGCCTTGATGTGCACAGTATCTCCCGCCTGTGCCGCATCGATCGCTGCCTGAATGGTGAGGTACTTGTCCGGGGCAGTAAGTGTCCGTTGCGCACAAGCAAGGATATTCATGATTCCTAAAAGGACAAGGAATAGCAGCCATCCAGAGGTTCTCGTCACGTTTACCTCCTAACATGAAGGATATGCAGTGGAAACGCTACACTACTCTAGTCCCCAAGTAACGCTAAGTCAAGAATTGAGGTTCCTTGTCGTTTCGAGTGGGTAGCTGAAGAAACGGCGCTGAATAAAGTGCCTCTCGTAAAGGCGTAGAGAACGCCAAGGAAAGCGTTAAAGTCAAGAACATCACAGCAAGCTGCGGAGCATTGAAAAGCAGGAGGCAAAGATCTAACCGGAGTTGGCCTTCATGCTGCAAGTTATAGGATGTTGTTGCAGTGAGAGCAACGTCGCATACAAGGTACGACGCTCGGTTCTTTGTTGCGTTGGAACTTGTCCCCGACGTTGATGGTAGGGCATGTTCCAAACCGCTCTTGAAGCTCAGGAAACTTCTCATAGGACACCCCCGCTAAAAAGCTCGCAATCCAAACTGGATATCGCGTCCAGCTCAAATTGCGCAAATCTATCTCCGCCCTTCCGGGCGGGGTATCCTTTGCAGTTCTCGGATTTGATGAAGCAGTTTGACGATGCGACCTCGGGCCACTACAATCCTACTTACGAGAACAAGAGGGGTGGTTAACATCATTAAGGTACTTCTGACAACGACGATCGATTCTTTGGGCCATGTGGGCGAAGTAGTTGAGGTTGCCGACGGTTACGCGCGCAATTTCCTCATTCCAAAGCGTTATGCTGTTACGCCCAATGAGCACAACATCGCGCGCTTCGCCAAGGAACGAGCGGCGCACATAGAGGAGATCGAGCAGCGCGAGGAAAAGGCAAACCGCCTGCGTGATGCACTCGCCAACCGTGTCCTGGTATTCACCCGTAAGGCTCACGATAACGAAAAGCTGTACGGCTCGGTGCGCGCAGAGGACATCATCGACCAGATCGAGAAAGATCTCGGAGAGCACATCGAGAGCGGACGTGTGCAGATGGAAGAGGCGATCGATACTCTCGGGGAGCACTCAGTGACGATCAATCTGTACAAGGATATCAACGTCGAGCTGCGCATCCGCGTGGACGAGGAGGGTCCGGCAAAAGAGGAGTAGCCCCGCATGAAGAGCGGGTTGCACGCTTTAGTCCTAGCAGTGTTTATTCTCGCCGCCGCCGTGTGTGCACGTGGCGGCGGGATATCTCTTTATGTCGATGGCGAAGCGATCGTTCTTACTCATCCAATCGTGCAGCATGGAAATGAAATGCTTGTCCCTTTGCGCGAGCTTGGCCTCCGCTTGGGGATCGAGGCTGCGGTAACTCAGGAAGCGGAAGCGAAATCAATAAAAATCCGCAGTGCTACAGGCGATCATTTATTCTCAACCGGTCATTTTCCGATTAAAAACGGTGTCTACTATGTTTCCCTAGGCGAGCTTGTCTCCCTTGCCTCTGCAAGGATGCACACTCTTGGAGACGAGATCTACATCGAGTCTGACGCACCCCACTTAACAGGGATGGATGCATCTGGAGATAGGGTGAGCGTCCGCTTCGACGGATTCGTCCCTTACGAGATCATCCCCTCTGATGAGAATATCTTGCACGTTCGTTTCTACCACTGCACCCTCGCCACTGTACCACGCCAGGTTACCGTGACTGGTGGAGTGGTAAGCTCAGTCGCACTTACCGTGAGTGGCCGCCGTAGCGCTGATCTCGTGATCGTTCTGTCAAGCAAGTCTCTGCCTCAGATCAAGCGTTTCACAACGGAGGGCTTCTACTCTGTGTCACTCACCTTTGATCACCAACCATTAACTGAGATAGAGCAAACTATCTCCCCCTACATAACATATCACGAGGTCACCACCGATATCGGCGATGGGCCTGTAAAGGTGGAGTATCTGCACATCGACGAGTGGCGTGATCACTACCGGCTCGTCCCAGCGATATCGAAAAACGGGATCGGAACTCTCTCTTCCTTGCAAGACATTGCGCGCTCACATAATGCAGATGCTGCAATAAATGCAAACTTCTACGATACAGTAACACACATTCCAATCGGGCTTCTTATCATCAATGGTCAGCCTCTCAGCTCGAATTACGAGGGAAGAGCGGCGCTGGGCATTGATCTGTTTGGACGGCTTAACTTCTTCAATCCTCAGATAACGCTCTTCCTGCGCGTTGGAGATGCAAAGATCGCCATCGACGATGTTGACCGACCGATCAAATCGGGGGAGCTTATCATGTTCACGCCAGGCTACGCCGGGCCGTTGACGCGCGGATTTGTCGATTCTTTCCGCGTAGTGAAGATAAAGAACGGTCGCGTCACCTCTGTGCAAGACGGTCCGTATGTGATCACAGATCCCGACGCAGACCTCCTTGTCGCTTGTGGCAACGCTAAATCGCGCATCACTTCGCTCGGAGTGGGAGACGAGGTAAGCTTTGAGTACACCCTCAATCAGGGGGACCTGCTCATCACCGATGCCGTGAGTGCCGGGCCGCTCCTCTACCTGAACGGAGACGAGGTCCTCAACCCACAACTTGAGGGATTCAAAGCGGATTCCTACCTGGCAAGCGGCCTTGCCGCGCGCAGCCTGCTCGCCACCGACTGGTACGGCGGGTTGATCCTAATGACAGTGATAAAGAACAACGAAAGCGTGGGGACGGATTTTGCCGGTCTCATAGACCTGCTAGGCAAGCTTCAAGTAAAGGTAAAGAGCGCTATCGCCTTTGACGGTGGGCACTCAAGCTCGCTCGTGTTTAAGGACGGCGCACACTACCGGGAGATCTCGTCCGGTGGCAAAGTGGCGGTCGGACTCCTACTGGTGCCGACGGATTGATGAGGTCTCTTGCCCGCGACGCTCTGTTGATGGCGCTGGCGACCGCCATTTCGCGGGTGTTCGGTCTGTTCCGCGATGTCACGATCGCTGACAAGTTCGGGGCGAGTGGAGCCTACGATGCATTCTTGATAGCCTTCTTCCTCCCCGTCTTCCTGCGCCAGCTCCTCGCTGAGGGAGCGCTCTCGACAGCCCTCATCCCCGTGTACACCAAATCGCTCGTGGATGATGCCGACGCAGACCTGTTTGCCAGCAATGTTCTATCAATTCTCATCGTGCTCTTTCCGATCATCGTCGGTGCTGGGATACTCTTCGCTCCAATCTACCTTCCGTTTCTTGCTAGCGGATTCGATCCGGCGAAGCTAGCGCTGTCGATATCTCTCTCGCGCATCGTCTTCCCGTTCATCGCCTTTGTCAGTATCGCCGCGGCGTTCATGGGAATATTGAACGCTCACCACCGCTTCTTCGCCCCGTCGCTTGCTCCAATTTGGTTTAACATCGGGATGATCATCGGCGCACTCTTCTTCTCAACGCTCTTTCCTGCTCATCCGATCTACGGCCTCGCTCTGGGCGCACTTCTCGGTGGAGCAGGACAGCTCGTCTCGCAGATCCCGTCCCTTCACAGGATCGGATTCCGCTTTCGCTTCACATTGTGGCCGCTTCATCCGGGCGTGCGCAAGATGGCCTACCTGATGCTCCCCGCCGTGTTCGGCCTTGCCGTAACGCAAATCAATCTGCTGGTGGACAACAAGCTCGCCTCCTACCTGGGCGACGGAGGAATTTCGTCGCTGCAGTACGCAATGCGCCTGTTCCAATTGCCACTGGGGATCTTCGCGGTGAGCATCGCCAGCGCTCTTCTGCCACGCTTCTCCGCCTCGATCGCTCGGGGAGAGCAAGGCCTCTTTTCATCGTATCTCTCGGACGGGATCAGTGCCAGCGCACTCATCCTGCTACCGGCGATGGCCGGGCTGTATGCGATCGGGCCTAACGTGATACATCTACTCTTCCAACACGGGAGCTTCTCGGTAGGAGACACCTCTCGCACGTGGCTCGCTCTGTCGTTCTATCTCGTTGGAGTTCTCCCATATGGCTTGGTATTCATCCTCACCCGCGCTTACTACGCCCTCGGGAGAACGCGCGTTCCGCTTATCGCCTCGGCATGTGCGGTGGCGGCGAACATCATCTGCGACATCATGCTAGTGACGCCGATGCGTGTAGGAGGATTGGCTCTTGCGACATCGATCTCCGGCGTAGTCAACGTAGCAATTCTCGCCCTGTTCCTGCGCCACGAACTTATCTTGATGCGAAGCATTGGTCCACGCCTGGCAAAGATCTCTGTTGGAACAGGGATCATCTATGTGGTCGCATGGGCGACGCACCTCGTGGCAAGAGGGGAATGGATAAGCGTCATCTTGCCGATCATCGCCGCCACAGCGGTGTATCTTGTCTTCATCCGTGCAAGTGGTCTGCAGCGTCTCCTACGGCCTACCGGGCCACGGGACTAGCGCGTATAACCTAGCAGCTCCTTAGCGTCGCTCGAAAGCATGTCCGGTGTCCATGGTGGATCCCACACTAGGCTCACTTCCACATCAGTATCCGGGAAGGACTCTCGCAGCGCCTGTTCGGCGTTTCCGGCAAGCATACCCGCCAGCGGACATCCAGGGGTAGTGAGGGTCATATCAACGCTGATCTTTCCCTCTTCGATCTTTATATTGTAAACTAGGCCTAGATCGACTATGTTAACTCCTAGTTCAGGATCGATTACACCCTCTAAGCTAGAGCGGATGCTACTCTCAGTTATTTCCATTATGCCCTCCTATGGTTCTTACCCTACAGGCTCAGGTCCGCGACCTGCTCACGCGCCCAGCGATCGACATCGAGGATCCGCGCAAGGCTCAGATCCTTGTCTTCAACATCATCTCGCTCTTCCCAGCGATCGAGGATCTGTTGCAGTCCTTCTGCTATCTTCGTAAATCCGATCTCTCCTCGCAGGAATTTCTTGACAAGCACCTCATCGGCGGCATTTATCGCCGCTGTGGCACTCCCTCCGCGCACGCCAGCGGTCAAGACACTAGCAAACGCAGGATACCGCATCACATCGAGTGGCTCAAACGATATCCTCGACATTTTTTCAAGAGAGAGACGCGGTAGGTTTGTAGCGACACGATCCGGATAGACAAGCGCGTATTGAATCGGAATACGCATGTCCGATGCAGCAAGCTCGGCGATGATCGATCCATCCTGATATTCCACAAGGGAGTGGATCACAGATTGGGGATGGACGATAGGGGTGATCTTCTCATACGGTACGTTGAACAAGTAATGGGCCTCGATCACCTCAAACGCCTTGTTGACCATCGTCGCCGAGTCGATTGTAATGCGCGAACCCATTGACCAGTTTGGATGGTGCAGTGCGTCGGCAGCCTTTACGTGTGCTAGCTCATCGATCGGGGTATTGAGAAACGGCCCACCGGAAGCGGTAATGATGATCCTCTCGATCTCTGAGTGCTTCCCCGCGTGCAAGCTCTGGAAGATGGCGTTGTGCTCACTATCAATTGGGAGTATCGTTCCCTTTTTCTCCTGTAGCAGCCTCGTCACCAGCTCGCCACCGATCACCATGCTCTCTTTGTTGGCCAGCGCCAGTGTGTGTCCGCTGGAGAGCGTTGTAAGCGTCGGAGAAAGACCGATCGCCCCGACAAGAGCGTTGACGACCAAATCTACATCAGGATACTTCGCCAGTTCCTCCAGACCCTCGCTTCCAGAGAGGACCGCTAGGTCATTGAAACGCCCACGTAGCGCGATCGCGTCCTCTTCCTCCGCGACCGACACAACAAGCGGCGAGAAGCGCTCAATCTGCGTGCTGAGAAGATCGATATTCCTTCCAGCGGCTAGGCCAACAACTGTAAACGCGCGCCCAGCACGATTGAGCCTCTCGATCACATCGAGGGTCTGTGAGCCGATCGACCCAGTGGAGCCGAGGATGACAATACGTCTACCTTGCACGGTACTTAGCTAACCGTTTCCGGAATCAGCGATGCAAACAGCTGCTGCAGTTCCTTCCCCGCGATGATCTCCTTTTCGAGGAGAGCACTCGCCAATCGATCGAGCATAGAGCGGTTCTGGCCGAGGAGAGCCTTCGCTTCCTTGTACGAATTAGTGATCAGGGAACGGATCTCGCTATCGACGAGAGAGGAGAGGGCTTCAGAGTGCTCGTTGCTCTTGACGATCTCCTCACCGAGGAAGACGTCCATGTGTTCGCGCGCTAGACTGATCGGGCCAAGCTTCTTGCTCATCCCATACTCCACAACCATCCTCTTAGCGAGCTTCGTCGCCTGCTTAAGGTCGTCATACGCACCGGTCGTAAAATCGTTGAACACGATCTCCTCCGCAGCACGTCCGCCGAACAGGGTGACCAGCTTGTCGTTTAGCTCCTCCTCGGAAACGATGTACTTCTCCTCCAGCGGCAATTGCAGCGTGAACCCTAACGAGCCATTTCCACGTGGGATGATAGATATCTTGTGCACCGGATCGGCATTAGGGAGAAGTCGCCCGAGGAGAGCATGCCCCGACTCGTGGTAGGCAATGCGCTCGCGTACCTCCTTGGAGAGGATGATCCCCTTGCGACGTACACCGGCAATGACGCGATCCGCTGCCTCCTCAAAGTCGGACATCTCGACAACGCTCTTGCTCTCACGTGCGGCAAGGAGTGCCGCCTCATTGCACAGATTCTTCAGATCGGCACCGACAAAGCCGGGGGTCTGGCGGGCAAGGACGGCGGGGTCCACGTTTGGCGATATGGTCTTCCCTCGCAGGTGCACCTTAATGATCTCTTCTCTGCCTTTCAGCTCCGGACGCGGAACAGTGATCCGGCGGTCAAACCTGCCCGGTCGAAGGAGGGCCGGGTCGAGGACGTCGGGACGATTAGTCGCCGCTAGCATGATAATTCCCTTGTTCGGTTGGAACCCATCCATCTCCGCTAGTAGCTGGTTCAGCGTCTGCTCGCGTTCATCGTGCCCCCCGCCGAGACCGGCACCGCGTTTTCGCCCGACGGCATCGATCTCATCGATGAAGATGATGCACGGCGCGCTCGCCTTCGCCTTTACGAACATATCGCGCACACGTGCCGCACCGACACCGACAAACATCTCTACGAAGTCGGAGCCGCTGATGAAGAAGAACGGTACATGCGCCTCACCGGCGATCGCCTTAGCAAGGAGCGTCTTCCCTGTTCCTGGTGCGCCGACAAGCAGGACTCCCTTTGGGATCTCCGCACCCAACTGAGAGAAGCGCTTCTGGTCCTTGAGGTAGTCCACAATCTCCTCAACCTCTTCCTTCACCTCATCGATCCCAGCTACGTCGGCAAACGTCACCTTAGTGCTTTCCGGATGCACCAATTTTGCCTTCGATTGGCCAAATTGCATCGCCCCGCCGCCCTGTGTCTTGCGCATGATGTAGATCCATACAACGACCAACAGCCCGATCGGCAGAATGGACATCAGGACCGAGAGCAACCAACCGTTGTTTGACGGCGGCTCATACTTAATTTGCACGTTGTTGTCACGCAGGAAGGGCTCGTACAGGCTCTTGTCGTCAGGAAGCTCGACCGTGAACTTGCTCCCATCGGTCATCACGCCAGTACCCTGGTTGTCCTTGATCGAGATAGACGCAACCTGCCCGTTCGTCACCATGCTGCGGAAGAGGGAGTAATTGACCTCTTGCTGTGTCTTATTCCCACCAAACCACGACTGAAAGATGATTAAGCCTATGATCACGATAACAGTGATCAAGGCGATATTTCTAAGATTTCGATTACGTAAGTCTCTCAATGGGTCTTTTTCCACTATTTTCTCCTTACTGATCCATCGTCAATTCTAGCATCCAATGCTCCACACGTCAAATACTGATCAATCCAGTGTTTCCCGCATACGCAACATATAGAAGCACGGTAACCTGTGGATGTGCCTAGCGGTGTAGAATCCGCCTCCAGATTTGCACCTGTGGCAAGGAGCGTTCCCGCCCATGAACTATGCGCGCGATATTTGCGCGGTGATTGAAAATGATAAACAGGGCGAGGGCACAGGTGATGGCAAGAAGAAGCGGATGATAATTGGCGCCAAAAAAGGTATTTAGAAGGGCAATGCTGATCGGAACGGATATCACAGCAAGGAGTGAACTAAGCGAGACCATCCCAAACAGGAACAGAAAGATGCCGAAGATACCGATGGCGATCCCCACTGGAATTGGCGCAATCGCAATGAGCATCCCCGCACCGGTTGCCACTCCTTTTCCACCACGGAATCCCGCATAAATGGGAAAAACATGTCCGATGACCGCACTTAAGCCACACATGATCGCGATGACCGGCGCGGTAAAGGGAAGCTGTCCAAAGTGGATCAACGGAACGAGCGCTGCCGCTGCCGCCCCCTTCCCTGCATCGAGAACAAGCACCGTGACCCCGGCCTTCCATCCAAGGACGCGCCACGTATTTGTCGCGCCAGCGTTCCCGCTTCCGTATTTCCTCACATCGATCCTACGGATAGACTTGCCCACGATAACAGAAGTGGGTATCGCCCCCAACAGATATGAGATAACAAGAAGCAGCGCCAGGTTCATTATCGGTTCCTCCGAGGATCCATTGTAAGGATAGTCACGGAGTGATCAACTCATCACCGGCATACAAGCGCTTGTTGGTCATTGATAACGGATGGAGCCAAAGTAGCTATCTACGCAAATCCCCACTGATTGCACGTCGCTTGGCACTAGGTATTGAAGGCTCGCGGAAGGAGTATAGCAAAGCGTGAACCTTGACCGCTCGTGGATACTACCCGGATGGAGCCATGAAAGCGCCTGATTATGCTTCTAGCAAGGGTGAGACCAAGTCCGGCCCCTGGATTGGGACGTTCACTTGGAAGATACGAGGCATGGTAGAATCGTTCGAAGATGTGGGGTAACTCATCGGGAGGGATACCGACCCCATGATCCACAACCTCAACTATTACATTCTCATTCATGCTTCTACTTTGCACTAAGACAGAGGAAGATGAGAACCTTATGGCGTTGACGATCACGTGCTCAATGGCGCGCGATATCCATACGCTTCCTCCCTCGACTAGTACTTCTTCATCCGGTAATTCCAGCACGATCCTACGATCGTTCTCCGTCTCGATCCTCTCCACAATTTGGGTAATGGCATCGCCAATGGAGAAAACACCGTAGTCTGGAAGTGGCGCGTCGGAAGAGATCTCTTCCAGGTCAAGGAGCTCAGTGATCAGAGCCGATACACGTGCACTCTGCGACATGACTTTGCGCAAGACTTGTTCACGTTCTATCGGACGGTCTGCTCCCTGTGGGCCAGAAAGAAGTAAGTCGATGTAACCATGCATGATAGCAAGTGGCGTCTTCAACGAGTGAATGAGCAAGGCAAGCGTGTCCTGCTTTTCCTCTTTCAACTTTCTGACTCTATCTTCTGCCACAATGCGTGCAATCACCATTCCAGCGTAGTCACTGATACCCTCAAGCAAATGACGCGTGCGGGGCGGGAGCATGTTCTTCGAGTCCGATGCAACGGTCAAGCATGCAAAGGACTTCCCATGGTGCTGAATGGGTAGAATGGACATAGATGAGACAGCCAGAACATTTTCCTGCCCTGTGCGCACAAGATACACCGGGTGCCCAGCGTTAACGTGTTGGCTCATATGTGTATCCGACCCATAATGCTTGATCAGCGGCAAAACGCCATCGGGGACATTGGCCTTCACAATCAGATCCAGCCCGCCCGACTCTTCATCTACAAGGTACCCTGCCCCCCAAGCGACCCCGGGGAAGCCAACAACAGTCTCTGCGCATAACTGCAACACCTCGCGCATCCCGTCCGCTGCCATCATGCTATGCCGAAGATGTTCGTCCTGTTGGAGGAACGCCGCCAAGTCCTGTCCCGCCGGAAAGGAGGAGGACAAGAACTCCTCCTTGGATAGGCCGACTGCATCAGCAGCGATCGATTGTGCCAGCAATTGCTCAAAAAACGGGCCTTCAAACCGTTCCATCTTACACTCCTTGTTTCATCCACTTTGAATCCGCCCTTGCGCCAGTTCTTTCACTCTTATATGTCGCTGGAAAGGAGCAGTACATAGCATGCACCGAGAAGTTCGAACTAAGCCCGAAGGACGCCAGAGGGCAACAAGAGTGAGCTGTCCCTATGGATAGAAAAAGGCGTGATCGATCTCATAAGAATCGGTCACGCCATGAAGTTTCCTCCCTGGCAGAGGCGTCCTCAGTCGGTAGTCATCTGCACTCCACGACTGCGAAGCTGTTCGACCTGTTTGGCAACGGCTGAGCCAGGAGAGAGGTCGAGCGGGTTGCCACTCACATCTATGACGTCTTCCTTTCCAACGCCTGGGTTATCGACAAGCGGTTGTAGATCGGTGATCTGGTTGTTGGAAAGGACTAGATTCCGTAACCAAGGGAATTTAGCCAGGACAGAAATGTCAGATACATCATTCCCATCAATGTCCAGAACCCTTAGATAGGTCGAACCTAGAAGTGGCTCTAGCGAGGTTATCTCGTTTCCTGCCAGGAAGAACTCCCTCCCAGTCGGGAGAGGCACAAGCAAGTGTACATTATTGTTCGTCAGGAAGAGCTTCCATAGCTGAGGACATCCCGCAATGGGTGTGAGATCAGAGATGTGGTTCCCGGCAAGGTCAAGGATTCTCAGTGTGCGTGTTTGTGCTAGGAAAGAGATATCCGCAATATTGTCGTTCTCCAGATACAACCAGTACAGACCGCGCATGGCAGAGATCGCTGAGAAGTCAACGACCTGCGCATCATTGATCGTAAGAATCTTCATATCACGACAGTACTCGAGGCCAGTTAGATCGTGGATACCACGTCCGGACAGATTTAGTTCTTTGATCCCTAGTAGATCTATATTGAGAATCGGTCCGGTGGGACGATGAAGCGCTTCTCTGATCGCTTGCTCCAGATTCGGATCGGGAAACGAGACTGCTTTCTCAGGAACACCTTGAGCAAATAGTCCTCTGATGTCATCCTCAGTAAGGACTCCCTCGTAGATTCGCAGATCATCGATGGCGCCATGGAGCGAGTAGCCGTAGATCCAATTGTTATAAGCGTTGGCCCCGATCGTGAGTGGATGACTTCCACAGATAACGTTCTGGGTGGAATAGTACTCGCTTGCATCCAGTGAACCGTCGATCCACAGGTCCTTCCGCCCGTCGGTATCTCGCTCGATCACCACGTGGTGCCATTGCCCGTCAAACCACTGACCGTCTTCGCTAATCAGATCCTGTCGGTGTAATTTTGGAGCATCGTTTGTGCGAAAGGTCAACGATCCATCTTTCCCTATGCGCAAAGAATAGGTTGGAGCATACCAGTTATCGCTATTGTGCGTGGAGAAGATATAATGTTCTCCATCTACTTTATTTGTTTTGAACCACACTGAAATAGCGAACGGCCCCGTCCCCGGCTCAAACGACGAGTCAGTGGCGATGTACGTGTGGTGATCTTGCTTATCATCGAATTCGTATGCCTGGCCGATGATACCCGGGACTAGTTGTCCTCCGTGATTGATCCCATCCCTACCACCGGACGAATCATCGGTATTGCCGTCGAAGGTGTAGTGTGCCACAAGGCGGGTGCGACAGCGGTCGTTGATGTCTGGGACGATGACCACACTGTCCTCATCCGGCCCTTCGACTACTGGTTGTTGTTTCTCCGCTCGCCCCTTCGACCAAGAAGCAAGCTTATCGGTCACGTAGCTGCCCAGCTCGCGGAAGGAGACTTTCCTATCGCCGTTTGTGTCGGCGGAGTTATCGGCCATCCCTTGCAGGACAAAGTAGGTGAATACACCGTGCTGCAACCCACGGTTCTCCCATGCCATCTGATTGGGTTG
The DNA here is from genome assembly GCA_027007005.1 of Candidatus Bipolaricaulota bacterium. Taxonomy (GTDB): domain Bacteria; phylum Bipolaricaulota; class Bipolaricaulia; order UBA7950; family UBA9294; genus M55B144. The sequence continues at coordinate 4,397 of JALTFO010000205.1, read as the reverse complement.
GCAGGCAGCGAGAACCTCTCTCAATTGCTTAGGGGAGGCGTCGGTCAAGACGTCCTTAGCGATGGAGTCGGATAAGCCCTTCTTCCCAAGGGTTCCTTCATCCAACGCCTTTGCCTGCCCTCCACTGTAACAGGAGTCAATGAACACAGCCACTTCCTCGGCTGGAATGTGCGCGATCCACTCTCCCAGGTCATCGTCGATGATGTACGAGGCAGGATCGCCCTTCGCCGCGTCGTAAGGGAGGAATGCTTCATCGTTCCCGTCACCATCGGCCTCATCCCCGTTTAGATCGGGAACGCTCGCTCCATGACCGGAGAGGTAGACGATGACCTTGTCCTCTGGTCTCGATATGACGGCAATATCGGCAAAGGCCTGGTCGATCGCCGCTCGCGTGGCCTCATTGTTTGTCAACAGCGTAATCCGCGATGGAGATACATCGCTCTGCTCCTGCAGCGACTGAGCAAAAGAGATCGCGTCCGTTGCCGCGTATGTTAGGTCTTCTATTCTGGGATCGGCATAGGATGCTACACCGATGACGATTCCATATGTCGTCGCAAGGCTTGACACAGAAGCGAGTACCACTACGAAGAAAAACACGATCCATCCAACAACACTCCTCCCGCCCATAATGCAACCTCCCTTTTCATGCATTATATCAGTGTATTGTCGCCCTCAGTTGCGTATGAGTTATCACTTGGATCCTGCTTCCAATGCGGGGACGCGGAGAAGCGTTCCAACAGGGGGAAACTCCCCGTGCTGAGTGCGATTGTGGTTCAACAAGATGATGATTGGCCAAAGATCGCTATTGCCCAATGTCTTCTTAGCTACCATCCTCCAGGTATCGCCCGATTCCGTCGTGTATGTCGTCTGGTGATCGAACGCAAGTGACGCGCTCTCTAATGGAACGCCTGTGGCGCGCAAGTAGCCGATGATGAACGCCATCGCCCGCCACGGCTCATAGCCAGCCATCGAGTCAAGCCTATCAACCAAAGACCCAGGAGTAAGCTCCGTTACTACTGTAGTAGTCGATGCTATCGTTGGCTCCCCTTTGGCGATAAACTGTCCATCAGCAGGGATAATCACCGCTGACTCCCCTGGCAGATAGTGCAAAGGAATGATGACCGCCAGGGCGATGATCAATGCCGCAGCAGATGCCGCGAGGAAAGCAGGCAACCTCTGCTCTCTAATCGGGAAACGTGATATCAACACTCTCCATCCCCTCTTCTTCTGTCTCTTTTGTCGCACATGCTCAACAAGCGACGGGACACGAGCCTGTGCGAAAAGCCTTTCTTCATCTTGCTGTAGTGATCGTTCAATCGAGGCGTACTCCTTGGCGCAGGTGGGACAAAGGAGCAGATGGGCAGACAATCGATCCTCTTCCGCTTGATTGAGCTCACCGGCCAGGGAAGCGATGAACGTCTCTGCGCTGTAGGAGCACTTACCTCCGACGGGCGTGGTCTCATAGGCAAAAGTAGCAAAGAGCATACGCTCAAAGCTGTCCCCGTTCTTAATCTTGTCCAACGCTAATCCCCTCCACTACCTGCTCCATCGATTCCCCAAAGAGAGTCTCCCACTGATTGGCACATTCCGTCCGCAACTTGCGCAACAACCGTTGATAGGCTGAGTAGTCTCTCGGGTTCACCCCAAAGGCAAGGGCGGCTTCGCGCCACGTCAACCCCAGTCCGATAATATCACGCAAGCGAAGTGCTGATAGATCCACTTCTCGCTCTTCGTCCTTCCCCGGAGAGACACTTGTATTGCTGAACCAATAGATGATTGCAATACGCAGTGTTCTAACTGTAGTCTCACTTCCATCTTGAGCAATTGCCGCGGCAGAGCGCAAGAGGACAAAGGCAATCCTCTCTTCCTGTGACGCATCGATGACCAGTGGAAGGATCTCCCGGTCGATTACTAGTGGATCAACTACTTCACCACGCAAGAGCCTTGCCCAAAAGGAAAGTCGCGCCTCACGACACTGAGTACTAAGATCCATCATCATGTGCCAGTCCTCCTCAATACAAGGAGGGAAAGGAACTCATCCGTGGAAAAGTCCCGTGGGGGGGAGCACTTCGTCGCCGTCATGTCAGAGTAGGGGACAACTCGCCCAACGTAAGTCAATCCTTTACCATAGTCAGCGCGCATGAACAACTCGATAAAATCAGAGATTCTCTTGTACTTATTCCTGTGCGTACGGCAAGCTTGTACTAGGTACTTCTCGAAGAAATATGCACTTAAGTGGGAAAGGCGGGCATATACCTGTGGAAACTGGGCGGGCGGGCAACCCGCAAGGATTCCCTCTCTCACCTTCCCTTCAAAGTGAAACTTCAGAAGAGCAATATACTTCTCCTGTGTGCTAGTTTTCTTTGCCGAACACAAGCCTGAGAGCATCTCCGCTTCGCTCTTGCGTGGCAGGATCCCCAAGCGCTGTGCGTTGGTGATGAGAATCTTCTTAACAGTCCCCGAGAGATAGGCGGCAAATGGTCTGTTGATCCTTCCCAAGCGCTCCTCATGCACGTATCGACTAACAAGTCCATCTAGGACGGCAATCCATACATCGGAAACAGTGTTCTCAAACAACTCTAACTCACGCGAGGGAAGAGCTCGCAAGACGTCAGGAGACAAGTGACGCGAGACAATACCAAGACGCCACAGGTGAAGGACTATAATCCGCTTGATTACAGCGCCGTATTCATCCTCGAATCGCTGCGCGAGCGCCTCCGTCCAGCCTCTCTGTGCAATCAGATCCAGCAACCCATCTGTACTCGTTCTTGCGACCTCCATGTGCGTGAACAATGACTCTAACCGATCAAATAGTGTAATGTCAAGCAGATTCTCTCTTAATCACCCAGCTATACAGAAGTCCACATAACTAGTCTTCTGTGATTATGATCTTTCAAGTCAACGCTACTTCCATAGATCGCGTGGATAGATTCCCTTCTCGATGAGCGCTCTTATCTCTTCTTGCACTCTTGGACGATCCTCGCGGTAGGTGACACCGAACCATTGCTCCTGCGTGGGGAGGACCTTGACGCGTGCGCGCTTCTCAATGAGCAGCTCGCCGACCACTTCTGGGAGCAGATACTCATCCTTGTTCGGATCGCTCATCACAGCCAAGAAGCGACCGAAGCGTGGCTCAAGCTCCGAGATCAAGCTCGGTGTGAACCCCCACATGTTCATAGAGACAGGAGCGTCGGGGGAGACGCTGACCCAGTTCTCGCCATCCTCTGTGTAGCGCGGCTCGCCATTTAGAAGCTCAATGTGCTTGCGCTCGTGTATCTCGATGAGGTAGTCATCATCGCCGACGGTGCACACGCCGCGCGCCACGTATCCACTCTTGGTAAGAGTCTTGCCTAAGAGGTACGAGACCATGCAGTAGTCGTATGGTGCACCATCGTCGCTTGCCTGAACCAGATAGTCATACAATAGCCGGTAGGCGTCACGACCATAGAAGTCATCTGCGTTGATCACCGCAAACGGAGCATCGATAACATCGCGGCAGGCATAGATCGCGTGCGCTGTTCCCCACGGCTTGCTCCTCCCTTCAGGGACAGCGTATCCGCCTGGAAGGTCATCAAGGCGCTGAATGACGTAGGAGACGTCGCACCTACCTACAAGTTTTTCACCGATGTGCGCGGAGAACTGCTTGCGTATCTCGTCTCTTACGATGAAGACAACGTTCGCAAAGCCGGCACGAAGAGCATCGTAGATTGAGTAGTCGATTATGATCTCTCCATTCGGCCCGATTGGGTCGATCTGTTTCAGGCCCCCGTAACGGCTTCCGATCCCTGCAGCCATGACGACAAGTGTTGGATTGCTCACCTCATCCTCCTTATATGGGCTTCTGTTTCGCGCAACGAAGCGGCTAAGTGTAACATGCGCATGCACAAGGAGGCCATATTGAACGCACTGCTCCGCATGTCCAAGAAGAGGAGACTGTCTCCCTAGTCTTGTGGGAAGATGTTCGGGGCAGTCGAATCAAGCGATCTAGTCTTCGCTTGGGCGAGCCCTGTGACCTGGACCTCCTCTGACGATTCCCTATTTTTCATCCTGCATGGGGTTCAGATCCAGGTTGTCCCCTTATTGCTGTCCCGGAGCCTGTACGATTATCTGGTTGTAGCTTGGGTTACTCATGCGCTGATACCTCAGAGTAACTGATCGCGTCCTTCTTACTCGCTGGCTCAAGAAGTAGCTTGTCGTTTTGGAGGGGGCTACCACTGGATTTCGCGGGTAACGGCCATCCCGTCTAAGGCAGTCTACATCAACAGAGTGCTCCCGTCCTGTCCAAAGTCCAATCCCCTGCAGGGGGGGGTGTCCCCGCCCAGTGAGGCGCGCTTCTTACAAAGCGTCTTGATGCACTGTCCGCTTGCGGCGGTGTAGTTCATTGGCAGCCCCTGTAG
>JALTFO010000204.1 GCA_027007005.1 Candidatus Bipolaricaulota bacterium | reverse complement strand
GTCATCCCGTACCCACTCCACTATCGATGCCGGAAGTAGATACAGCTGCTGCTCATCATATGGTAGAAAGTTGTATGCCATCACACGTACCTCCATCTCCATTAGATGAAGATACTATATTCATCTGATACTAAATGTGCAAGTTGGTTTGTCGGACAGGCTCTAGACCGAGAATTAGCGAGCTGCTTTCTTGCAATACTATGCACCGATTATCTTCAAACGAGCTGAGAAGAGTGATGGTGCGGCCGGCGTGGGGCAGGATTGGATAACCAACTTCAATTTCGACAATGACGGATGGAACCTGGCCAACAATGCGCGTGTCTGGAGGGATGAACTGCCGGCGTTTGTAAACGGAGGAGCGCACAAAGATTGGCAGATCCGCCCGACTCTGTACACGGCGGCGATCGAATTCATACAAAATGGACGGAAGAGCCTTATCCTTCTCTATCATGTCTACCACGCTCGACAGGAGGGGAACATCCATGACTGGGAGCGACTGGAGATCAGGCTCGACGGAGTCGTCGGCGATCCGGGAAGCGGGGAAAAGATTAATTATGTTGTCATAACAGAGCACAGCAGGCATAAAGGCAAGCAGTATCCTAATCCTGTATTGAACTTTTACACTACTCCCAATGGGATGCATATCATGCTCTGGCAGGCACAGTGGGCTGAGACCGGTAAGATGTACCGAGGAGAGCTGCACTGGGTGGAGGACAGTTGGGAGGACATCGAGGTGCTGAACAACGACTCCAAGGGACAGGACGCGCTGCTTGACATCGATCGTGCCTCGGCAAAGGCCTCGTTTGACTACGTGTTTGTGCCAGAGTTCGACGCAGACGCCGTTGCGTACTGGAATGCGAAAACAATAACAGCGTGCGATGCTTCCAACCTTGTCGTCGACTGGAAGACAAAGGTTGTTAAGGTTGACCAGACCAAGCGGATTAAGTACGAGCTACAGGACGTAGCGGATCTATTCTTCACGCACTGGGACAACGGCAAGGAGAACGTAAGCTGGGAAGCGCCGCGCATTCCGATCCTGCTTGATAGCCCAATCGTGGATGAGAACGGAGCAGTGCAGGTACCCGCTGGGCTGCAGTACTTCTACTGTGAAGCGAAGAACGACCTGCACGATGATGTCAAGCATGGATATCCGCGCAAGCACTGGTTCTGGGGTGTCTACCGCTTCAACAGGGACGACCACTTCTACGATGCCGCATTTAAGAAGGGGGCTCCAAGTAAGACCCGGGCAGTAGCAAACCAGCTCCCGGATTGCCTGGGAAACTACTGGTGGCAGCACGACTACTTCGCTCACAACGGCGAAGTCGGGAAATGGTCGCTCTCCGATGAAAGGGGGGAGTGGCTACCCCGCGGTTGGAACACTCCCAAACAGGGTGGTTTCGACGGACGATGGCAGCAAATCTTCCCCGATGCGCGCGTGCTCGACTGTCAGAAACAGAAGTGACATAGCCAAGAGTAAGGGGCTTATCCAAGGTTGGTACTCAGATAAGCCCCCATTCACTGACCCAGTTACAGGTCTGTCTTCCTGATCCTAGTTCTTGCCCCCCTTGTTCCCGGAATTCCCGCTTTTCCCAGCGCCATTTCCGCTAGCGGATGAGGCATTATCGCCCTTGTTGCTCTTTCCCTTCTTCGGAGAACCGTTGCTCTTGCTATTGCCAGATGAGCCATCTTGGCCCTTCTCGTTCTTGGGTTCGTCGTCCTTACCCTGATTGCCGTTCTGGTTCATCTCTGCTTCTTGGTTTTGATCCTTGTTCTTCCCTTGAGGGGTGACCTCATTTGCTGCCTTGCCGGGCGAGGTTCCATCCTCATTGATCGACGTTTCAAGCTGATCGAGTTGTGCAATGATCTCATCGGCAGGAAGTCCAGCGCGAAGAAGTGCTCTTG
>JALTFO010000203.1 GCA_027007005.1 Candidatus Bipolaricaulota bacterium | reverse complement strand
CCCCCAACTACGAAAGGCCTCTCGGCAGCAAGGGTTATAACAATCTGGAGGACTACCTGATCCCCGTGATCCGCTTGATGTGGAGAGGGATGGACCATAAGGCAGCCTTCCGCAGCATCGCTCAAAAACTGGATGTCCGATACAATACGGTCAGTTCCCAGTGTACGAGGGCCCTTGGTCTCACGACGGATGAATTCATACGACAGGTGAAGTCCAGATCGATTATCGATCTGCTCGAACGGAAATATCCGGATCAATACCGGCGGATAAAGGCTGAACTGAAACCATGAGCGAATATCAGTATTATGAGTTCCTGGCCATTGACCGGCCTCTGACGGCAGATGAGCTGGACGAGTTGCGAGCGCGCTTTCGTTGCGGGCCACGATCACGCCGGTGAGCTTCACCAACGAATACAACTGGGGCGATTTCAAGGGTAATCCCGACAAGCTGATGCAGCGCTATTTCGACGCCCATGTCTATGTGGCCAACTGGATGACGGCCGTGGATGGATGGATAAAAGATGAATCTACGAAACCCTAAAGGTGACAAGGAACTCGAGGCTTTGGACAGGATGATCGAGGAGATCACTGTCGATGCATACGGAGACGATGAGAAGCTCTGGGCTTTTCGGCAGGCCTTTGAAGACAACGTCGAGCTACCGGCCGATGGCCTCGTCATCGGGGAACCAGTTTCGGTGATCGAGGTTGATTACGACGGCAACGAACGACGTGGGTTGACTGCAAGATGCCGACGCGAAGACGGCTCCGAACACGTGGTTGCGGTCTCTGAGATCGTGTTTTCCCAATCTTCAGCAGGTGCAAATCACATTGCTGCCTATCGCAAGTGGCTCAACCTCGATCCCTTCCCTGCTGAAGTGCGTGTCCCTTCCCGACGTAGGTGGCAGCACAAGGCCACTGCAGACGACCTTGACCTGAGCAAACCGGTCGAGCTGGTAGCGCTCTCAGTCAAGGAGCGGGCCGCCCGATGTCGCCTATTGGGAAGTGACAGGGTCATTACGCTGCGCACAAGCCGCCTCTGGGAGGTGGTGCCTGGCGCGATTGTCACGGTCAAGCCGCGAAAGCAGTGGCGCTATGCCGGTCATCCGTATCTCTCTGGTGAGATACAATCGACCCGAATTGACGTGAAGGCCCTCGATCTGGTGCCCCTTGGCCTTGAGGATATGAGTATGTGGGATCCCAGGGAACACTATTGGGGAGAGGACGAATCCATCGAGGAATGGGCCAAGCCGATCATCGCTCATGGAGTTCGGCCAATGTTCGAGATGGAGCAGGTGTTACCCGGTCAGGACCCTGACGATCCTTTTTATGATCCCATCACCCAGTCCAACGATCTCAAAGATATCGGTGAGCGGGCAGAGGCGGCAAAGATTTTGATGGAGCTGTGCCAGGCAGACCTGCGCTGCCTCGATGCCCATTCGCATCTGGGCAATCTCGTCTTTGATCACAGCCCGCAAGATGCCATTCGACATTATGAAGTCGGTCTGCGCATCGGCGAATTCTCCCTGGGAGATGACTTTACCGGCGTGTTGCCGTGGGGCCTTATCGACAACCGCCCGTTTCTGCGCTGCATGCATGGCTTTGGATTGTGTCTCTGGCGTCTTGGGCGCTTTGATGAGGCAGAGCGTGTCTTTGATCGGATGCTCTGGCTTAACCCGTCGGACAACCAGGGAGTACGGTTTCTCATCGATGAGGTGAAGGCAAAGACAGCCTGGAAGAATTATGAAAACGAATAACAATCAAGGGGGTACCCCGAGCCCCGGAAGGCGAAAGCAGATCGATCCGTTCGAGCAGGCCATCGAAGCGGCACTGTCTCCCGGGAGATTCATCTCCTACAAAGACTCCTGGTCGTTCGTTAATGATGTTCAGGATATTGCCAATGACATTGAAAGAA
>JALTFO010000202.1 GCA_027007005.1 Candidatus Bipolaricaulota bacterium | reverse complement strand
CGCTGGTGGTCTCTTGCACCACCGTTTCACCCTTGCCTGTGCCCGAAGGCCATCGGCGGTCTGCTCTCTGCTGCACTTTCCCTGAGGTCGCCCCCGCTGGGATTTCCCCAGTGATCTGCCCTACGGAGTCCGGACTTTCCTCAGAGGCCAGATCCGAACGGATCTCGATCCGAATGGATCTCGATCCGAATGGATCAGCCCCCGCGGCCCCTTGGCCCTCTCTTCCTCGTCACAGTGCGCGTGTAGCCGCAATGACGACAGTAGTATACAACATCCTCGCTCCCGTACGATCGAAAGCTCGGGCGAACGCGGCGATGCAGGATGTGACCGCAGCGTGGGCAGACACGCCGACTGATAACAAATGCGGTAAGGCCTACACCAACAATGAGAAGGACTATCAGTGCGGTCCGATCCGAGCCTGTGTTCGTTCCAGTTTCTTGTGTGGAGGATACTCGAATCTTGCTGTCCAAGACGCTAAACAGGGCGACCATCGCCTCTTCGATGCGACGGTGCACCACGAGATCGCTTACTCCTGCCTCCAATTGTGCGGCAAGACCCGGATGAGCATGCACCAATTGCTCTCCGCCCAACACCGTCACCTCCCAGTTCTTCCCCTGCTTGAGGAATACGGCAAGGATCGTATTGTCACTAGCAAGCCCCCAACTGTTGAGAATGGCGTAGGCGTACTGATCGATGTTGTCGTAAGGGTTATCCCAGGAGGCCAATATGGTTACGTTGATTCGGTAGCGTGCTTTCGCATTGGAGATGAGGGCGTTTATCCGTTCGCGACCGTGGCGATCGAGGACGTTTCCGTAGTCATTCAGTGCCCCGATCGATAGAGGGAGAGCAAGACCGATAACCGAGAAAAGGATTACTGTGATTGATGCCCAGAGGAGAGAGCTCTTCACCGAGCATAAAGGATGCGCGAGCAGTTTTCGCACGTCACAATCTCCATGCCGTCGCGCGCGCGTTCAACAGTGGTTCCGCTCACCGTGAGTTTGCATCCGCTACATGTCCCATTTTCTATTGGGACAACGGGGTCGTCGAACTTCGCATGCAGGTGGTCGTATTGCTGCACTACATGACGCGGAAGGGCGGCGACAAGCCGTTCGCGTTTGGCCTCCCACTCAGATTGTTCTCGCTGCAATTGAGCAATATGGTCGTCGATCTTGGCGATCTCGGAGTCGAGATCTGCTTCGCGAACGGCGAGCTTCTCCACTTCTTGCGCATGCCGAACAGTTGTCTCCTCGATCTCGTCCATCAGATGCAAGGCTTCGTCCTCCATTTCACTGATTCGAGTTCGCTGATTGCTGATCTTAGTGCGCAATGCTTCCATTTCCTTGAAGCTGATGATTCCGGTATCGAGCTGATCTTGATAGTCGCGGATCTGATCGTCAAGTTTGTCCACCTCGAGGTTCATCATCCGGCTAGTATGTTGTAGCTCTTTCAGATGTTTTTGCAGCTTGTCCACAATGGAGCGTTCCTGTTTGGCCCTGTGCCGCAGTTGCTCTTTCTGCGCCTCGAGGCCCTTTATGCGCGAGGCGATATCACCACGTTGGTGGTCAATCTGTTGCAGCTCGATCAGCTGCTTGATTGCATCGTTCACAGTCCCTCCCTACAGAAGACGATATCATGCTCCGACTATAAGAGGATACTTAGAGGAACGCAAGTCAAGAGTTTTGGATCGGCATCTCGTAGACACGCCATGTCTTGTAGCGATGCCCGCCCATAAAAGCCGATGCGCGCAGGATGAGGTCGTTATCCTCAAGAAGCATCGACGGTTCGCACTGCTCGTAGCCATGCGCGAGGGCGTAGCCCAGTACTTCGTGATAGAGGACCGCATCGACACCCAACTTGCGGAACTGCGGCCGTATTCCAAAGAACATGAGCCGAATGCGTGGAATGTGACGACGGGTGCGCAGGAGACGAGCAACACGAACGGTATCCGTATCGCGCCAACGGCTCCACCGCGGACGGAACGCGACATTCGGGTCGGGAAGCGCCCCAAGAACTGCCGCAAGTTCACCGTCAACGTAGGCAAAGCGAAGCAAACCAGGATCGGCAACAAGCTTCAAACTATCGGCCATTGCTCCAGCCTCCGAGTCGGTTAATGGGAGGAAGCCCCAGTTATCAGCCCAGGCCTCATTGTAGATGCTGACGATCTTGTCAACCTCGGCACGTGTCTGGGAGAGGTCTATCTTTCGCGTTTCTATTTGGCGCCGAGTACGCACTGCGTCCACTATTCGCTGCAACCTCTCGTCAGGGCCATCCGATATGTTGATTATGTAGGCATGATAGTCCTTCGCCTTCACGAGGCCATACCGTTCGAGGAACTCCCCGTAGTACGGTGGGTTGTGCGTTAGCTCAACAGTCGGCGGTGTACCGAAACCATCGATGAGCACGGCTTGTTGGGACTCATGGGTGGCTGTTGAGTATCCTCCCGGCCCACGCATAATCTCCATCCCCCTTTTTGCCAGCCACTCGCGAGCACTATCGAGAAGCAAGCGAGCCACGTTGTAGTCTTCAACCGTATCGAAAAAACCGAAGAAACCAATGCGCGTGTTGTAATGCTCGTTAAAGCGCTGATTTACTGCCGCCGATATTCTCCCCAACAAGCCTCTCCCGCTGTGCACGAGAAAATGAGTAACTTCGGCGCTCTGATGGTAGGGATGGGCTGGTGTAAGAAGTCCTGTAATCCGCAAGAGATGGCTTCCCAACATGTCCGCGCGCAAAGGAGGAGTCCAATTGGGGTCATGACGGTTTATCTGCCAGGGAACGTTGACGAATTTACGCAAGCGGCGGTCGCCCAACTCTAGCTCTTCAATCGACATGGGCGCCTTTTTTCTTCCTCTGTGTATCATGTTCACATTATGCACAACAGGGCATCGAAATGAAACCGGGAGCTTACACTTCATGTTGATCTTGTTGGCTATTTGTGTTATCTCATAACTACGATGAATAACGAAGGCGAACAGATCAAGTTGTGGCGGGTTGTCCAAGAGGAGAGCGGTGTGTCCAGGCGCAAGGCACAGGATCTCATCGCAAGCGGCGAGGTCGACGTGAATGGGAAGACCGTGCGCGATCCATTCTCCCCGGTTGTGCGCACGAGTGTCTCATCACTGCGGCTGCGTGGGCATCCTCTATCCCTGGAGGAGCCTCAGAGTCGAGTCTATCGCTATAACAAGGAAGCGGGCGTCCTGTGCAGCCACGATGACCCGCACTGCGGCAATACACTCGGACGCATTCTACGCGCAGAAGGATTCATCGGCTACATCTGGGCAGGGAGGCTCGATCAAGATGCAGAGGGACTCATCTTGCTGACAAACGATGGACAAATTGTGCAGCGCCTGACACATCCCAGCTTCCGCGTGCACAAGGTGTATCACGTCTGGCTAACTCGCTTTCCTAAAGCTCAGGAGATGCGCAAGATCTACGCAGAGATGCGCCGCGGCATCACTGATGAGAACCAATTGCTGCGCATCACGAAGTCGGAGACCACAGGCAGGCCGCCGCACGCGGTGGTCACCATTGCTGAAGGGAGGAAGCACGAGATCAAACGTCTGTTTGCCCACTTTGGGCTGCAGGTGGTTCGCCTGCGCCGCGTATCTCTCGGTCCGATCACGCTTGGAGACATGAAACCCGGGGCCATCGTTCGCCTCGACAAGCGAGAGATAGGCAAACTAAAAGAGTTTGTCAACGGGCTTACTCCCACCCACGGTGGTGAGCGGCGAAGCGCTGGCCTATAATCCTTGTTATGCGCCTGGCACTTGCACAGATCGATCCCACCGTGGGTGCGATCGACGATAACTTAAGCCTCATCCTGTCCCAGATCGAGCGGGCGAAAAGATCGCAGTGCGATCTTGTTGTCTTCCCTGAGCTTGCGGTGTGCGGGTATTCGCCGCTCGATCTGCTGTGGCGACGAGGATTTGTTGAGAAGATGCAACAGGCACAAGAGGCGATACGTCTGGCATCGGCTGGAATAGGGGTGATCGTCGGTGGCATCGAGGCGCAGCATCATCGCGATGGAGGCAACCTAGCAGACCCGTCATCGGTCTCCGATGGCGCTGGGACCGACCTGCTCAACTGTGCCCTCTTCTTCTCTGATCGCTCGCTTGTGGCAAGCATCCCCAAGCTTAATCTTCCAACGTTTGATGTGTACAGCGAAAGGCGCTACTTCACACCCGGGCCGGGGGCGCAAGTGCTCGACTTTCGTGGGAAGTCGATCGGAATCAACGTGTGTGAGGACCTATGGGTCGACGACGGACCAACAGACGCGCAAGCAAGCCTAGGAGCCGACTGGATCATCAACATCTCCGCGTCTCCGTTCTTCGTCGGCAAGGGAGAAGTTAGGCGTCATCTGGCTTCCCGCCGGGCCAGAGAGAACGGGATCACTCTCTTCTACGTAAACCTTGTCGGCGGTCAAGACGACGTGATCTTCGACGGGGGCAGCTTTGTCACCAGTCCGAATGGCGATCTCCTGTACCAGGCACCATCCTTTGTTGAGGGGCTGTTCATCGTCGATAGCGACCAAACTAAGCCCACCCCACCTCCAGCACAGGATGCAATCAGGGCTGCGCGCAAGGCCATCGTTCTTGGAATTAGCGATTACCTGAGAAAGAACGGCTTCTCGCGCGTGATCGTCGGAATCTCCGGAGGGATTGACTCCGCACTCGTCGCTGCGTTGGCGGTAGAGGCTCTAGGAAGTGACGCGGTCAGCGGCGTATTCTTGCCAAGCCAGATCAGCTCGCAGGAAAGCTCCGATGATGCACATGCTCTGGCGAGGAACATCGGAATCGACCTGATCGATGTACCGATCTCGAAAATTGTATCGGCTTCTCACTCGGCCCTGCAAGAGGAGATCACAGGACTCGCTTCCGAGAACCTGCAGGCACGCGTGCGGGGGACGCTCCTCATGGCGCTAGCCAATCAACGCAATGCCCTGATTCTCACTACTGGGAACAAGTCGGAGATCGCGGTGGGGTACAACACACTGTACGGAGATACTGTCGGCGCACTCGCGCCAATCGCCGATCTGTACAAGACACAGGTATGGGAAATGGCGCGGTCAATGAATGGCCTGATCCTGCAACGGATCATCGACAAAGCACCGACTGCCGAGTTACGAGTCGACCAGAAGGATGAAGATGATCTTCCACCATATGACGTGCTCGATAGCATCTTAAAAGAGTTGATCGAGAAGAACATGTCGCGCGATGATCTAATCGCACATGGCTTCCCAGAGGCAATAGTCAACGATGTCCTTTCTCGTTACTACAGAAGCGAGTACAAGCGCCGCCAACTCCCCCCAACGCTTAAGGTGTCGCCGAAGGCATTTGGAATTGGCAGAAGAATACCGATCACCCATCGGTATCGAAGCTAGAAAATGCAGGGATACGGAACTACTTCACCACGAAGGACACGAAGTGCACGAAAAAGGAAAGACCTATTGCTAAGCCTTGTGATCGGCTACGCACGCAACAGAGCTCAAGGGTTAGGGCAAGAACGGTGCCTTTCCCTTCGTGTACTTCGTGTTCTTCGTGGTGAATTCTGCTGGTGACAGTCATTGACGAAAAAAACGGCCCCGGCAGAGCCGAGGCCGTGAATATGCCGTTACTGAATCTTGACTTCGATTGGTTGTTCCTTCTCCTTGATCGATTCCTTGAGGGGAATGATCACCTTCAGAACGCCATCCTCGAAATGTGCCTTGATCGATTTCTTATTGGCAAGGTCAGAGGGAAGAGGGAACGTCCGTTGGAAGCTTCCATAACGCCGCCCCATGCGGAAGTAGTTATCTTCCTTAACCTCTTCGTTGCGCTTCATCTCACCTGAGATGTGCAACGTGTCATTTTCAACTTTGATCGAGACGTCCTCCTTCTTCGCGCCAGGAAGCTCAGTCTCTATGACTAGGTTGTTGTCCTTCTCATAGATATCGCTATGGCCGAAGCTCGAAGCAACGTCAAGACCCACATTGTGGAAGTCGCCGAAGAAGTCATCAAACACCTTGGAAAGACCTGTCCCCAGCAACAACGGTTCTGTCCATACACTTGGAAGTCTGTTTGTCATCGTAATTACCCCCTATATCTTCTTTTTGGCAGTTACGCTTCTCGACTGCCATTAGCAGTATAGCACATCGACTGCTAATTGTCAAGAGGGAGGCGTGGTGTTATACTTGGAGTATGGTAAAGAAAATTCTTGTGGGCGGGATTACGGCGTACCAGCACTTCATCTCACCGCTCTTTCCGCCGCGCTGCCGCTTTTATCCCACCTGTTCGCAGTACGGAAAGGAAGCGATCGTCAAGTACGGTGCGTTCAAGGGTGGGTACTTGGCCGTGCGCCGAGTGCTACGCTGTAACCAATTCCACCCCGGTGGTTTCGACCCAGTGCCGTAACCGTGCGTCGGTGGTCTTAAAGGACGAAGTGCCATGAGGCCCCGGGCTTTGTGTCAGCCACTGCGTAGCATCCCCGGGAGGCGATCACTACATGTCAGGTATACTGTATGTTGTCTCCACACCAATTGGAAATCTCGCAGACATCACCCTGCGCGCAATATCAACGCTGCGCACGGTCGATCATATAGTCGCTGAAGACACGCGCAACACACGGCGTATCCTATCGCGCTACCGAATTACGACTCCCTTTACGGTAAGCTACTACCAGGGGGTTGAGCGCGAGCGAGTAGCGCCTCTCCTCTCGCTTCTTGAAGGAGGGAAGAACCTGGCGCTTGTCAGCGACGCCGGAACGCCGCTCATCAGCGATCCTGGCTATCCGCTCGTTCGTGCCGCGCTGGAGCATGGAATATCCGTCGTTCCAGTCCCCGGTGCCACAGCCCTCATTGCTGCTTTGATCGGTTCGGGTCTGCCAACGGATCACTTCGCCTTTGATGGGGCTCTCCCTCGCAAACGAGGAGAGAGGGATGCATACCTAAGAAGTATCGCAAGAGAGGCACGCACAATCATCGTCCATTCCTCCCCACACCGAGTATTCTCCGACCTGGAGGCGATCGCTTCCATCCTCCCGGAGCGCACGATCGTCCTTGCCCGGGAACTGACAAAGGTGCATGAGGAGTTCCTGCGGGGCAGTGCGCGCGAAGTTCTGGATGTTCTTCAAGCTCGCGGAGAGGCAAAAGGAGAGTGCATCCTTGTGATAGATGGGGCTAGGCCCTCGCAAGAGCAGGGTAACCGGATACTCGCAGAGGAGCTCGCTGCTCTTCTTAGAGAAGAAGGAATCACTGGCAGGGGCGCTCTGCGCATCCTTATGCAAGCGACGAACATGAAGCGAAACGACGTATATCGGCTGCTACACGAGGATTGAGATGCTCTCTATCGTCTCAAGTGGACAAGCAGCGAGAAGATTGGCACGCCAACTCTCTCATGACACACGGGATTTCTCACCACGAAGGACACGAAGAGCACGAAGGAGTGAAAGAGCGAAACGCACTACCTCACTCTTGAGATAGGCAAAGACTGCACAACCAATTATCACTTGTGACAGCCCATCGAGCTCCATTCTTCGTGTCCCTCGTGCTCTTCGTGGTGAATTTTTAGCAGCAGTTGTGTGCCAACTCAAATCACGAGCCAGCAACAGGCGGCTCATTAGGTGTACTTGTCGGCAACGGAAGAAGCGGCGTACGCCTCCGGTTTGATGCGAACAGCAAAACCGCTTCCAATGATCATCCCCACTACTTCATCGATCAGTTCTTTTGTAGGTCCGTTCTCACCGATGTCAACATGTATCTCTAGGTTGAACGTCAAGAGTGAGAAGTTTGCTAGGCCCTTCAGAAGGCGCTGCGCCAGTTCAAAGGAGAGCCAAGCTTCGCGCCAGATCCGCTGCCGCAGGGAGAAGGTTTTCTTCTCCCTCTTTCGCGCCCAATAATAGCGCCCTCCTTTGCCCACCTTGTGCACGACAATCGCGCTGACATAGTCCACGTGTGAGCTGTTCACCGAGGAATCCGTCCCCACAAGTAGTTCGTAGCGCGCCTTCGGATCAGCGTGCATTCCATCTACGATCCTCTGCACCATCGCATTAAATGACATTCCCCCGGCATGGGGGTTGTAAAACATTTCATTTGTCATTAGGCCGTGATGCTACACCTCAAGAAGAGCTGCTGTCAAGCGATGGGTATAAGGATCGTGAAGCATGCTCCTCCCTCTGAGCGATTACTGGCAGTGATCTTGCCGCCGTGTGCTTCCACCCATTGCTTGGCAATCGCCAGCCCGAGGCCGCTTCCACCAGCAGCCCGCGTGCGTGCTTCGTCCCCGCGATAGAAGCGCTCGAAAAGATGCGGTAGTTCATTCTCCGGTATCCCTGGGCCGTGATCGATAACACGCAATACCAGCATGTTCTCCCACACCTCGATCTCCACACGAATCTCCATGTCACTCGGCGTGTAGCGAAGCGCATTGCTTAGGAGATTTGCCAGCACTTGCCGCATGCGCATCGGGTCCAGAGGCACGGCTGGAATCTCCTCTGGAGCAGATACGACAACCCGCGACCCGTTCTCCAACGATGCGTTCACCGTCTCTACAACCTGATTGACTAGTGCTAGAATGTCTGTCGGTTCCTTGGACAAGCGCAGCTCTCCCGCTTCGGCAAGGGCGAGGTCACGCAGGTCATCGATCAATCGCCCCAGGTGGAGCGTCTCCTCGTAGATGGGGGCGATCGTTTCCGTGTCGGCAGGATAGACGCCGTCGAGAATCGCCTCCAGGTTCCCCTGGATTATCGTTACCGGTGTGCGCAGCTCATGGGCAATGTCGGCAGTCATTGTCTTGCGAACCGTCTCCGAGCGACCGAGGTTATCGATCATCCGATTGAACGACTCGCCTAAGCGACCGAATTCGTCGTGCGCCTTCAACGTGACACGGTGAGATAGGTCACCTTTCGCAATGCTGTCCGTTGCCCGTGTGAGCAATCGCAATGGGGAGAGAACTTGTGTTATGAGGATAATGGAGAGGAAAAGTGCAACCCCTGAGGCAATTCCTCCTCCAACAAGTGCCGACCGCTTTGCCGAATAAAGAAACTCCTCCTCAGCGGGCGGCAGCGGTGAGTTGCTGTTATCGATGATCAAGGTACCGATCTGCGTGCCACCCTCGCGAATGGGGTAACCGGCGGCAACTTCAGCCTTGGATAATTGCGTTCCTATCTTGTCCTGGTCAGTAGAGGCAACGACGATCCGATTCTCGTCGGTCAATGAGAAGTCTCCACCGACCAGTGATGTACGACGGACGATCAATTGCCCGTTCACCACTATCGCGTACTGGTTGAACAAGAGCTTCTCAGCACCAAACCAGGTCCCCGTACGCAGACGATACTCAGCAAGTAGTCCGCAGAGTTGGTGCGCTGTCTGCTCACGCGTCTGTTCGTTATAGGCGGCAAAGCGGCCAGTGATACTATGCGCGGTCATGAAGTAGACAAGGGCAACGGCAACCAGGATGACAACAACGAAGGAAAGACCAAGTTTGAGAGCAAATGAAAGGCGTCGGTGCAGCATCTTACGGCTCTCTCGTAAACCGATATCCCACCCCGTGTACGGTGAGGATGTACTTTGGGTCCTTGGGATCTCTCTCGATCTTGTGGCGAAGATTCTTGACGTGCGTGTCGATCGTGCGAGCGAAGGCATCGTAGGTATAGCCCTGCACTTCACGCAGAAGCTGCAATCGCGTGAATACCTGGCCCGGATGGCGCGCGAGATAGGCCAACAAGTCGAACTCCGTCGGAGTCAGTTCGATTGCCTCTCCATCGACCGTGACCTCTCGTGATCGCATGTCGATCGTTAGGTTGCCGCTTGTGATGCGATCACTTGCCCCTGTCTCACCGTCGATCCTCCGCAGAACAGCTCGCACGCGCGCCACCAGCTCGCGCGGACTGAATGGCTTCACCACATAATCATCGGCACCAAGCTCTAGCCCAACTACACGGTCTGCCTCCGAGGCCTTGGCCGTGAGCATGATGATTGGCACTGTGGACGTGGCGCGAATCTTCTTTGTTACCTCAATCCCGCTCAGTTTCGGGAGCATCAAATCAAGAACGATCAGGTCAGGCCCCTTCTCGTTGAAGGCGCGCAGCGCCTCTTCGCCATCATAGGCCGTGTAAGTCTTAAATCCCTCTTGGTCGAGATACGCCTTGACTGTGCGCACAATCATCTCTTCGTCGTCAACAACAAGAATGCGTTTCATTAAGCACCATTATAGGGCAATTTTGATCTCACGTTTCGATGATCCCAGGTCGGCCGGCTTGCTCTCCTGTTTGTCCGTTCCTTCCCGGCACGCCTGGGTTCACCGACGTCCCACAGCTTCCAAAGCCTTCTCCCAGTCACTAACAGGTAGTGTAAGAAATGTGTGTGAAGAGATTGTGAGGAAAGGATGAGCAGTCTGTGCGGCAAATGGACGCGAAATGTTGCTCTACTCGCAGCTAGCAACTATCATCAGCAAACCATGAAAAGGCTGCTCATCGTTTCTACGGAAAGCTACGCCGGGAAGAGCTTGCTGGCACTTGCGCTTGGCCAAGCAGTCAAGGACGCCGGGAAATCATTCTCCTACATGAAACCGATCAGCTCATCGGTCTGCTACGCGACGGGTGAACCAATAGATCGTGATGCACAGGCGATCTCATTCGCTCTCGGATTGGATACAGATATCAAAGAGATTACGCCGGTTACCCTTGAAACGCCGTTCCTGCAGGAGGCACTCGAGTCCGGTGACCATGGCTTCCGGCAACGCATCCTTGCTTCCTTTGAGCGAATCACTGCTGGGCGCGATGTTGCAGTCGTCGAAGGGAGGCAGTACCTCGGTCTAGGTGTGACGTCTGGGCTGAGCGATTTTGACATCGCCGGAATCCTCCAGACAGATATTGTCTTGCTTACTCGTTATGACAGCGAGGCGGCGATCGATCGTGTCCTGTGCGCTCTTCGCCTTTTGGGAAGCGACTTGCACGTATTGGGGGTAATCCTGAATGCAGTCTCCATGGAAACACAGTTGAACGGACTCACGGATGTCTTTTCACCGTTTCTCGACGAACGTGGTGCAGAGGTACTGGGAATCGTTCCCTATGATCTTTCGCTCCATTCGGTCTACGTGGAAGAAATCGTAGAGAGGCTCGGAGGTCGGGTTGTGACCAGCGTCCCTCTGGACAAAGAGGTTCACCACTTCAGAATCGGTGCCACAGGCGTCGAGTCGGCATTGCGTCTCTTCCGTCGTACCCCCGATCTCGGCGTAATCACCGGGGGAGATCGCATCGAGATTCAAAAGGCCGCCCTCAAAGCCGCGCGCTTGCGCTGTCTGATCTTGACAGGGAACCACCTGCCACAGAGAGATATCGTTCGAAAGGCCAATGAGCGTGGCGTCCCAATTGTTCTTGTCGGACAGGAGCCAATGGCCGCCGCTGCGCTGTGCGACAGTCTGCTCAGTCAATCGCGCATTCGCCCAGGTGCCCGCCTCGATCGGGCCATCACCCTCGTCCGCTCAAATGTCGACATCGATCGCATATTGGAAAAGGCGACCGATCACTGATCCTTCGTTATCTGTACCTCCCACGTCACATCTGCCGTCTTGTTCACCATGTTTGTAATTGGGCAGTACCTCTGCATCGACAGCTCGATCGCCTTCTTTGCGTTCTCCTCAGGAATGTCACCTACAAAGCGATATACAAAGTGGATGCGGGTTAACACCTTAGGATGCTCGGATGCGCGTTCATCCTCGACCTCCACGGAAAACTGCTTCGGCACAGTCCTCATCTTGCGCAGAATCGAGATAACATCCATCCCAGTACATCCACCAAGCGCACAAAGCAAGACCTCCACTGGGCGAGAGGCTGTGTTGCTACCGCCCACATTCGGAGCGCTATCCATTATCAGGGCATGGCCGCTTTCCCCTTGAGCGACGAACTGCATTCCTTCTACAAGTCTGACATGCGTGTTACCCATCTTACACTCCTTTCTTATTTAACTATTTAAATACTTGACAAAGCCTCCCGTTGCGATTATCATCCTACGCTCAACAGGGAGAGGATACAAATGATGCTTGATGAGAACGCACAGAGGGAATGGGTTAAGGTCTTCTCCGCTCTGGCAAGTGATACAAGGTTTCGGATTGTAATCATGCTTTCTGGCGGGAAGATGGGATGTCAAGAGATCCTTTCCCGACTTGATTTGAGTCAGCCAGCCGTTTCCTACCACCTCGGGAAGCTTGAACACGCCGGGGTCTTGGTCAAGGAGAGAAACGGTATACGGAATTGCTATCGGTTGCACAACCGCATTAGCGAGCTAGTAAACGTTGTCGAGAAGGAGGAAGTAGGATGAGCCACGAAGTGACTATTTACACATCACCAACCTGCTCCTGGTGTGAAGCAACTAAGGAATACTTGTACGCCAGAGAAGTGGACTTTGAAGAGGTTGATGTCTCTGAGGACATGCGTAGAGCAATGGAAATGGTAGAGAAGAGCGGCCAGCAGGGAGTACCTGTTGTTGAGATTGACGGAGAGATCGTGGTTGGCTTTGACCGAGCGCGCATTGATGCATTATTAGAGCTAAACTAGGAGGAAAAATGGCATTATTGTCAGAGGATGATCGGAAGTATCTACAGGGCGAGTTTGGCAAGATGAGAGAGCCGGTCAAGTTGATACTATTTACTAAGGAGAGTGGCTGTGCAAGTTGCTCTGATACGTTGCAGCTCCTCGAAGAGACCGCCAGCCTATCGGATAAGGTAGAGGTTGTCAGTTATGATCTTGCCCGTGACAGCGAAATTGCCACTACATATAATGTTGATCGAGCGCCGACGGTGGTGGTTCAAAGCAGCGAAGACGTTGGTATCCGTTTCTACGGGATTCCTTCCGGGTATGAGTATTCGTCATTAATCGAAGACATCATTGATCTAGGGACGGGCACGATTTCCCTTGCACCCGATACAAAGGACGCTCTCGCTCATCTCGCTGAGCCTGTACACATTCAGGTGTTCGTCACCCCAAGCTGCCCGTATTGCCCGAAGGCTGTGCGCATGGCACACATGATGGCGATGGAATCAGACAAGGTCACGGCCGATATGGTCATGGCAAACGAATTCCCGCAGCTATCTAGTAAGTACAATGTGATGGCGGTCCCGAAGGTGGTCATCAACGAAGACACGAGCTTCGAGGGAGCGATCCCCGAGGACGATTACGTGTCATTCGTCGCTCAGGCGACCAGCAAGTAGATGCGTACCAATCAGCGCTTGCGGTAGCTAATACCGCAGGCGTTTTTTTTATTGGGCGAAAAGGGGGAGTGCATCGAGCCGGCGCAATGTCTTTGTCCGCCTCTTATGCGTGGCTCGCACCCTTCTCTTCTTAGCTGAGGGCAGCGGAGCTACCTCTTTGAATACCTTCACGAATCCTTCGTCTTCACTTACTTCTTCGTAGCGGCTGTACATCATCGCATAGCGTTCTTCAGGGAAGCCTCCGACGACGATTTCCGGGTTGCTGGATGCAAGCAGATCCAACTGGGCAAGCTTGCGCTTGTACAGCACATCACGCGGGGCAGAGGGCATAACGTAAGCCACGGGAACTCGCTTCGAAGCATGCGCCACATCAACTAGCGCGCCTCTCTCCGCACGGGTGAGATTCGTGTTGTCGACGCAGACCACATCTGCCGGTGACTCGACCGCCTCAATCAAGGAGGCAGCAAAGATGTTTGTTACGGCATCTTCGTAGCGCAAATCAAAGTCACGGTGAAAGACGCTTCGGCGAATATCGTCCTTTGAAACGATCGCCCACTCCGGATGCCTATTGCGGAATGTGGTCTTCCCCGATCCAGATGGCCCAACAAGCACAACCAACTCCCTCATCTTTCTCACCCCAGGGATCAGTATCAGCAAACGCCGGCAGTACGTCAACTGTTTTCTGGTTTCCAGCTTGAGCCGCACCAAGTCAGTACTTATCGCTTGTTGGCATAGTCCGCTGCCAGAAGGGCAATTCATCACTTGCACGAAATACCCTTCTATTGCACGACTCCGCAACCGCGATATCGCGCGGCCAATTCGTCCGCACTTTCTGTGTGACATCTGTCACGAATGCTGCGGACCACGCCGGCGTTGGCAAGTGTAACTTTGATCACACAGGCCTTCCCGCTGTCCGTAGGTGCGATCACCGCGTCGGTTACTCTCTACTGGGGAAATAGGACCGATAGGAGGTTCCAAGATGCTACAAAGAAAACAGAGAAAAAGGATTACGAGCCGGTTTGCATTCGGAGCATCCCTTCTTGTGATCTTGGTGACGTTGTTTAGCTTGCTACAACACCCGGGAAGGATACTCCTCCTGGGCTAGCTTATCTGCCTGGCAAGACTGGAACTGACGACGTTGACTATGTCCTAGGTCGCTTTAGCAATCTGGACACGCTCGTTGGCCTGTATGTAGATCAGGACGATCCAAGCGATGTTGCCCTGGCGCAGGGTAAGATCATCGATACTCGCTCCACCATCAGTTGGGATAAAGAGGTGTACAAAGATCCGCTTACAGCAGCGACGATCACGGTCACCGATCCGGACGAGAACTTGAGCTGTAACGATGTGGAGTACGTGCCGATCTTTATTATCGTCAATCCTGGCTCGTGGAACCCGATCAAGACTAACAGCGCCAACGATTTCTGCAGCCTGAAGCGCTACGGAGGAGTCTCTGACACAAGCGGAACCCCGCTCGCAAAACCCCTGGAATGGTACAGCATATACGACAGCAAACTGAAAACAGCGGACGTAGATCTTGCTGGAGATGGGAGCAATCAGCCAAACGTCAACGGCACCTACTACATCCAGTACCCCAATAATACGCAAACCGCTTCTAACGTCACTACGTTTCATACCGCCAGCACGTCAGGTGTTACGCGCGTGATGTTCTACGCGCAGGAGACGGGCGCCAATACCGGCGTATTCCAGCTCTCCATCAACAACATTCTCAAGGACTTAGGATTCACCGAGTTGAATGTTCACGATGTCCTCGTTGCCTACTACGTCGATCCCAACGATCAGGACGACGCCAGCATCGCCACCGCCTACATCGAGGAGCACAAACACAGCGTGACGAGC
The DNA here is from genome assembly GCA_027007005.1 of Candidatus Bipolaricaulota bacterium. GTDB lineage: Bacteria > Bipolaricaulota > Bipolaricaulia > UBA7950 > UBA9294 > M55B144. Next base: position 3,979 of record JALTFO010000202.1, on the reverse strand, counting down.
TTCACAAACGAGAATCGTGAGCCGATGTCGGAGTTCTGGATTAGCGGGAACCCCGTCTACACCCAGGTCGTCGACTCGAATGCCAACGTCGATTCTTGCTGCCCGAACAAGGTCGTAGTCAAGGTGTGCGACCCGCACGAGGTGGACGATGTCGAGTGGCTCATCCTCGATGAGCTATCAAGCAATTCACCGATCTTCTTCTCCAACACTGGGATGGGTCTTGAGTCCGTCTGGGACGCTCTCGGTGTCGGAAACGGCATCGGCAAGGGCGGCTATCAATTACAGATGGACAACTGGAAGCTGGAAGGGTTCAACGAAGACATGGTCTACGCCCGCTACAACGATGTGACCTACACCGATCAAGCCATGGCCCAGCTAGGTGATATCGACACGACGACCGCCTTCCCGCCTACGATCAAGGCGACGCGTGTCGCGAACGATGTCTCGTTTGCCACCATGCACATTGGCGATAACCAGGTTGTCGGTAGCAATGGACAGGCGACGATGTACTTCCTCGATCGGAACGGAAACAGGTTGAGCGAGTATGCCAACTCTGACTGTGTGTTCGTCGAAGTGGTCGATTCCGACCAGGATGAAGATAGCTATCGCAGAGAGCGGATCTCCGCCTACTAGGAGGGCCAGCAGAACCTCCCGTTCGCTCCGTGGGATTTTTCTGACAACCATAAGGGGACTTGTGGGTATGAAGACAAAAAGGTTCATCCTGTGAACGATTTGCTCGGCGACACGAACATCTTCAGCAATGGCGAGTGGCCCAAGCTGTACGTGGTCAATCCTCGCAATGGCCGTTGGGCAGCGTTCGACCTGTTGGAGACCGGGGTAGGAACGGGCGATTTCGTCAGCGTCACCTGTATCGACATCGCCAGCCAGTATGCCTGCGTTCCGACCTTGGGCGTATCCCCGGGAGACACCCTCCTCGCCGTCTATCAGGACCCGTCGAACCACTCCGACTACGCGTGGATCTCGATCAAGGTCAGCGTTGGTGGAGCGCCTGTTGAACAGGGATCTACAACGTCGTTCGTCGATGCGAATGGCAACGATGTCGATGCGTATGCGATCGGTGATCCGATCTACGTAAAGGTCATCGATAGATCAGTAGCGGGGGCGGGAACGCTCCCGGAAGCGATCACCATCGCTGACAATACGTACGATTTTCATCCTATGCCTGGAGAGCAACCTGGGACGTTCATTACTGACCCAATCAATATCTCTTGTAGCATCGGAGACACGGTCACAGCGACCTACGTCGATCCAAGCGACACGAGCGACACAAGCTCCGACACCGTAACGATCGTTAGCACAGAGTTGAATGTGGATAGCTTCTACGCTGGACCAAACCCGTTTACCGACACCGTCTCCTTTACCTACAAGGGAGATGGAATGGCGACGAGCTTCAGCGTGAGCGTCTACGACCTCTCGGGCCACCGCGTGTGGCAACAAGAGAAGGCGAATACGATCTCCGTTCCGTGGGACGGGCGTAACAGCGCTGGTAGAAAGCTTGCCAACGGAGGCTACATCTACGTTGTGATGGCGACCGATGGAACGAATACCTTCACCGGCAAAGGAACAGTGTTCATCAACCGCTAGGAGAGATCACGTGTGAAATGATCAGGTGCGCCAGCGCAAGACTGGCGCACCTTTCTGTTTGGTCAGAATGACCTCAGATTGCAGACCATGATGATGCCTGTGCTGAAACACTAATCTCCCCAAGAAAGAGGCCGTCGTACACAGGGTACGATGCTACAGTAACTCCTCAGTGTCATGTCAGCCTTTCGTAGTATCGCAGCTTGTCTACCTGTGCGTCTCAGCACGCAGACAGGTCTGCAACGTTGGGCACATGGCCCGGCGCTACATTCTTGCCTAAGGATGCCTTTCCGTTCCACGTTCCGATTTTCGCGTTCGCGTAGCGTTCCTTAAAGCAAGCGTTCCCACGCCCGTTCGCTATCGCTCACTCAAGTTTGCCAAGACCGCAAAGAAAGCGTCTCTCTTCCTGGTCTGTTACCTCTCCTCAGGAGCCTGCCGCTCTTCTTGACGTCCTTCGTGTTCTTCGTTCGCAGCCCCTAGGGCCGCGTGTCTGGCCGGTGTAAGCCCGGCTGCGGGAATTGACTGTATGCCCGCATAGTATATCCGACGTCTCTTGGTGGTGAATTCCCCTCGGCTTTCAGATCAGCTCTCGATCGACCAGATCCTCCACCAAGCCGTCCTCAGGCTCGTAGGGGATAGTGATCTGGCCTACATTCTCGTGATCTCTGTTCCACTCTGATGCGGTGGAAACAGCATTCTCGTTGCGTGCCCAGGCGCGTCTGGCGACTCCGCCCATCACATCCCAGGTAAGAGCATTGTCGATGATTCCATCAACCCGCTGGCTCCCGTCGAGGACAAGGCCAAATCCGGCATGGATCGCCTTCCCGATACCAACGCCCCCGCCGTTGCTCATCACCACTAGGCTCATCCCGCGAGCAGCGTTCCCAGCGAAGTTGTGTGCACTCATATCGGCCATGATCCTCGATCCATCGAAAATGTCCGCCGTCTCGCGGAACGGTGAGTCGGCCGATCCGGTATCGTGATGGTCGCGACCGATCATCACCGGACCGATCGCCCCTTCGCGCACCAGCTCGTTAAATCGATGAGCGATCTTCACCCGCAGACCGGCATCGGCGTACAGGATGCGCGCTTGTGATCCGACAACCAATTGATGGCGCTCGGCGTTCTTTATCCACTCGTAGTTATCCCTGTCCTGCGGTCTTCTGGTGGGATCGATGCACTCCATCGCCGCTCGATCGGTTGCCAGCAGATCGCCGTGTTTCCCGGATAGGCAGACCCAGCGGAATGGGCCATAGCCGTAGTCGAAATTAAGTGGCCCCATGATATCCTCCACATAGGAAGGAAAGATGAACCCGTCGCTCGTGTCGCGCCCATTGCTAGCAATCTCCGTGGCCCCAGCGTCAAACACTGCCTTCATGAACGAGTTACCATAGTCCCAGAAATGCGTGCCACGCTGCGTCATCTCCTTGATCAGGGCGAACTGATGGCGCAGGGATGCGTCGATCCGATGTTTCAACTCATCGCGATCGGTTTTTAGAAGCTGCCGCCCCTCTTCAAAGGAGGTCCCTTGAGGTGTATATCCACCGTCGTACACGGCGTGGCATGACGTCTGGTCAGAGGCGAGATCGATCGAGATGTCGTTTTTCACGATGTATTCCCACAGATCGACGATGTTGCCGTGATAGCCAATTGATACCGCCTCGCCGCGCTGCGCGATCTCCACCATCCAATCGATCACTTGGGAGAGGTCATCCGACCACTTGGAGAGCCAACCCTGCTCTCGGCGCTGCGCTATCCGCGATTTGTCAACCTCGGCGATAATCCCCACTCCTCCAGCGATCTCCACCGCCTTGGCCTGCGCTCCACTCATCCCCCCGAGGCCAGAGGTGACGAACGTTTTGCCGTGCAAGTCATCGCTTGGCGACACTCCGAGGAATAAGCGCCCGGCATTTAACAGAGTGATTGTCGTTCCGTGCACAATCCCCTGCGGACCGATGTACATCCATCCTCCCGCGGTCATCTGGCCGTAGTTGGCTACACCCATCGCCGCTGCCTTGCGGAAGTGCTCGTCGTCATCGAACATCCCCACCATCAGCGTGTTGGTGTTGATCACGCGCGGCTGATCCGGTTTGGATGGAAAGAGCCCCAGTGGATGTCCCGATTGGATAACCAACGTCTGGTGGTCGGTCATCACTTCAAGGTACTTCTTCACCAAGAGGTACTGCATCCAATCCTGAAAGACCTGCCCACTCTCGCCGTAGGTGACAAGCTCGTAGGGGTAGAGGGCAATGGCGAAATCTAGGTTGTTATCGATCATCACCTGCAGCGCCCGGCCGGCAAGGGTCTTGCCCTTGTACTCATCCACTGGCTTGGCATAGATCCGGCCCTGAGGGCGAAAACGATATCCGTAGATCCG
>JALTFO010000201.1 GCA_027007005.1 Candidatus Bipolaricaulota bacterium | reverse complement strand
GATGACTTCCAGGACTACTACTTCAGTGTTGGCGCGGGGATCAACGTAGCAGGGCTGTACGTTGATGCGGCGTATCTATTGAACGAACAGGCTGGTAACACGCTCGTTCTCTCGGCGGAGTTCTCTTTGGGGAGCCTGCTGGGCGGAAACGCAACACCAGCGCCGGCGAGCGAATAACAGACGGCTCCTAATTTCGTCCTTTGCGGGAGGGGGAGCCGTAAGGCAGCCTTCCCGTACAAAGGGCAAAGGTGATTTGAGGAGTGTAGATGAATAGATCAGATAGAGTGAACCTCATTGAGGAGGTGGTCCATTATTCGCCGATTAAGTGATAAAATTCGGTTAACAAAGGGATTTGATTCCAATAATGGAAGAAGGAGGTACGAAGTGAAATTAAGCAGAGTGAAAATAGCTGTCCTTGTCATGGCGCTGCTTGTCGGATTAGCGGTTATTCCGGCGTTTGCAGCCTGCCCTCCGGGGACGATCGACCTCGGCACCAATATGCCGGCGGGCGGGGACATCGTAAACGCGGGCACGTACTGCGTGCCGGCTACTGGTGTAACGTTAGGGAACAATCTAACGATTAAACATAACGGGGTGACGATCGTCGGTGAGGTGCCCGATGCGACGTTGAAGCTGGAGACGTTCTTGATCAGCATCAACGCCGGCGTTCAGCATCCGACGATCCAGAACGTTACGCTTGCTACTACGACTGCTAATAATGCCACATATGGCATCCAGGATAATGGCGGCTACAAGACCGTCATTCAGGGCGTCACGTTTGAAGATAACGCGACGAAGCATTTTACTACCGCTGCCGTCGAGTTGAACGGGCAGGATCCAACTGTTAAATACTGCACGTTCAAGATGCCGAACAGCAACGTCCCGGCGATCAAGCTTGCCGGCGGCATGGGTGCCGTCGTTGAGCACAACTCGGTGCAAGGTACCGTTACTGGTACCGGCGCCCCCACTTTCCTGGTTAACAATACCAGTGGTGGCCCGTACAACGACGCTACCATCTCGAACAACACCATCAACAACGCCGGTGGACTTATCGGCGCTGGCGGTACTCCCCACGGCTACTCCAATTCCACGATCACGGACAACATCGCTGGTAAACTCGGAGGCACGGGAATCAACCTCGCCGGTGATTCCACCAATACTCAGGTATTGCGGAATGTCTTCACCTATGGTGTTGTCACAGCAACCAGCCAGGGTATCATCGATAGCGGCGGCTCGAACAACCAGTATTCCTATAACCGGATTACCGCAGATCCTGCTAAAGCTACTGGAGACGGGATCCAGTTTGGCAGCTCCAATGCCACGATCACGGGCAACACGATCGACGCGACCGGTAATGGGACGTTGACGGGGAGCGCGATCGACGCCATCAGTTCCGGTACCGCTGCGAGCAATGCCACGATCACCGATAACACGATCCTCGGTGCCAGCGCTGACGGTGTTAAGATGACCAATAACTCCAATACCAGCTTTAACATCTCGGATAACACCTTCAGCAACATTGGAGGGAAGGGCATCGACAACGCTGGTGGCGGTACGAGTAACACCATCAGTCACAACACGTTCACCACGATCACTGGTATCGGGATCGATTCGGCGGGGAACAACACGATAGATAATAACACCCTAACCGGTGTTTCGGGTGGCGGGATCAAAACCGGCGCGAACGACAAGATCTATCACAATACGCTTTCCGGGGTCACCGGTAGTCATGGGATCGATGTGGCAGGTACCAACTCCGAGATCGTCGGAAATACGATCAGTAACGTGAGCGGTGGGAACCACGGGATCAACCTCGCGGCCAGTAATTGCCACGTGTACGGTAACACGATCGATACCGTCTCCGGTGGCGGCGATGGTATTCTGCTCGCTGCTGATAACGAGACGATCGGTGGTAACGGAACTCAGGTAGTTCCCGCTGCTGCAAGCACTTCTTCGGTACCGGAAGCGAACACGATTAAGAACATCCTTACCGGCGGTGTGGGGATCAACGTGCAGAGCCAGTCGAATAATAAGGTCGTCTATAACACGATTGAAAGCGTCAAGGACGACGGGATCTTAGTGACCGGCGGCATGAACAACGACATCCTCGACAACAAGATTACTGGCGCGGCGCAGGATGCCACAACGGCTAGCCCATACGCCGGGATTCATGTCAACACCTCCGGTTCTGGTGGTAACATCACAAACGTTAAGATCGACGGAAACACGGTTACCAATGCCGGCAGCACAACCTACGCTGTTGGTATCGATGTCGATCAAGGTACCAGCACCAAGAAGATCCAGAACTGCGAAATTACCAATAACACAGTGAGCGGGTTCACCACCGTCGATGGCAAGAACACCAGTACTGCGATTGGCATCAAGGTTAAGACTGATCTGAACTGCAGCGTTTCCGGAAACACCGTTTCTAATTCCGGTAACATGCGGGTTGGGATCGAAATCCTCACCCAGGCTACGTTCAAGATGCCGGTGACCAACAACACGATCGAGGGAATGGCCGATATCGGTCTCCAGCTCCGCGGTGGTACGGTTGATAATCCGCTGCTCGTCCAGGGCAACATCCTCAATAACGATGTTACCGGTCTCTCGCTCGAGTCAGGTGCGGCCGACATTGTCGGTACGGATGCTGCTACCAAGAACACAGTTAGTGGTGGAGCGACCGCAGTCCTAGTGACTTCGGTCGGCAACGCCGCCAATTTCAAGGTGCACGGCAACTGTTTCGATGCGCCGGTTCTCGCCCGCAATGACGGGCTTGGCGCCCTCGATGCTACGGGAAACTACTGGGCGGCAACGCCGGTACCCGGAAGCAATGTCTTTGGTGAAGTCGATGTCTCTGGTGCGCTATCGAGCTGCCCGGGTTCGGCTCCTGCCAAGACGCACACCTACGGTGCGACGGCTGGCTGGTACATGGTCTCTGTGCCGCTCAACACCGGCACTGCGTCCGACCTATTCAGTGGAACCGCCTACACCTACGATCCGGCAACGGGTCAGTACGTAGTGGCGACGAACATCGTTCCTACCAAGGGTTATTGGGTTACCCTTCCTGCGGGCGCGGTTGTTACCGATCATGGTGTACAGGTAACAAACGACGAAACGATCGATGTCTCTACTGCTGGTTGGTACCAGATCAGCGCTCCGTGGAGTTATCCCAAGAGTGCGATCCAGGTCGTCAAGGGCAGCGAGACGAAGTCTTGGGCTGATGCAGTGGCGGCTGGTTGGGTAGCAGACGACATCTACGGTTACACGGCGGTAGATGGAGCGTACACGACGCCTAGCACGCTGAACCCGTGGTATGGATACTGGATGAAGGCAGAGGTCGATGGCCTGAGCCTGAAGCTCGCCCATGCCTCTGGGACACCGGTAAGCGCGGCAGCGTATGCGCCGAAGGCAGCGCCGATGGCGATTGCACCGGCAGACCTGCCTGCGATGCCAGTGTTTACAGCTAGTGCACTCGGACTAACGTTCGGCAACTCACCGAACCCTGTAACTGACGTACACACCACGTACTTCAGCGTAAAGGGAGCGGCGGCCGGAATGGTAGAAGCGGTGAAGGTAGAGATCTACGATCTTGCTGGAACGCTTGTCTACTCTAGCGGCGAAGTTGCTGGAACGAGCCTAGCGTGGCACACGGACAACGACTACGGTGAATACCTAGCGAACGGTACGTACAAGTACGTAATGTCCGCGAAGGTTAACGGGCAGTGGGTAGTAAGCACTGTCAAGCCAGTAGTAATCCTTAGATAACAGCGTTGGGTGCGTAAGCACCGGACGTACACAAAGAACCATCATGGCCCTGGGGAGAAATCCTCAGGGCCTTTTTCATCCACCTCCTTCCACTTCCGTGGGGTCAGACCTTTGATCTTAGGATTCTTGGACGAATGTTAAAGAGATTTCACCACGAAGGACACGAAGAACGGCGGCGAATCCTACGAGCGTCGGAGCTGGTCTCCGACGTTCAACGCAAAGATCGCCAAGAAAAGCGGCAGAGACGGAAAAGAGAAGAAGAGACAGTCCTTAGCGATCTCTGCGTCTTGAGCGAGTGATAGCGAGCGGGCGAGAGGATACCCCTTTTGAGAACGTCGCAGACGAGCTACGACGCTGCGCAGGCAGGAAGCACTCCCGCGTTGCGGTGCCTTTTCGTAGCGTCGGGCCCTGCCTGCCCTGTGGAGTTACTCCATGGGGTGCCCGACGTTGCTTCTGCTTAGAGGCGTTGTTCGGCGTATCCGCCTGGTCTTCCCTCCACGTGGTTTGCCCCTAACCGTCGCAGACGAGCTGCGACGCTACGCAAGCGAAATGCTTTCTCGCCGGGAATCTTGTGTGTGGAACTCAGATTTGACATCATCGACGCAGGTTGCTATAACTGTTGACGGAGGATAGGGCCATGCAACATGACGAACCAGCGACGAAGAGAGACCTTGAAGAACTGAAGCAGGAACTTAGCGCAAGGATTGACACGAACGGCAGGAAGATTGACGGGAATGCAGCAAAGATAGAATCTAACGCTGCCAAGATCGAAGCCAACGGAGCTGCGATTTCGCGTGTCACCGCTCAAGTGGTGATAAACAGTGAGAAGTTAACCCAACTAACCGCGAAGGTGGATAAGTTTGACGGATACTTCAACAGCATCATGAACACGCTGGATGGGTTGGTGGCGGACTTCGCACGATTCGATCAGGAACGAGCGGCGACGAACAGCTGGCTCGTCCGTGTGGAGTCCAACGTAAGGAACAATACAAGGAGAATCGAGAAGATCGAAACCAAGCTGGCCTAGCATGGGGTCACACCTTTGTTTTTAGGATTTCTATCTGCTGTAGTAGTCACATCATGACAAGGCCATTACGGTTGGAATTTGAAGGGGCTCTCTATCATGTTACGAGCCGTGGGAACGCGCGCAAGAATATCTTTCTAGACGACGCTGATCGAAGGCACTTCCTCGGGATCCTGGCTGAAGTTGTCGATAGATTCGGATGGATTTGCCATGCGTATTGTTTGATGACGAATCACTACCATCTTCTCATTGAGACACCTGATGCCAACCTGTCTCGTGGGATGCACCTTCTCAATGGCGTGTACACCCAGTGGTTCAATCATCGTCACGACAGAGTGGGGCATCTTCTTCAAGGGCGATTCAAGGCAATCCTCATCGAAAAGGAGAGCCATTTGCTGGAGGTAGCCCGCTACATCGTGCTCAATCCAGTTCGAGCGAAGGTGGTCAGGAGTGCGCGCGATTGGCGGTGGAGCAGCTACCGCGCGACTGCTGGCCAAGTGGAGGCGCCTTCGTTTCTCACGACAGAATGGATTCTGTCTCAGTTCGATTCAGACCCGAAGCGTGCTGTCTGGGCCTACCGGCAGTTCGTTCAGGAAGGACGAGGGATGGATCTGTGGGATGGGTTGAGAGCTGGTTCGCTATTAGGGAGCGATGGATTTGTGGACAAGCTGCGCCCTCTGCTCAAGGAGAAACCGATTGATCCAGAGTACCGCAAACACGAGCGCTTCGCCGCACGGCCGAGCTTGGAGGAGCTGTTCAGCGATGTTAGCGACAAGGCAACGCGCAATGAGCGAATCTACCAGGCGATACGCCTTCATCACTACACACTACAAGAAGTGGGAGACTATGTGGGGTTGCTGTACTCGACGGTCAGTGTGATTGCGAAGCGCGTCCATGAGAAGAAGAAATCCTAAGATCGAAGGTCTGACCCTTGCCCCCACTTGATCTCTGAATTTTAGATCGCCTGCTCCATGTTGTATAATATTATATTGCTAATATGGGGTATAGAAAGGAGGAAAAATGAAAAGGCTTACGTTTCTTGGAACGTTAGTGTTGGTACTAGCGGTGATAACGGGCTGCACGATGTTTGGCGTGAATCCTCCTTTGCCGCCGCAGCCAACGTGTACATTGTTGGCATATTCGTCTATTGTAAAAGGTATAGGTAATATCTACATTACTACGCAGGATGGCTCTGTAGTAATGCAAGTCACATCCAATAGCGATCCTGGAGTAACATACGGGCAAGTGCGATGGTCTCCAGACGGTGAAAAAATAGCATTTAACCAAGCCAGTGGGGTAGCACCTAATAGAACATCTAAGCTATTCTATTATTCTCTTGAGACTAAGCAGGTGACTCTAGTTTATGAACGTCATGAAACGTCGCAGAACCCACATACAGGAGGTTTGAGTTGGCCAGAATGGTTAGATAATGATACCCTAATCGTTGGCACAAGGGATACTACATCTGATTCTTTGTATCTTGCTCGTGTCAACATCAATGGGTCTGGTTTCGGAACGTTTCTGTATGAGAGCGACGCTGAGATTCGCTGTGCTGATGTGAGCAATAGTGGCGCCAAAGTGGCGTTTATAAAGCAGCCAAATTACTGGGGATACAATAGTGAAGTGTGCACAGCAAATACTGACGGATCGGGCTTCACACAGCTTACCCATACCTCGGATGGGAGTGATAACATCGGAAACAACGGAAGTGTCCCGCTAGTTGTTAAAACTTGACGATGGCCTCAGGCAGCAGTAAAGCTGTCGAAAGAAAGAGAAAAGGAGGCCACCGTATGAACAAAGGTAGCATTTTACAGGTGCTAGGTCAAGTGAGCGTAGAGGAAGC
>JALTFO010000200.1 GCA_027007005.1 Candidatus Bipolaricaulota bacterium | reverse complement strand
CGAGGCGGAGCTTGGAAGTGACAATATAGCGACTGGGGACTTCTACAGTGATCAACTAGAGGAGATCCGCAGCCACCTACCTTCCCTCCGACTACCCCCTCAGGTTCGCGAAGAGATCGAACTGCACTTGAAGGGCCTGGAGAACCTGATCGATCACACGCGCGATCACAGAGGCCGTGCGCGTGCTCTCAGTATAACTCACCGCAGCGCGCAGGGAGCGCTCCTCGTCTTCCCACAGTACGTGCGCAGCGCCTACCGTCTCATCGGTGAAATCAGAGATCGTAATACAGATTGAACTCGTGCGGATGAGGGCGCGGGTTGTGACAGTATTCTTTGATCGCCGGAGGACGAACCGATGAAACTGAAAGTGGATCAGCAAGCTGACGCTCTTTATCTCGACTTAAGCGAGGCGCTTGCGAGTCGTTCTGAAGAAGTCGCGCCTGGTATCATTGTGGATTACGACGAGCAAGATAGAGTTGTTGGTATCGAGATGCTTCATCTCTCGAAAAGAGCACCGGGAACCGACATCCACCGGCTGCTGTTCGAAGCGGTCCCGCAAGCAAGCTGAAAGGCTAGGCGGCCTTCCGTGACACAGAGCTGTTCTTCCCACAATGCGGCGTGCACGGTATTCCCCTGATCCCTGTGAGCAGAGAAGTGGGATAACAGCCAATCCGGTGTGGATCATTGGATCAGGAGACTAGCCAGTTGCAACAGAACATCAGAATCAGTAAATCAACAGTCTCCGAGGTTAGTCCGATATCCTGGCTTGCATAGAATCTGAGCCAATATTATACTGAAATCGTTAGAGAAGTTCTTGGAGGAAACATGAAGAAGCAGTCTCGATCCCGAGAGTTGGCAGCCAAGGTGGTGTACTCTGCTCTACAAGTACTGAAAGAGAATGGTGGCGAAATGCGTAGCCGGGACGTAATGAATGAAGTGGAAAAGCGTGTAGACCTTGATGACTGGGCTAGGCAGCGCTACGAGAAGACGGGATACATCCGATGGCAGACAACACTCCACTTCTTCACTATCGATTGCGTGAAAGCAGGATTCCTAGTGAAGAAAGGCGGAAAGTGGTACCTGACCAGAGAGGGAGAAGAAGCCCTGGCATTAGGAGAAACAGCTCTTCTCGACAAGGCAACAGCTGCTTACCGAACATGGAAAACCGAAAATCCTAAAGAAGACGTGCTCGATTCTGGGGATACTCAGGCTGAAGATCAAGAAGCAAGCGAGGCAATTACAATAGAGCAAATTCAACAAGTAATGTCAGAGAGCATCGAGAGGTACATGAGAGGCAAGAACCCTTATGAATTCCAGGATCTTGCTGCCGCACTCCTACGCGGTATGGGCTACTATACACCTTTTGTTGCTCCTCGGGGAAAGGACGGCGGAGTAGATGTAATAGCATATCGTGACCCCCTCGGGACCGTATCGCCAAGGATCAAAGCTCAGGTCAAACATCGCGAAACGCCAGCAACGGTACAGGAGATCCGCCAACTAATGGGAATTCTACAAAAAGATGGAGACGTCGGAATATTCATCTCCACAGGCGGATTCACATCGGATGCCAAGAAGGCTGCTCGTGGGTCGCACGTACATGTTGAACTGATAGATCTCGCCCGATTCATCGATCTATGGCAGGAGCATTACCACAAACTAACAGATGAAGATAAGGCCCTTCTTCCTCTTACCCCAATTTATTATTTGGCCAATCTGGAGTGAGACATTAATGTCTTATTCTGATTTATGTTTATAATCTATAGACATACTATTATAGATAGAGTGTCCACTAGATGCGCTTAAATCATCTCTCAAGTTTTATTGGCCCAGCCTGAACACAGTCGCCGCATCCATTTGTGGCGTTGGGACAAGGACGGCCCTTGCCCCAACGTACATGTAGTTCTGGCTATTCCATCGCATGCAGGTTCCC
>JALTFO010000199.1:45576-49665 GCA_027007005.1 Candidatus Bipolaricaulota bacterium | reverse complement strand
TTTCCTGCCAGGCAAACGGTGCTTGTCGTCGTTCAACAACTACCTGATCTTGCATCTTACCCCCTCACCCTTGACATCCTCGGGGGCACTTGCTACAATAGCAGTGCCCTCGGAGTAACATCCGAGTAGTTTCATCCACGACACATGCGCCCTCATGGAGGGCAACCCCAACAAATCTCCTTGCCAGGGAGATTCTGTTTTCGCTCATCCTTGCCAGGGATGATGATGGCCAGTTACTCATGTGTCTCCTTTTCCCCAGGTGTGATATGCACCACATCCACACCTATCCTATACCTTCAGCTGGGTCATGTCAAGTGTCTGGCTATTGCCTTGACACACAAAAGCTGTATAATAGGCCCGCCAGTTGACGTGGACTTTACTCCACCGATGCTCATATGTTTCCTGTCCCCTCTTTGGCAGAGAGGGGACCCCCAATTCTCTTAGAGCGGTACAACAATACCCGCACGGTCATTCCGTAACTCGGCACAATCCAAGGGATTCCAACATAGGCTATATGTCTGAGTTCCTTGCTCGGATTATGAACGCCCTCTGGTGAGAATGGCCCATCAAGAAAGAAACCCACGCCCTGCCTCGGTTCATTCATCTACTACTCCCCTTGTAGAATCTATCTTCTGTCCCTTGACCGTGGCCACCTGCAGCAAGCTCACTGGCCGTGATGCCTTGATCGAGGTGTGACAGAGGGGGCAATCAAAGCGTTCCCACACCTGTCCTCCGCGGCTACCGTTACGCACCTGACCCATTTCGTTTGCAGCAAGCTCAGCAACCTTCACCTTGCGTGGCTCGGTGCCCACCCATCCGCACGCTTCACAACTGTACACATCGATCTCAAGCTTTGAGTGTCCCACTAGCAGCCTCCTTTTCATCTGCGATAACGAAGCTTAGTTTTTTGTTAAGCCTTCGTATATCAGACTGTTTTTTGTCTATTTCTTTTGCTGTAATGACGTTCAGCTGGCGCTCAAGCTTTCGTATCTTGAGGAATTCTCGGTCTATTTCTTGTTTAAGTTTTTTAACAGCAGCTTGGTGTTCTTGCTCATGTTGTGCCTTTTCCCTACAGTCTTTACACCAAGCATGGTGGTGAATTTCTTTATAAGGAATATAGCCATAAAATTCATCTAATGACTTCCTTTTTCCACAGTGCTTGCAAACCTGTGTCAGCTGCTCATCAATAAGAGCAAGACCGTGCTTGTGTAAGACTTGTATTATTGAGAGCACACTAGATATGCCTATTTGCTTTACATCAAGTAATTCATTCGCTGTAAGCTTTGAAATCTTCTCCAAGGTGTCTAATCCGGCAAATACAAGGCTTCCTGCTATTGGAGGATAGATACCACAGGAAACGAGGGCTTTTACACGCATTTTATGAAAGGTCTGCTGCTTTTCGAAGGAATCTGTAATATTCATTGGTTCATGACGATAAATGTCTGGCTTTTTCAGCATATCCCTTAGCAATTTTAGCGTTGGCAGTTGCAGCAATTTTATCACTCCTCTGTAAATGCTGGGGCGAGAGGCCCTTTGTGTCTCGTCACTCTCGCCCCTGTTGCTCTTGCTTGAAATCCCCGGAATCGAACCGTGTATCATCGTAGTAGATCACCAACATCAAGGAGGTGAAGTGCTGGTGCAGTCGGACTTGTAATCCGCCTGGGTACTCCATTGGGACTCCTGCGTAGCATCTTTATCTCCTTATGCTTTGCGGTACCTTGGGCCATAATGGGTCCACTTTTGCGCTTCCTCGTCCCCATGAACCCGCGCGATCCATGCCTTCATCCGCGCACGTAGCTTCTCAGCTTCCATCGGTTCTTCGATGAACGTTCCGAGCTCGTGCTCTTCACCATGATCATCCAGGTAATAGATCTCATACGCTTCCGGCATGTACGGCCTCCTTCTTGAACGCGGGGCTCGGAATCTTGTGGAAGTAGTAAACAAACACGTTGCGCGTCAACTGCTGGCCAACGTACGGATGCATTCGTTGATAGTCAGCCAGCATAGCAACCCGTGAGGTGTAGCCACACGCCCGGTAGTGGCGCAGAGCGGCTACACCTAGTGGTAAGACGCGTACAGCGTCTATCTCGCAGTACATACCTAGATGGAAGATGAGGAAGGTGTCCCCGGGATACCCCAGGCGCTTTGGACGAATCGTTGCGGTGATCGACCCATCAAGAAGCGCTCGATCACGCGATTCATCTGGAAGAAATGGGAAATACACACGATGGTGTTCTATTTGTATGCTCATCTGTTTCCTTTCCCCCTGAAGCTTGTATTCTAGAACGGCACCTCTTCATCTACCGGGATGTCTTTGCTGGATGTGGGGGCCGTTGTCATTGCTGACATCAATCCGCCGCGCTCCACCAGCTCAGTGTACAGCGCTTCGTAGTCTGCTGCCTCTTCCTCGTCCATCATGTTCAGATCGGTGAACCGTAGTTGGTAGTACCTGCGATTCTTCTTCTCCTGGAGTTCAAGACTAACCGTCACGGCCACCCGGAACAGATCGACATCCCACAGCATGACGTTCTGCATGAACGCATCGGCTGGCCTCATGCTGACACCGTGTACCTGCAACATCAAAGGCTTCTTGGTCTGCGTATCAATGGCCAGGAAGTTCCAGTACTCCTTGCACTTGGGTGGAGTACCGTCCTCGCCCCACTTGCTGTACGGGCATACCGCACAGTTCGGTGCAATCTCTCCATCAGTCGTTGCCGAAGGGAAGTGCCCATCGTTTGATCGACAGAGCCAGTTGCCGTCATCATCAAATAACACTCGCGAGGGACGCTGTGTGAGGAAGACTACACGTATCTCTTTGATCTCCTCTCCAGTGTTCTCGTTGAGGAACATACCTTCAGTAATCCCTGAGGTCATCGGCTGGCCAATGCGTAGTCGTGGTGGCATCACTATGCCCCGCGGCTCATACGCCTCCATCCCTCGCCGGCGATGAGGGGCTTCGCTTGGAGCGACTGCTCTGCTTGGTTGCTGCTGTACGGGCGCGGTTAGTTCTTGCTCTTCCAGCGGCGTCTTGGTTGCTGTTCCGCCCTGTACGAGGGCTCCTTCTCGTTCCACGTGTAGCATCTTCTTAAACCTCCTTGGTTTGTTTGGTGGCTGGACTGGTCATCCACACGCTACCTATCAGGAATAGCCGGCATCTCTGTTCGATTACCGTACCTGCCTGAGCCTTGTCCGATGTGCCCAGCCACCTGTAGTTTCAGTATATCACACTTTTACCGTGTTGCCTAGCCCAACAGGAGCGTAATTTAGCTCTTCTTCGGCGTAGCGTTGTGCTTGTTTCAGCGCCTTCATCAACAGATCACGATCGGGCACATAGTCGGGAATCAAAGCCCTAATGTGCGGGAGCGTCTTGATCACGATTATGCTGCTTTCTTGGCTCAGGCCTACAGCCATCTCCAGTGCATCTTGGATCTCCTTGGATGTAGGATGGGCCTCCAACATTTTACGGATGATCCAAGTAGCGTTGAGAATCGCGTCAATCAAGTCAGCGCCTGGATCCCTGAATTGATACGGGCTTGGTCCGCTCTGCATGTTGAGGGACGCCACGCGGTTCCCAGTTGACGTGTTTCCTTCCCCCTCACTATTCCGAAGAGAGCTATGCGTGGCGTCCCGGTTCATCATCATCACCTCTCGATTGATCTCGAAGTCGTGCTGACGTGCGGCTTCTTCAATCATTATCTCCTGAAAACTTGCCAGTTTGTTGCTCATGATTCCTCCTTTCTCGTTTCCTGTCCCTAGCTTGCCCTGCCTTGCCCGACCATGCCCCGCCCCACCGGGCCATGCCTGGCCCAAGCGTGCCGAGCCGTGTTGTCCTTGCCTTACCATGCCGAGCCAAGCCCGACCAGAACCCGCCGTGCCTCGCCAGGCCATACCAGACCTGGTTGTCCATGCCTTGGGAAGCCTTGCCTTGCTTTACCACGCCGCGCCAGGCCCAATCGCGTTGTCCTTGCCCTGGGAAGCCTTGCCTTGCTTCACCTTGCCCCGCCAAGCCATGTCACACCTGGCCGCACCTTGACAAGTTGTCCTTGCCTTGGGAAGCCATGCCCGACCAGACCCCGCCCTGCCGTGGCA
>JALTFO010000199.1:0-45566 GCA_027007005.1 Candidatus Bipolaricaulota bacterium | reverse complement strand
GGTATGGCCTGGTAAGGCTTCCCAAGGACAACTTGGCTGGGTACGTTCTGCCGTGGCATGCCCCGCCAGAACGTACCCAGCCAAGTTGTCCTTGGGAAGCCTTACCAGGCCATACCCAGCCGAGCCCCACCCTGCTTTGCCGTGCCTCACCATGCCGGGTTGCCTGTGTCATGGCTGATGCTCCTATGAGGCCCGCTTGAAGTCCGTTACCTCGAAGGTTCCGTACTTCCCGCGCTTCTCAGGACGATAATCACCAATGCCTGGGAACACCCCTGCATTCTCGATGATCATTCGCAATACGTTCTCCGGAATCTCAACAGGCACGTCACGAACGACAACCTCGAAAGTCAATGACCAGGGGTACATCAACACTCGCACCCGCGGCACCGCTGCCTTCCCCACGATTGCGCGCGCAACATGAATGGCTACTTGCTCGTTGCGGTACACCAAAGCGTTGCCCAAGCTACTTGATAGCATTGTCTCCGCCTGCTCCAAATGAGAAATGTCAACGCCGTGTGGAATCTCGTCAGGAACAATGAGGAGGTTCCCGCGCACCCAATCCATCCAGGTCTTCCGTCCTTTCAGCATCTGCGTCTTAGCAGCAGTGCTGATTGCTTGTTCCAAATGAACGGCTGGCTGATAGATCTGTCCATCTGCCATCGCATACACTGCATTGCGCCATTCTTTGAGGCTGAACTTGTTGAGAGATGGAGCCTTACTTCCCTCCATCTGTGGCGTCGGGTCATATCGATGTTGCAAAAGCCCCGGGGCCATTCCCTTGATCGTTACACTAAACTTGCGCATCTAGCACCTCCTCCTTGATTTTCATACGATAGTCGTGTCGCTTGAGTTCGTTGTTTTCCTCTGGCATGAATCGCCAAATAAGGATCTTTTCTACAAATAGACGTTGTGCGCCATCGAGCCTCAACCACGCTGCTTCATCAAATGAAACGTTGTGGCCGCTCAGCCGTTCATTAAGATTGCTGGATTCACCGATGTAGATAAGTTTGCCCTTCTGATACAGGGCATAGCAGCCAGCTCCCCTGGGAACAACCTCCAGCGCATTAACACGGATTCGCTCCCATGTGTCTAAGGCTGGAATTGTTCCGCTGATTGTTGTACTGCCATCATCTTCAACGCTTGTGCGTATGGGGATTCTTAGTGGGTGCATCTTGACCTCCTGATGTAAAGGGATATTGACCAGGGAGGCAAGAGACTGTATACTGGTTTACAGCTGAGGGGATTCATAACTGGACCTCCGAAGCCGAGAAACGCCTTCTACAACTTTTGAAAGGGGAGTGGGGGGCGTTCTCATTTGATTATTCATTGTCTTCTTCCTTGAGCCGGTGGCTATCAATCCAAGCTATGAAGTCGTCCTCCCAAAAGAGAACGTTGCCTCCTATCTTTCTGACAACTGACTGGATCCCATACTTGTCTGCGTAGATCCAGTTCCGTAAGGTGCGCGGATTGATCTTCAGTAAAGAAGCCGCTTCTTCCAACCCAAGCATTTTCCTCTCTGGCATAGTACTTGTCAGTCCTTTTTCTTTCATCTTTTACACCACCGCTACGTATTATACACAGTTCGACACTGCTTGTCAACCCCTCTACGCAACAACGCCCCGTAAATGTAGACAGAATCAGGCTGAACTCGTTCTTGGAGCTTCAGAAACGAAGCTCGATTGACGCGGCTACGCAAATACCGCCCAAATCCAAGTCAACCGTGTCCGCAAGATTATTGAAGTTGATCCCTGCGTTCTTGAACACAAGTTGCCGCGCTGCAAAAGAGAGTTTCAACAGAAAGCTAGGACTTAACTGGTAACCGACTGACAAAGATTCTTTGGATCCCCACGCGCTTTCCGTGACCTTCACGTTTACTTCATCTCGTAACGAGAAGTGCTCAATGCCAATCAAGTGAATATGCTTTTCTGAGCGCGCACCTGTACGGTAGAATCCGAACCCCGTCTGTATGGAAGCAGTCCAGCCGTGCATATCAATTAGATCCGAAGGATCAAAGGCTACTACTCCACATACACCAAACGTGGGTATGGCAACATCAAGCGTAAATTTAACGCCCAGCTCCGGGGTACTAATATCTACAGTGCCTTGAGTCCCCACCTGCAAAAACTCGGCTTCAATCCCAGCACCAAGTGATGCAAAAGGCTTGTACATTAGCTCACCATAGTAACCAACGCTCAGGCTGAGTGCAGGGACTCGTCCGCTCACAGACATGTTTATCGCATACACATCGTCTAGCGTTTGAGCGACTACGCGGGCATCATGATTGAAGTACTCTATCTCTTGATTGAGATCTTTCATCTCGTGAAAGCTACCAATAACCCCGCCGGTAATGACTATCGGAAGAAATTCCGAGTGAATACCTACAGAAGGAGTTTGAATCAGCGTTGTTTCTTGCGCTACAGCAACAACCCCAACCAACAAGACAACACAAACAGCCCAACACAGTTTTTTTATCACAGTTCCGCCTCCAGCTCCATCATAGCACTGGGGCGTAAAGGAGACAAATTGCAGAGTGGAAGATATCTCAGTAAACTGAGGGAAGCCCTTGCCTCTCAATAGAGAACGTGCCCCGGTAGTTCAATGGATAGAGCGCTGTCCTTACGAAGCAGACAATCTCGGTTCGAATCCGAGCCGGGGCACTTATAGTTGACATTAAGAACCGGCTCACTATAATGAAGACGTAAGGACAGCGTGAGGATATCCCTCACTGAGAAACTGCGGAGAGAGGCTCATCTGTTTCCCGTCCCCTAAGGACGAAGCACGAGCCTCTTCTCTTTAACAGAAGGAAGCGTAAACAGCAAAAAAAAGCGATGCTCGGGAGTCTCATGGCAAGACCTCCAAAGAAAAGCCAGCCCTCTTGACTAAGACTCTTGCGAGACCACGGCATGAAGCCGACGTTCATCAAGACGAACTGACCAAAAGCATTATACCACACATGCAGCCTTTGTAGAAACGTTTCTACAATCAGCCGCGGCGCCACAGCCAGTGGAACCCCTGACGTTTCTTCTCCTCTTCTTGGCGCGATGGCGGTAGAGCAAGCGTGAGGTTTTCGAGCAACCCAAGCAGGCGATCGCGCTCCGCTTGTAGATCGGCTACCCGCGCCTGCAAAGATGCAATGCGATCGAGCAGCACATTGCGCGACTCTTCATGTAGCTTGGCCAGATCTTGCTGTGATGCACTCTCGTTCTCCTGCGCGGGTTTGGTCGTTTCCTGTTGTAGCACCTCAAGCGCCGAGTCAACCGAGGAGCCGTTTTGCTCCAGTTCGCGCAGACGTACAAGCACCTCTAGCCCTGCATCGGAGACCAACCACTTCCCTCGCTTACCAGAGCGCGAGGCCCATTCAGAATTGATCTCGCCGAGCTTGGACACCCGTGTCTGGAGCTCGTAATAACTCCATTGCAGGCGATCGTTTTGCTCTAGTTCCTTCAGAGAATGGGCGGCCATAGGTGCAATATAGCACACCAGAGAGTATCACGTCAAGCTGGAAAGACCAAGAGTCTTAGCAAGTGTGGCTAATGTGCGCGGTTGAGGCTTCAGGATCACCCCGCGCTCGATGCGGGAGATCGTTGATACGCGTAACCCTGTCCTCTGAGCAAGGTCCTCCTGTACCCAGCCGTGTGCGCGCCTGGCTGCAGCAATACGCCGACCGCGCGCAATCGCGCGATCTTGTACTTCTTCGAGCTCGGAGAAGAGAGAACGCCCCTCGATGGAAGCGTTATCATTACGATGCCTAGGCATTTGTGTAGGCAGATAGCTTGCCAAACGCCCAGGCTTATGTCAAGCAAGAAAAAGAGGGAAGGCAAGCTCGTGATGCCTGGCATAGGAACAGCCAGCTTGCGAGGGTTACTTCTAGTAAGCACTTCTCGCCCTAGCGCTGTCACGATCAGCACAAGATTAGTATAGCAAGGAGAAAGGCCAGAAACAAACAAAAAAAGGGGAAGGCAAGGAAACTACTGTAGCCCAGCCTTGAAGACTACTGTAGCCGAGACAGCCTTCCCCCGGGTTAAGGAGGTAAAACAACAGAATAGGCGCTCTCAGGACCTACGCTGCATGTCTGCTACTTCTTTTTCGTCTTAGTGTTCAGGGCATGTCCAAGATCGACAATACCCTCCGCGCCCACGTAAGCTACCACGACGCTGAGGATAATCTTTAGCCCTGCATCAACCGGGATCGCTCCGGCGATCATGGATACTATTGCAGTGACAATTGCAACAGCAGCCATCAGGAACTTGCGAGATGCAAACTTCATGGAGTACCACCCCCGCCACCAGCCGGCAACAGATCAAAGACAAAGTTGAACCCCAAGAGCGGTGTCAGTGTGCCCGTAGATGAGAGATCCAACTCGCCGTAAACCACGCCTGCCGGGAAAAGCTGCTTTTGTGCGCCAACGACAAATCCAAGGCCGTTGTAGACAAGACTTCCACTCCAATCAAGGGATAGCCGCACGCCAGCGCGGTAGCTACCCCAATCGGTGCTCGGTGTCCACAGAGCTGCCAGAGTGTATTCCCCGTCCCAAGAAGCTAGGTCGGCCTTGGCCGCCTCAAACTGCATATCGCCAAGACTCCACCCAACTACAAATCCAATCGGGTTTCCTGTTGCTGGGACAAGCTGCATCCCAATCAGCGGCCCCGCGAAGGCCAGCGTGGAAAACGCCAGCATCAACCCCAACGCTACTACCAATACCCTTTTCATGATCGTTCCCTCCTATGGAACTTTATGGACTAGATGAGCACCCGCCAGAAGCGAGGCTCTTGGTCCAACTTGCTTCTCCAACTCCTCCCCAAGGGTCATAAACCCTCAGCGTGAGCGTTATCGTTCCGGTTCCCGGCACAGGTGTCGGGGGAGGAGGATGAGTATCACACATAGGCTTTATTGATTGAGGAGCACTGAATGGAAACGGTGGATTAGATTGTGTCCACCCCGGAAAGACCACCACAATTGCGTTATCAGTTCTTTGTCCTGTGATGTTGTTCCGTTGAGGATCGAAGATTGTGTAGCTAACCGTTTGCCCGTCTTTGTCCGGCCCCGTTACTATCCATTCATAGGTTAATGGATCTTCATCATAGTCACGTGCCCCTGTAACGCTCACAGGTGCACCATTTAGACAGCCATGCACTCGATATCGACCATCAAGTACAACTTTATCCATCCAGTCAAACTTCGATACTGAGAATGCTGGATAAACCAATGGTGCCTGGTTAGGCACCTTAACAGTGATCGTCTTAGTTTGTCCGCCTGAGCTAACGATAGCCGCGTGTGTGCCTCCGACCGCATACAGATGGGTGAATGTGCCCTCTTCTGAAGCAAGGCCCTCTGAGCCATCACCAGGCGCTAACCCGTAGCTGCCTGTTCCGCCAGTACAATGAAACGTCACCAACAGACCGCCCGCATCAACGCTAGGATGTCCACTTGTTGGTGATGCGCTCACCACCAGCGGTGGACCCGTCTGTGAACCTGTAAACCATGTACACCCGCTTATCGCTGCTAACAACACCAGCAACATCAGCGAGATTACTGCCTTCCTTGTGCTCATTTGTTTCCCTCCCCTGAGAGTGCCCTTTTGTGTCTCTGCACCCTCTTGTCTCGTATGCGTAGTGCTCTTATGGCCACTTACCGATAACAGCAGCCCAGATCGTGAAACCTCCAGAGATAAGAGCCACCAAGACGGCCATCCAGATACCACGACGAGCTGATCTCAGCAGTGACTTCTCTTCTACCATTTCTTCACGAAAAGTAGTATTGCGTGCCACTTGAACCTTGATTGCCTCACTGCCATTACCAATCAACAACTGATCGTGTAACTGTTGTGTAACCTCTCCCTGTTTTTTCAGGTCCGAGCTCATCTCTGCAAGTGAGCTGTGGATAGACTTAACCTCTGTCTCAAAAATCTTGGAAGACGCCCTTACCGAGTTGGTAATCGCTTCCTGCCGCGCCAAGCATGTGGCTGTGTTTACATATTGCCGCCTGTCTACTTCTGGGTATTCTTTTGCAGTCACCTTATGCTTCCTCTACTGGAATCATGATATCCGCTTCAAGGTGTTTTTCTTTCGTGCTGATCGCGCGTACGGTTACCTTGTACGAGTGACGATCTTCGCCGCCCTGCGCGCGGAACCACACCATCTGTTTTCCTTCAACATAGCCCCATCCAACAGAGCCACTGGTCAAGAAGTCTGCCTTTTCCACCCATGGAAGATCGTTGATTGCCTGAAAGAAGAGGGTCCGCTGGCCAGGAGAAAGAGTGACGGTATCGCGGACAAGCAACACGCCCGCCTTGTAGATAGCCACCTCGGCCTCATCGGCGCCCGCGTACGTTGTTTCAAGATCGTATTCCCGGTTTACTTGTGCCCGCAGATCCCACTCGTAGGCGACCACGGACACCGTGCTAAGCGTCTCTTTGCAGTGACAGGTAAAGGCCCATGCATCAGCCGCTGTGTGCCCGGTAACCGCGCCGAACGCGATTGACACTCCATTCTCGAGCAGCTGCGCCGAGCCAGTAATATCGATCTCAGATGACCACGTTACGCCCGCATCCGATGACCACTGGAATTTGTCGACGGTCGACGCGGTAGAGATCTTCACCTGAAACTCTGCATTAGTATCGGCAAAGTAGGTGCCGGAAACAGTGAGGTCATTCAGGCCTACCCCGGTGATCATCTCAGGGGAATCGATCCATGCATCATCGAGCCCGGGCGAGAAGTCCACACGGTAGGCCTTGACCTCGTTTGGCTGCTTCGAGGAGACTGTTGTCGAAAAGGCCACTGTCTATCCCTCTGCCTTCTCGATCGCTTTCTTCAGCTCTTCCAGGGTAGCCAAGTATTTCTTGGCCTCCTCGATATCGATGTCGTAATACGCATCACGCCCAGGATCGTAGATCTTCACTCGTTTAGATGCCATCACTTGCCTCCTAGCTCAAGCTAATTTCGAGGGTGACAACCCACGTCTGGCCAGCTGTCTTGGTACCCTGATCGGAGACCTTGCGGTTGAGCATCACCCCAGCGGTTGCCGCGTTGAACACAGCGAATTCCTGCCAGTGCCAGTTGGCTTCAGTCCCGCCAAACGAGCTCTTGAACGTCACCTTCTGCGAGCTACCATAGGTGGGATATGTTGCCTCCATAGCCTTGCGCAGCTTATTGGTGGCTGCCTGAAGGTCGGTTTGTGCCGCGGCAAAGGCCGTAGCATCATCACCCACGCCAATGTAAGCATTGGTGTTGTCAAACTTGGTTGCGCCCGTGCCACAGGCAAGGGTAAGTAACTCGTTGATACCTGCGTTTGCCAACCCATTCTTCTCGAATGTCGAGGTGTTGAACAGGTTGCCTTGCTCGTCATAGCGCTCAATCTTCCAGTGCGCATTCCACTTGATTTCCGAGGCTAGTGCCACTTGCTTGCTCATTTGTTTCCTCCCCCGCCCACTTTTGAGTAGGCATTTTCCTCTTGCTACTTAACAACCAGCATCAATCTAAGCTGTACTCAATGTCTGGCTCCTCTGGATATTGCACGTCGATTGCCACTTGCGGGATCCAATTCCCAATCACAGGATTTGTATCCGCGCCTACGCCTGCGTCCGTCACAGACACAAAAGCGTTGATCAGTGACAATACATCTTGAGCAGCTCCACTATCCGTCAAACCGAAGCTAACCAAGAAGTCAAGCAACTCTTGCCCTGCCCCTGTGTCCGCAACAGACACCTGTGCAAGGATCGCGGCGATTGAGTCCGTGCCGATTCCCACCTCCGCAAGTGGAACCACTATGTCGAACGCCAGAGCATCCTGACCCGTAGCTGCATCCGAGAGCGTGAATGTTGCGCGAATTGCCACGGCCTCTTGCCCTACTCCAATATCGGTGAGCAGTGGAAGCGTAACGACAACCTGAGGCGCTGCGTCCGCGCCTACTCCTCCGTCGACAAGCGGAATACTAACGACAACCTGAGGCGCTGTATCTGTGCCTACGCCCGCGTCAACCACCGTAAACTGATTAAGCACCAGCAGTCCGCTGTCATCAGTGCCTATCCCTGAGTCAACCACACCAATCTGAGCCAGGATTGCGGCAATGGCGTCAAGCGCTGCCCCTGTGTCGGCTATGGAAACAGGGTGCCAGGCTAGAACCGCTTCTGAGGCGCCTCCGCTATCGGCAAGCACCAGGCGTACTTCAACAGGCTCAACAGCGTCCTGCCCTGCCCCCGCATCTACTATGGGCAATGCTGCGGCAATGTTAGGCAATTCCTCTTGTGCTGTCCCTGCATCGGCTACGCCTATGGGCACTACTATGACTGGCGCATCATCCACGGCAATCCCGCTTTCAAGCATAGTAATTTGTGCCGTGATAAGGGGGCTCGTGTCTTGACCAACCCCTGTATCGGAAACAGTGAGATCCTTTCGCATCGTAAAACTGGCCGCCGCGCTCCATGCGCCAACCGCACCACTGTCATCCTTAAAAGCAATTCGCCAGTAGTAGCTGGATCCATCAAGTGCGAGAGCCGTCCCCGCATAACTGATGTTGGCGCACCGATTCCCTTCCGTTACATTACTGATCGTAAGCCAGCCAGAATCCCACATGCTCACACCATCGAACGAACTCGATGTGTTGACCTGAATATACGCCTGGTTTGCAATATCCCCAGAGTCAGGATCATTGTAGATTGCACTGAACTCCGGCGTAAGATCGGCCACTGCCTGCGGATTACTCGATCCTTCACAAAGCAAGCTCGTCGGTGCGGTCGGGGCGGTGTTGAGATTCACCTCTACGCTTACGGTCGCCGCTTCATCAAGAGTATTATCTTTGTACTCGTAGACCTGGTAATAGTACGTACCAGACACTGACAGATCAGTATCGTTATAAGTTGTGGTACTGATACTGGTGATCGTCGCTAACAGCGAATAACTGGAATCACCAGGCTTTTTGCGATAAACCTTGAACCCGTCACCATGCTCGTTCGCTCCGGTTCCACCCTCATCCCAAGACAAATGCACGTACATCTAGCTCACCACCGTCGCTGTTAGATTGAGAGGCGTGTTGTCTGCCGCGTGCCAAATACCGATAAGAGAGTCGTATGCGAGACCATAAGGGACAGTGCCCGGACTACTGAAGCTGGTCGTAATCGTAGAACTGATCCCTGAATGCTTGTAGATCTTTTTGGTGCTATCGTCACAACTGATTAGATTGGCTCCGTCATAGGTGAGGCCCGTGGGGTAGCTGCTCGGACTACTGAAGCTGGTCGTAATCGTAGAACTGATCCCTGAATGCTTGAAGATCTTTTTGTAGTGATCTTCACAACTGATTAGATTGGCTCCGTCATAGGTGAGGCCCGTGGGGTAGCTGCTCGGACTACTGAAGCTAGTCGTGATCGTAGAGCTGATCCCTGAATGCTTGTAGATCTTTTTGGTGTTATCGTCACAACTGATTAGATTGGCTCCGTCATAGGTGAGGCCCGTGGGGTAGCTGCTCGGACTACTGAAGCTAGTCGTAATCGTAGAACTGATCCCTGAATGCTTGTAGATCTTTTTGGTGCTATTGTCACAACTGATTAGATTGGCTCCGTCATAGGTGAGGCCCGTGGGGGCGCTGCTCGGACCACTGAAGCTGGTCGTGATCGTAGAGCTGATCCCTGAATGCTTGTAGATCTTGTTGGCGTTATTGTCACAGCTGATTAAGTTAGCCATTACTCGCCTCCGTCAATAAATTATTCAAGGGCAGCGACGATGTTTGGATGGAATGATCGCACAGAATACCATAATCGTTATACTCCTCGAACCCCGCATCAACGACTCGTTCGGCGAAGAAGATGTCTTCTGACAGTCCTTCGATGCCCCATTCATCTGTCTGCGTAAACATGAACGCTGGCCTCTTCACCCGCTCCATTACTTCCTTTTTTATTAGCGTGCAGGCAAGCGTTGTCGTATCAACCCGTTCAAGGCCGTCGCCCCAATGCGGCCTGTAACCATCTTCGTCTTTTCGTAAAGCCATAGGGATCAACGCGCCCCTTTTGAATATCTGGGCCGTTCCCGACACCACAGGAACATCGTGAGCTAGTAACCGATCAATGACATCAACTGGCGGCACAGTATGCTCGTCCAAAAAGAACAGGTAATCGTAATCCGACTCCAGGAACGCCTTATGGCACAGATTCCGTGCCCGATCCCACGGCTTCACGTGTTGTGGAGCGTACCATCTCAGATCGTACTTCCCCTCCCCGAACCAAGACAGTAAGTTCAGGACGTTGCCCGTGGCGATCTCGCCAAGGTTAGGCGTTGCGATGAAGACTTTTGGCTTTCCCATGCTCCTTTTCCTCCATGATCTTCGCCACATCGAACGCAGGGGACTTGTTCACTCCTTTCGCCGGATGGTCAGGGTCAAGCACGTGCTTATCTTCGTCACTCAGCGCCTCACCACGAACTGCCTTCGCCAAGACTGACAAGACCGCTTTGTCATCGACGATCCTCTCTACCTGCGGGCGCCACTTACGGCCCCTCTCGTTGGCTTCCTCAACCGTTCTCTCAGTTATCATAGGGTCGTGTTTCGCCTCGATCTTCGCCCACGTCTCGTCATCACAGACACAAATAGCGCCTTCTGTGATATGCCCACGCTTATTCGGATTATCCTCATAAGCCACGACATCGACATCTTGCACGACCTCGTTCCACCATTCAGGCCAAGTAAACTCTGTCTGTCCCACCTTGCGGTGCTTCTTAATTGTTACCTCAAACGTATGCATACTCCCTCCCTTATACTGAACCGATGCTGCCGTAGCTTAACGTTGCCCCTTCAAGCAAAGGTATTACTCGATAATGTCCCCATATAGTGCTGGGTGTCGACCCAATCGAATTGACTTTAAACGCATCGGAGTGCAGCTCCCCGTCGCTCTCGATACGCAACACAGTCAACCCATAATGCCCAGGGCCTTCTACGCCCATACCTAGCCAGCTAAACTGGGCCGTCCCAGTGAAGGAGCTTTCTTCCCAAGGGCCAGATGGGTCTACCCCCCTTTGCACAAGGTATATCAAATCCCCTTGCTGTACATTAAGAGGGTCGATAGTGGGCGCATCTGACCAATCTTGCGACCCAGCTAACCAGCGTAATGCCCCGACATCTGTAAAACGCACAACATTACCGCCAACCTGGATCTCTTTTGTGTCCTGATCGACAACCATCCCCCCAGTAGACGTAGGGCGTAATAAATATCCCCAAGACCAATCGTCGCCATAATGCCCTAGCCCAAGATAACAGACTCGTCCCGACTCTTGAAACTGTATCGTTTGGACCTCATTACCTCCCCCTCCGCTAGCCCTGTAGAACGACGACCGGAACGGGACTTCAACGTATGCCGGCGCCATGATGAAACGAGCACCTCCGGTCATTGCCGTTTGGCTGTCCTTGAACGCATGAACCCACATCAGCACATCGCCCGCCTCAACGGTAAATGTGATCCCCCCTCTGTCGCCAAAGCCATAAGGGGCAAGACTGACAAGATTCTGTTGGACTGTCTTGGTAATCGTACGCACAAGAGTCCAAGACTGGACTGTCATATGCGGATGGGTGACTATGGCCTGCTTTACTGATCGAATCATAGTCGCCCCCTACACTGCAGCGTGAATCTCGATCGCGTCATAGCCCAACGTCTGTGACACACCAGACGTGTTCTTGATCCGGATCCAAGTTGTACTTGACACCACCCAGGGCATCCCCACATAACCGGTCACATCAGCGCCACTCTTTTCCAGGGGAATCTCGTTTGATCCATCTGTACGCACTACCTCAATATCCTCAGCTACGCCTTGAGTAGAAAAGTAGATACCACGCACGCGCCACAACTCGCCTGCCGAAACAGGCTTGACATCCAAATAGGCACCATTGGCCTTTACCTCATGAGCAGAATGTACATCACCTATCGCCACAACAATCCCCTCCTAATCTCCAAAAAGCTCCTCTGATAGAAGCATTACCTGTGTTGCTGAAAGCCCCCCAACAAGATCTGAGTTATCCGCCAACACGGCTGTTTTTGCCTGGTAGTTATGAGGCGCGCCTACCGCCGATGCATACTGATCGGCAAGCACATTCAGCATGAACTCTTCCCAGCTGTAGCCATCAAGCCGATCGGACACTGAATCCCATCGCTCAATCAGACCATCACCGCTTACGTAGCGCGTCCACCAGTACGACCGTTCGACCACAGGATCGCGGTTGTCGTTATGTCGTTGGATCCAGATATCACCATGTACAACGTTGTTCTCCGGCACTAAAGCCGGGTCGGTGTCTTGTACAAAGATCTGACAGTCGATCTTGAGCCCAGCCACCTTGTCTTTGGGTAGCGTGCCAGTGTGTGGACCGCCAGCAGGATCAAGTGCGTGATCTTGTAACGTAAGTTCTACCCACGTTAATCCGTTGCAGTAGTAGCGTTTACCCGCATTGTTGCCTGAGGTAACAACGTACTCTACTTCTTTTAGATCCTCGCTTGCCGTAGGCCTGTTATTAAACAAGCCGAAAATCTTGAGATTGTATCGATCGCGCCAAGACATCTTAGATCACCTCGATCATGTGTACACACACGTCGTTTTCCATGTCGTCGGTTGTCCCCGTGTGCACCACGGTAATCTCAAGAAGCTTGCCCTGCGCAAGTACCGGTAGATCAATCACGGTGCGCACGCGACCATGAGCAACTGCGCTGTCCGATGAGTTCTTGACGATTGATGATGCCGTGCCCGTAAACGCATCCCCTTCACCGACAACCTGATACTTGACGGCAAAGCCCGCGGTCTTCGCCACAACCGCCGCCGATGACCATTCGATCGCTACCTGTGTTGCCACAGGACTGGTAACCGAGTTGTCTTTTAGCACCTTGGCCACCAATTGACACTCCTCATCAGCACCAGCAGCCAGCTTGATCACCGGGATTCGCCTGCTATCAGCGGCTATCAACGCATCAAATGATCCGCTGTCGGGGCCAACGAGGTTGATCGCCTCAGGGCCAAAGCGTTGCGGTAAAAGCTGTGCTTCAATCGCGCTAACAAGGTTCTCGACATCTTTGAACGTCCAGTAGAAGTGGAAGTCGAAGTTTTCCGCGGGTGGTTCCTCGGCCGCCGCCCAGTTGCGAGTGCCTTGTGCGCGCTCCGTCCCCTGCGTCTCCCACTCAGTATTGTGCAGATCCAACAAACCCTTAGAATGTGTGCTCATTTGTTTCCTACCCCCCGACAACTAATCAATGCATTACCCGCCGCCACCGTCCATTATCGAATCCACGATCACTGTTAAATGTTGAGACTGTTGCTTGATCCGAGAACTTGAAGCCTCCGTGCGCAGCGATTTGATATTGCACCCC
Source organism: Candidatus Bipolaricaulota bacterium (assembly GCA_027007005.1). Lineage (GTDB taxonomy): Bacteria > Bipolaricaulota > Bipolaricaulia > UBA7950 > UBA9294 > M55B144. Next base: position 32,239 of record JALTFO010000199.1, on the reverse strand, counting down.
CGTCCCCAAAATGCGTTCGATCAAAGCATTTGTCTCGGCCAACATCTGCACTTGCGTCTGGTTATTCTCCCGCCATTTTCCGTTATCAAACCCCCGCTTGCTGCCGAATGTTGAGGTTGTCGGATCATCCGAAAACTTGAATAGACGGGTCTCACCACTTAACAACATGCACCCATGGTTAAGGGAGATCTCGCAGAAAAAAGGAAGATCGGTCAACCCTTGCGATGGCGCCTCATTGTTGTAGATTAGAATGGCGTCCGCGGCAACCCCCAGGGCCTCGACAAGGATCGTACGGATTTCCTCCAGCCTGCCACCAGAGTTGAAGATCATGATCTCTAGGAGCAGGCGCTTGCGGTATATCTCGTCAGTTTCCCCTTGTTCTCGCCCTACCCCAAGGCCCATGCCGATAAGATCAAGGGACCGTGCCGTTGCACTGGCCAGGTAACGCGCAGTCTCGATGTCGGCAGCCAGCACACTAGCATGATCGATCGCCTGAGCATAGGGGTAGAACAGCTTAGCAATACCGCCGCCCTCCGAGGTGTTGTAGTAGTGGCCAAGCACTTCTTCTCGAAGGACTTCCTGCAATTCACTCATGCTAACTCACCGTCACTGCGAGATAATCCACCTTGGTCTCCGCCACTTCCGTTGCGGCAATGGCAATGTTTGATGTACCTGTAGGATTCGCCGTTTTTCCCGCTTTTACCTGCACGTCGACCACACCATCGATCGCCATGATAAGTGCCACCAGCTTCTGATAGATCACGTCCGCTGCGGGCAGCAACCCAATATGAAACTGGCCACTGCTGTCCTCACCACCGATGTAGTTGATCAGCGCATCCTGAATGGTCTCTACTCCAGCGTCGTACGAGAATGAGCCATCCACGGTCAACGTAACAGCCACGTAAATACTGGTGCGCGCCGCTTTGTTGTAGCACATCACATGCGCCTGGTTGATTGCATCGAGCACGGTAACAGCGGAGCTCCCCAAGGTCTCACACCCAGCAGGCACGGAGGCGAGCAATGCTGCTCCAACGTCATCCGGATCTCCGCCATAGACCGTGGCCTCGACTGAGTGTGGATTCATTCCATCGACCACGTAGTCCATGCGATTCTGCCGTATGTAGACCGACTTTACACCAGTAACACGGTACAATTGCGAACTCACGGCCTCCGCTGTAGCTGAGCCTGCTGTAGCCCGAGTTAGCCTGTATCTGAGCCGCAAGTCGGGATCCGTCTCCCCGTCATCTCCGCCTGAAGTTGCTCCGGGCAATCGCGAGGTAATGGACATGATTGCATCATAGCCAGTCTGTTCTACGGTATTGAGATACAGCGATCCATGTTGGTACTGATTCGCGGCATCATAGCACAAGCCAAGCACCGCTTCGCTCGACTCTTCGTTGACCACTAGCACTCGCACGTACTCGCTCGTGGCCGCATGAATATCGATTCCCTCATCGGTAAACTGCAGAGAGATTTGTTCTCCCGCCGTCAGCTCAAAAGTCTGCGTCTCAGTACGCCCAAGGAGCTCTCCATTGAAGTGATCAATAAACTCAAGGTGTACGTTGAACATGGCCGTGTGCGGCGTTGGCTCAGCCTCGTTGGCCACGGTAACCGCGATGTCCTCGATTGTATGTGGATGCAAAATGTCAGCGGCCAGCACTAGCTGATAGTCGTTCTTTAGCCCGTCAGCGGCCAGCGCTATCGATCCCTGTACATTCTGACCGAGCAGCAAAGTTGTCCCTGGATCGTATTCGTTGATCACGGAATCGACACCGGAAATTGGGTTGACTATCGTGGTAATCGTGTTCACTGCAACATTGCCCGTCACACCCGCTTCTTCGGCCTCAACACGCACATCAATGCGCCCGCGAGCAGGGAGCTCTGCCGCATCAAGCGTCTGGAAGAGTGTGCCGCTTGTCGCTTGCACTTGTGTGCCTAGCGGGATGACATTCCCCTTTTCTCCGTAGAACGTGACAATGCCTGTCGCGTATGTAGCCGCGCGTCGAGTGATCCCCATCTCCGCTGTCTTGAGGGCTAATGCAGCGCCCGTTGCCGTAGGGATGTACGCCGCGTAGTACAGGGCCTCTTGTGCTTGCCACAACACATCTAGCCGCTCGGCGATCACCGCGAGGAACCGGCCTAGCGGCGATGAGGCACCCAGATCTGCATTCGGCCCGAAGCCCTGCGACCCATCAAGAGCATCGATGCGTAACTGTGCAAGGATCTGCGCCTTGCTTGGGCGCCGAAAGCCTGTCGTAAGAATTCCATATGACTCACCATTGATCGTTACGCTCACAGTACCACCTTTACCCTAGATCCATCGCGCGCAGTCACATAAGTAGTCACCGAGACCGAACGCCGCAACGCGTCTTCAGTAATACTTAACGAATCAACCTGCCGGATGCGCGCGTCCTTACGCAATTCACTTAACATCTCGAACCGCAACAAGTCCCTGTTGGTCGGTTTCATGCCCGCCAGGCTATGCCAAGGCAGCCCACAAGCAGGATCTTCCCACGCCTCTCCGCGCACCATTAACAGGCGTAGCGCCGTTGCTTGCTGTAGCTCCTTTGAGTCTTGACAGAGCTGTGGTCCTCCATCATCGCCAAGCGCAAGATCAAACACGGTGCCCAGTACACCAGCCTGGGTCATCGTCGAAAGCTTGAATGAGGTCGTCGGGTAAGAATCTGGCATATCAGTCTCCTACGTGTACGTGTTTGCTCAGTGCGGGTGACGGTGTAACAGGAGGTCCCGTAACCCCACCACCGGGCTGTACCCCACCATGCACATGCGCATCAACCCACGCCTTATGTGGCGTACCCCTGATCATCTGATAGGGGGCCACTACTTCGGGCGCAACATCATCAAGCGGCCCCGGGCCTAAATACACACCCTGCGCCGGATCGCATTGAATCACGATGTCTCCGTCGGCGGTGATTCTGACCACTGTCCCCGTTTCACGGCGATGAATGATCAACTGGTCTACCCAACAACCAGGGGCAGGTCGCTCCTTCCCTTCCTTGTCAGTCATCCGGCCTTGAACAACAATTGCATCCTTCAGATGGTGCTTGCGGCTGAACTTTGGATCGCGTTGCTTAATATCCTGTAAGATCTCTTCCACTGAGCGTTCATAAAAGCCAAGCGTCACGGGATCATCCTTAGCATACGGCGGGCGGATGATGAAGTTGTACGTTTTGATCACGTCCACCGGGACCACAAGAATGAGTGGATATGGCAGCTTGATCTCTTGCCCGTCAGGGCCAACCACCTTTTTGATCGTTGGCTCGACGGTGGCGCGTAGCGTCTCAGCATTAAACGAGATAATCTTAGCTGGTAGCCACGTGTGCACACGTTCCAATCGTGCTTCCATCAGTTGCCGCATCAATACGCTCAAGTTTTCTTCCACTTTAGCCCACCTTGGCTATTCGCAGGGAACTCAGGAATCTCTTGCCTGTACAGTCATGGCTCCCCTGGATCACTCGAAACTTACCCGACAAATCTTCTGCATCAATCTGAAACTCCGAATCCGCCCACAGCTTTGGTGTAAGCAAAGCCTCGATTTCGTAGATAACAGGCTTCTCGGTAGCGGTAAATGTTTTCACATACTGAAAATCGCTGGGCAAGGCCATCGCTGGCTTTGCCGCCAGCAATCCATTTTCCCATGACAGAGCAACGCCCGAGGGAATGCCTTTGACGGGGTCGAGGATGTACACTTTGCGCCGTGAGATGTGTAGCTTGCTCTTCATATCACGCACCACCATCTCCAACTGTGGGCGTACTGCCCCGACAAATGACAGTCCTTTGCGGTATGTAGGGTCCTCTTTGGGCTCAAGTTTGCCCACCTTTAGCCCCATTTCATTGATAAGATCGCCTGCGACAACCGATCCTTTTATCCCCGGGCCATAAAGTTTGGATACCACTTTCACCGGCCACACATCCGTGGTGTCACCGATTTGCACCTTCAATGCGCGCGTTACCTGCGACAGTTCTTCAACCGCAAGATCCTCAATAGTCCCGTTAATCACCAGCTCTTTATGCTTCTCAAACGGATGATAGCCTGCTTCCACTAGCACAAGCTCGTTGCGCTTGAACTCTTTTACCGACTCCGGCAAGAGATTGTAGATTAGCAATTTGCCTAGATTGGCATCCGAAGAGACATCAAAGGGCATGTGAAAGCGGATTAGGTATTGAGCGTCAGTGCTCTGCTGTCCACGGCGAGGCTGTTGCTGCTCCTGGCTGAAGAACTCTTTGCCGCTAGCAGTAGTAACCTTTATCCGCCAACCACCACCCTCAGTCTTGAACTCTTGTACTTGCTTGGCCATTAGGGCTCCTGGAAGACTATCAACTGCACTGTGCGTCCCAGATTCTCGGTTGTGACGCTTATCTCCTGCCGTGACGGATCGAGTGCGGCAATGTGCAGCCCTCTGACGGATGGGTGAACTACTCCAGACAGCAAGTCTTCGGCATAGCAGATCTTCCGCTCACGCACCAAACTAATACCTTCGTAGGCCATGGAAAAGGTGACAAAGCCATTTTCAGCATTACTCCGCAGCTCAAAGTCAAAGGGAACACCGTCAATCTCGGTAGTGAACGTCTGTCGCGGAACACTGCCAGTAGCGGTGAACAAGGAGCCCACCGCATAGCCTACAACTGCGCCAATTGCAGCACCGATAAGGGTACCGATTGGGCCAAAGATGGAGCCTATCATTCCTCCAATAAAAGCACCTGTTTGCCATGCGAAGAATTGGGCTAGATCAGTAGCATTACGAAGCGCCTGGTCTCCATAACTGTATGCTGAATCAGGATCAGTGATCGGGACGCCCCCAGAGGTAATAACTACGCTTTGCAGTTGTAGGCGAGCACCGATGATATTTGTTGGCCGTCTGCCCCCCTTGATCGGCTTGAAGTTAGTCATTGCCAAAAACTCGAAGTTGAGACCTGGCTGCACTTCATCGCTTAACGCTGATTGATTGACAAACAGATATGATACATAGGTGAACGTTGTGTTTCGATTACTGAAGGCAACTAGCTTGTTGTATTGCTCAATCTCATAACCACGCCCGCCCACGGAGCCTTCTGATCCGCCTGGATCTCCCGTAAGATCAACAACTACGTCGAGCACCATCGGCTCGTGATGCAGATTGTCGCCCAGCACGCGTGCATCAAGGCGGCCGCCGGAAGAACCCACATCTATCGGTTCGCTGGTAACGGTATTCGGGAATCGAGGACTCTCAGAGACCACAGCCCAAAGCTGCAACGTCTCCCCGCTTTGCTCATCCCTCAACACCGCATTGTGCATTATCGCTCCATCGCCTCTCGCTTGATCATGCCGCGCTTCAGGCTTCTCGCCATCTGATGCGTTGTTAGCGCTTCATGCTCGGCAATTTGATCGACCACGGACGCACCTGCTTCCTCTGAGCCCCCATAAACATTGATTGACTCTACATGCACTGCGGAGCTAGCTGATAGGCTGCCATTATCGCTTGTCCCGCCAGCATACGCCCCGGCATAGGTATAACGCCCCTGGGTGTACGACGGGCCACCTAGCAGATCGATGAGCCAGCCAAGAGCAAGATTGAGTCCACTCATTGGGAAATCGAACATGTGGAATACTCGATCCGCTAGCTCACCAATCCTGTTTGACGTAGGAGCTAAGTACTTATCTAGCGCCCCTGTGATCGGATCGGTTACCGCGCTCATCAACGTGCCCTCCAGCGAACCAAGCATCTGATTACCAACCTGCTGCAGAAAGGTATTCGCCGCAGACGGACTAGTCGGTGAAGCCGCAGACGGACTAGTCGGTGAAGAAACCGCATCAGTGTTCTCCGTAACGGCCTTTGTGTTCTCGCCTACAGCTTCATGCAAAGCATCTATCGTAGCAGGCAAATTCGTCAGCGGAGAGGAGGGGGAAGGTATAGGATTGAACCCATATGGCTGCCCCTCAGGGACAAAATAGCTCTCAGGCATGCCAGGCTGTTTTGTAGGTATTTGCTTTGGTTGAAGACCAAAGACATCACGCCTATAGTTCACATTGCCTTGATTGGCTATCCAGGAGCTGAAAACATTAGACCAATCCTGGTCAGTAGGGATCCACTTTTTCATGCCCTCCCAGAGGTATGTATCCATCTTCATACCAAGGCCCTTGACCCCTTCGTAGACGCCCTTGGCAAATGCAGGGATGAGTGCAGCACCTAACTGCCCCATGCTAGTAGCAATCTTGGGTATGTAGGAATCAACGGAATCAAGCATGTGCTGTAAGCCGCTTTCCATCATCGGCTGCAACTGAGTCTCCCATACGTTTTTCAACTTCTCCTGCCAGGTATCGCCACCAGTCTGCCAGGCCTGCGTTATCTCATTGATCTTGGGGCGCAATTGGAACTGCAGAAAGTCTCTGAGCCCTGGGGCAAAGGTTGTTGCCAGCGCATTGGTCATCGTCTCGATAGAAGAGTGAATCTGCTTAACCTGCCCCGACAATGTGTCCTCGAGAATGCCACCAGCCTCTTTGGTGAACCCGACAGCGTTATTCAGCTCGTCGACGTATCGCGGGAAGGCATCCTCAGCCGCCTCGGCCAGGGCGTTGACCGCTACCGCCGCACGCTGCTCAAAGATTGAAGCAAAGTCTCCGGTGGTGGCCCCGGCCTTCTTGAGGGTACTCAGGAATTTCATAAATGTGAGGTCGCCTGTAGAGATCTGCTTAGCTAGCTTGTCCGCATCGAGCCCTAGGCGATTGATCGCATCAGTCTGTGCCGTTGTCACAAACGTACCAGCGGCCTGGACCTTCTGGAACAGAATCATCGATTGACGCATTGCCGTACCCGCCATCGTCCCGCGGATCATCTTCCCGGCCAGCACGTCGAGCATGGCCACGGAGTACTGAATGTCATAGCCCAGCTCATGTGCGGTAGCCCCAAAGTATTTGAGAGCCTCGCTCATCTCGGGCATGTTGGTTTTAGCAAGGTTGGATCCCTTTGCCAGTACATCCGCGGCAAACCCTGCCTTGCCCGCAGAGAGCGCAAACTCATTTAGCAGTCCAGTGACAATGTCGGCCGCCGTGCCAAGATCAAGATCCTCGACGATCGCAGCTTGCAGCACTCCAGGGATTGCCTCCATAGTCTGCTTGACATTGAGCCCAGCCTTGGCTAGGAACAACATGCCCTCGGCCGCCTGTGAGGCAGAGTACAGTGTGTCACGTCCTAACTGCCCAGCAACCTCGGTGAGCGCTTTGGTCTGCTCTATGGTAGCGCCCTCAGCAACGCGCACGCGCGCCATGGTATATTCAAGGTTCATGAACGGCGTGAATACTGCCCGAGCAAGGCGCGATGCACCGTAAGCCAATCCGGCTATTGCCGCCGTGGTGATCAACGCCTTCTTGGCAAATGCGCCGATGCCCGTGGTCAGTCGCTTGAATGATGCGCTGACTTTGTCGCCAATTGTGTTCACTTTATTCAGACTTTTAGCAACACGATTGGTTCCTTGTTCGTCAACGATAATCGAGATCTTGCGACCAGTCGCCATTTGTTCCCTGCCCCCTACAACAAACGGAGATCAAACCAAGAGCTCTTGCCTATAAGAGCTCTGCCTCGATCTCCCTCCTTCGCTTCGCTAAATACTGCTTATGCTCAAAGACCGGATCTTTGTCAGGATCGCGACGCTCCTCCCACTTCTTGTGGGCTGCGCGAAACCGTTCCCACTCTTCATAGGCAACTCCCGCTTCAGCCACTTGTCGTGTGGTCAACCCTCCTTTATGCGGAGAACCCCACACCTCGGAGTACGTAAGATAGCCCGCAAAGATCAGCCCCCATTCATCCAACCAATCAAGCACACCTAATCGTAGCTTAGCCTCCTCCATACCCAAGAAAGGAGGTGATCGCTGCGTCGAACGCGTTCGCCACCTTGTCTATGAGATTGTCGTATTGAGGCTTAGTGCCCGGAATGAGTTGACCATTTTCATCCGCTCTTCCCAGCACCACGTTGGCATAGAAGCTGCGAGACAGGCGCGCTCCATCCACCTCGTTCGAGCGCGGATTGCGCGCTTGCTTCTCCAAGCGCTTCAAGTCTTTGACCAACATGTGTTGAAACACAAAGGGTACGCCGAGGACATCGACGACCTCTTGCTCATCGATGTCCCCAAACGGATCAGCTTGCGGATCAAAGGAGAGCTGTCTCTTTCCTTCCTCATCCATGATATCCTCCTCTTACACTCTAGGTGTCGTCATCCACAGGAATCGCGGCAACATCATCACTTTCCGCGCCCATGTAGCCAATGGTGAGATCCTCACACACAAAAGCCCATGTCTCTTTGGTGGGATCCTTGCCCTGTCTATCCATTGCCGACTGTTTCTTGATGCGCGCTCTTGATGCGCGCGCCGATCGCGCCGATCCAGATCGATCGATACTCGATACCGGGAATGACTTATCTGACAGCGCCAGATTGTCCAGGTATGCTGTATGAGCATTGACCATGGGCAGCGTCAGGGTAAGCGTACCCAGCAGACATGGATCCTTGCCCACGTACACCAGGCCATCGCCCGATCGGTATCCGGTAAACCGGTCCTGATCGTGCTCTGCGTTGGCCTCATCCCAGCCCGTAATCACGCGGCCATTGATCGTAATCGTGTGCTTCTCAGGGTCAAACAACGTCTGTGCCATTTAAAATTCACCCCCTCTCTATTCGAGCGACCAGTTGAGATAGACGAGAACGGTGAACTGCTCCCATGCACCCTGTGGCCACACACGGATCCTAATCGTCCGCAGATGCCGCTGAGCTAATGCCTGCGGATCATTCGCAGCCAGCCAGGCCAACGTCGGTATATCTACCTCCCAGCGCCCTACGCCAGCTCGCTGTTGGACAATCCCAAGATCGGCTGCTCGGTTGAGCACCCCTTCCAAGCAGTGCTGAATCATCGTCGCACCATGTTCAGTCTGTGGAACTTTCGGATTCTGCAGCTTCAGCCCGAACAGCGCTTCCTTCATCTTCGCGACAAGCCAGTCCTTGCAGCGCCGCAAGTCCGCGTAGGTGCCCGCTGTAGTCCACGAGCCTACGGACACAGCCACCCCTGCCTGCTTTACGTAGGGGATCGCTGAAGATACTCCTGGGGTGTTCGCAAGCAGCGTCGCAATATCCGCCGACTTCCAGTCCGCTGCCGAAACGCTGTTGAATGGCTTTGTATCAAGCGTGAGCGAACCAACAGGCATGCCCGCCCAGTAACCAACACATCCCGCGTCAGGCCGCTCGGTGTCAGGAGCGGTGTGTGCGAACATCACCACGCGATCGGAGTTGATGTCCTCACAGAGAGCCTTGATCTCTGCGGCGGTCTTTCCGGTTTCGTTGGCAGTCACCATGATCTGCGTGTTCGCGCTTACCGCGTCAGAAAGTTCCTCGGTATCCCCCGCGATCTCTTCGTGCTCAGTGGGCACAACAAAGTAGAACGGAGATACCTTGGCCGCCTCGACTGCATCCATCGCCGCCAACAACCCATCCGATAAATCTGTGACGGCTGGCGTTGACGAGCGAGTAATCGAGTAGATGTACACCAGGTCAGGATGTGGATCCTGCGCCAATAGCTTGACCGCGGTTTTGTACTCCGCCGTGGTCGTAGGGAAGTCCGCGGCGATCGCCGTCAGATCATCCGAAGAGTACACCTTCAACGTGTCCTTAACAGCCAGCGGATCAGTCGACGTACCCAGGATCAACGGAATGTTGAATGTCGATACGGCAAACGGCCTTGTTCCGTCAATCACCGATACGTGAATTCGTTCGATGCCCATTTCCTACCCCCTCCCTCCGAGCGCGGTACGCAGCACAGCCTTCAAGCCGCCTCGCTCAGCCTTGTTCAATAAGAGCTCGAGCACGCTGCGATCCTTTACACGCGCAACCACGTACTCTAGACCATCAACATCAAGATCGTTCACGTCTGGAGGTTCTGCGTTTCCCTGCACTTGATCAAGATACCACTTCGCGTGTCGCCCCAAATCGACAACCTTGCCCGCCACCAATTGTCCACTAAGGCGCGAGCTCTGCCGCTTAGCATTAGCCCAAGCAGCCTCATCAACCAGATTCATCCCTGGGTGCAAGACAAGTAGATCGCCTTCATACTTAGTGGGGTATGCATACTTTGATTCAATCCGTCGCTTCATAGTGCTATCACCTCTTCTTCCTCTTCTCCGGAGTCCTCTGCCAGAGTCAGTGTAAGATCCTCGTACGTGCTAACTGGCACTGTATACGTTTCTCCTACCACCAGCGTTACATCGAGCCCCAGACGGATTTCCATCGCATCATTGAGCACCGTAGACGCATCTCTTGCCTCACCCGTGCTTTCAACCCTTGCGTCAATACCTAACAAGTCCAACTCGCGGTTGACGATTGACTCCAAGTATCTCTGCGCCTTATTTGCCAATGCCCCCATCTCTTCCGGCTGCTGGTCGGGTTCCTGTCCATAGACGTAGAGACGCAACGTCCGTTTACGTGCATTTGTATGGTTGAGCAACACCCCGTGTACATCATCGGGGTCCTCTGACACTGATCGATATTCATTGTTCGGCGGGCCGTACAACACTTCTCCGCTTGGCTGCATCAATAGAAATGTCATGAACGGATATGCGGGCCGCTCACCCATATCCCGCTCGCCCACAACATGCTCCGCATCCAAGCCACACGCGGCCATGACGCCCCCCGCGGGGGTAACTGCAGGATCATTGGTGCCGTAGACAATCTGATTAACAAGATAGGTTAGGTTAGATAGTGAATCACTCATACCCGGCTCTCCGTTAGTGTGTACAGCACAATCCCATAACGCTCCGCTTCATCGAACTTCTCCAGTATCTGAAATCGCTGGCCATCGCCACGCACAAGGATGTCATTCTTATTGATAGCCAACAGCGAGCCCTGGCTATCCAATAAGGCGCCGTCAACTACCAGAACAGGCCGCGTTGCAGAAATCTCGCCACCAGGAGCAATGATCTGTTTCCACTGTTCGGCGGGCGCAATGACCCCGGAGAACGTCTTAGGCTCGCTCTCAGACGCTTGAGTCCTTCCCAGTGCCCGTGTCCGTGTGACGGTCACTACCTGTAAAGGCTCTTCAAAAGATCTAAGCGCCGATCTAACTGCCGTAGCCACATGATTCATCGCCGTCTCACCTCATGTACATTGCTGCGCAACAGGTGTCCGTGATCGATCAGCGGGTTTTCCGAGCCCTTCCATTTGATCGTCAGCTGGCTGTTGGGAGGATCTCGCAGGTCAACCATCTCTTTCTTGATCAAACCCACAACCGTCAGACCAACACGCTCCCAAGTCGCTCGCCCGCCACTCTTTTGCTTATCGATCGCACTTTCAATTGCCCGCTCAAAGATCTTCATTACCACTGGAAACGCTTTGTTGTTTGCCGCATCGATCCAAGGATGCGCAGGGATAACAATCTCCTTAGTGCTTGCCTTGAGATGAATGCCTTGATAGCCAAACCAGCCGCGCATCTTGTCGGTAACCGTGATCCGACAGCCTTCATGGAGGATCTGCGCCAATTCGAGCATATTGATGGTTGATGTCTGTCCCTCAGCACGGTCAGATACGGGCACATACTTGGTAGCATTCGCCCCGAAGATCCCCGCTTCTACCTCATAACCCCGAAGATCCTGTAGTGCACCGATGATCCCAGGCAGATGGTTTTCGTCGGTGACCTTGTTCATCGCAAAACGTGTCCTCGGCTGTAGCTGCGAAGGCGCCGCTTGTACTCTCTACCAGGAGCAGAACTATCAAGTGCATCATTAGAAGACGCCTTTTGCCATGAGGTCTGCAGCGATCCGATGCGCACAGAACTAGCCTCCGGCTCCTGCATTACTGTTGCCAAATGTGCAGCAAGGAGTGCCCACATTGACTGGCGAGAAGCAGCGGGAATCGCTGTATTCGACTCCACGCTGCTTGCCAAAGAGATGTAGTGTTCTAGCTCGGGGTCGGTCATCTTGAATGGCCGTATCCCCCTTACTTCAGCTGCACTAGGTTGATAGCTCATCTGTTTCCTGTCCCCGTTACACACCGATACTTTGTAGAAACGTTTCTACAAACAATTGGAGCGGCTGACCAAAAGGAGGTAAAAATGTCAGCCGCCCCGCTTCCCCACCGCCACCTGCGGTACATGTACTTCATATTCTCCGGTAGAAACGCGCGCTCGAAAGCCCGTGTCGTTTCCCTGCGTCGTGTTGATCGCCGCCTTCAGCTCATTCTCATCAACCAGATTAGGGCCAGGGACAATCGTTAGAGTGCCCCCGGACCCTATCGGGTAATGATCTATCTGATTGCGGTAGCTAAGCACTCTCATCTTGGGCATCTCGTATCCCCCTCCCAAGCGTAGTAATCAGCCTACGCAATACCTGTGGCCACGCAGACCCCGAGCGGACGGTAAATCAATGCGCCGCCGTATCGCTCCTCGAAGTCGAGCTCCTCGGTGAACCCATTCACCTTGTACGGATCGTAGCGCTTCACGTCCATCGGAAGTGCATACTCCAGCACGTCCTTGGTGTTCTGTAGCACCACAAACGTACCAGCCGGAATGCACCCACTGGTGAGGATCCCCGCAGGGAACCAGCTCTGAGCCATGATGAACTCATAGATCGTGCGTTGAGCATTCGTTCCGATGAGCTCATGCAGCGCCCCAGAGATCGCCGTATTGAGCAACATCATCGTGGAGTGGTAGTTGTCTTGCAGCTCAACCTTCTTCCACACCGTTCGGATGTCATCGAGAATCTCAGTCGCTGTCTTGTCCGCCCACGTGGTATGTCCGCTCACCGTGGGGACAGAGTACGTCTGCACCCCCGTGTAGTTGAGCAAGCCCTCCATGTTGTGCGGAGTATCACCAGAGAAGAACAGAGCGTTCTCCTTCTTAGCCATCACCTGGTTCAGTGTCTGCACCTTGTTCGCGGCCAACGGTATTCCCGCCATCAGCGCAGCACGAACATCGTGTGCGGTCAACTGGAACCCAGCTACGATCGAGAAGACACTCTGCGAGTACTTCGTGGCGTACTGATCAACCAGCGGCACGTTGTCCGCACCGACGTGGTTGAAAATCTTCGCCGCGCCATCGCGAGTGAGCTTCTTGTAGGCAATCGTCTCCGTGCCGGGGTTATCCCCTGTGCGCGGAGGAGCTACTTGTCGCGCCAACAGTGCATTCTCATCAGGCTGGATCAACTGCTTGTCAATCGACGCAAGCGCCGTCGCATCGATAACACTGTCCTGCCGCATTGTCATATCACCAATCTGTCTCATCGTGTTCACTCTCCCTAAGCAGGCAGATTCAGTTCGATCTCAGCGAGATCGCCATCGGCAGCTGCCGCCGTCACAAACTGCGCACCCGAAACTAACGTTCCACCCGAGGAGGCCGCCTGGAAGTTGCCCGTAGTGTCGTTGCAGTACACCGCAGCACCCACCGTAACAGCCCCTTCGACTTCGATCACTACCGAGCCCTTGCGCAGGACAGAGACCGCATGGCCATCTGGGTAGTAGGAGAACACAACAACATTCCCCGACCCATCAAGCCCGGTGATCGTCTCATCACGCACAGCCACGCCCCAGAACGTACCACCAGCAAACTTCTTCACCTGCGTCGCGGCAGTACCAAGCTGCACGCCAACCCCGAAAGGCACCGTGCCCTCAGCCGCCTTGTCCCCGTCCCCGTGAATAACTCCCCCACGCGGAATCAAGCCTTTTCTCAAGATATCGGCCATCGCTTATCCCCTCCTACTCTTTCTTCCCCTGCTTGAGGGGATCACGATAGAGGCCGACTGTGCGCGCATCCGCACGTGTCTTTGCCTCATCTTCCTCATTGCTCTGATCGGTCCGTGGAGCACGCAGATCAAAGACACCAGTCGGATCCTTGAGCTGCTTCTCGTAGAAATCGCGCACCGTGTCGAATCGCGCCCGCACATACTCCTCAGAGAGATCCTTCGGATCGAAGGTCTCATCGAAGTGCTTCAACGCATCAACGCGCATGTCCTGCACGGTCTTGCCGTGGTGGTCGTATTCCTCATCAAGCTCTTGCATGAATGCAATCATGTCGATCCGCTCATCGAGGCGTCCTTCCAGCCCTGTATCGAGCTTGGTCTGAGCCTCCTGCACAGTCTTGAGCTCATCCTGCAGCGTCTTGATTACCTCGTCCTTGCCATCGCCCTCACCCTTAGCCGCGTCCAGCTGAGCCTGTAGCGTAGCTGTAGCAGCCTCAGCATCAGCCTTGGCCTGCACCAGGGCATCAATTGCCGCCTGGAATGCTTCAGCGTCCTCCACCTTGACATCAGGGCAGAGCGTAATCGCTGCCTCATCGAGCTTCAGCTCGCGCACGACTGCCTGCTGCTCATCTTGCTTCTTCTCGTCCTTCTTCTCTGCCATACTTCCTCCCGCATCGTGTGTTTCTGTAATCTCGATGGCCCCGTCTATTACAACCGAGCAATCTGCCCCACATCGACCCTGTGGCACATGTGCCAAGTGATCCAGCATCGGGTGTTTCTGGCGTCGCTGATACTGCATCCCGTCATATGTGCCCTCTTCATCTTCAATCTGTGCCCATATCCCTGTAGAAACCTGGACCTTCTTGTGCTCCTTAATGTCGGCAATCAACGCCTCATCAAACACAACCTCTCGGGCATACACCAAGGAATCCTCCACCCACACTGAATCCTGCCCTGTATGCAGGACTCCACTGGTATAGCGCGCCCGATCATCTTCACTTAGCTCATCAAACGGCACACCATTCGGTGCGTGGCCATCCACAACAGGCTTGCCCGGAACCGTGGCCAAGAATGCGGGTGTAGCGAAGTCACGCGGGTGCTTCAGCTCATGTACAACGTTCCCCGAGCTATCGAGGTATGGAAGCACCGTCATCTTGGCAATCGGTACATCAGCAACTAACAACCCAAGCTCCTCGTCGTAGCGCACTATTCGTGCCTCGCCATACGACTGCCGAATCTGTGCATCCCCTCGGTCCTTGATCCCCAGAGCTTTCTTGGCTGCAGTAAGAGCCTTCTCAAGCTCAGCCTTGGCCTTGTCCAGCACATCTTGTGGTAGCTTTGTCTGTGGAAGACGCGAAAGAGCTGCACGGATCCCATTGATATTCACTGTGCCGTCAGGGTTCTTGTAGCGCAGCTTAAGATCAGCCTTGGTAAGATCGCGCTTCTCTGCCTTGGCCTGCGCCTTAGCCCAAGTAAGACATGCTGCCGGTACCGCAGCGACAAGCTGATCAATCGTGTAATCGGATTCAGCAATATCGGCCCAAGCCTTCTGAGAAATAGCATCGCTGCGAGACTGTTCATCGCTGTCTACCCGATTGGTGGCGATAAGCAGCGCGCGCTTCTTGCGCTCTTCCTCATTGGCCATCCCCGCCACTTCATATGCGGCAAAAGCGGCATTGAAAATGTGCAACCAGTCCTTCTTCTGCTCATCGGTAAGCCCTGCTTTGTATTCATCTACTTCTGCAAGCGTGATCGGCATCGTCTCTCCTTCTGGCACCGTTGCAAGCGGCACAGTAAACAGCGTTGTCATACCTACCTAACAAGACGAGGCTGTAAATGGAAGAACCCTCCCATCAATCGACTGAGAGGGTCAGCAAAGGCAAAGAAAAGCCCCCAGCCGTGTTCGACTAGGGGTGAAAGACAAGTATTTGGGTGTCAGCGTTGGTTATTCGCGATCCATAACCTCCACAGTAATGCGATATTTCTTCCCTTCAAGAAGAGGTAGGAATAGCAGCGACTCTTGTCTTGCATAATCATTCGCATTACCGCCACTCAGAGCCGGATCACCCACAATAGCTAACCGCCAGTATCGCACATTTAAAGATTGCTTCATCTCTTTTTCAATCCCATTTACCCGATAGATCAAGGTCAGAGGGATACTCTCCTCTCTCCACAAGTTCGGCGGAATCTTGAAAGGAGAACCCAGTCCAATCTTGTGCTGTCCTTCTTTATTCATCATCCGACTTCTCCGCTTTTCCCTTCTCTCGCTATCACCAATCCCGCCACTCTAAGAGCAGGGAGAAATGGAGGGGCCACTGTAATATCACCATCACCACGGAAGATCGCTTGAGACTGGACGTGCATATCAATATATCCTGCGGCTTTCTCACATAACTCCCTCAACCTACGATTCTCGCCTTGAAGATCAACAAACTCAGCACGGGCATCAATAGCCATCTTTTTCCACTCAGAAGCAAGTACACGATATAACTGTCCTGCGGCCATATTATCCGCAGCTCGCTCAGCGCGACGACACAGTATTTCGATCGCTCCTCTCTTGTTCATCGTCCACCTCCCCCACCTTCCGCACGATCAGCTCTCGCCCGTTGGTTTCGAAGCTCAGGATCGAGCCATGCGTGATCCCCAATTGCGCGGCGAACACCGCGGGGATCGTCACCGCCACGCTACCGCTACGCTTGACGGCCATGCGAATAATTGCTGCACCATGATTCTCGGTCGGGGTAAATCTATCGAGAACTTTCTGTCCCCTGTCCCCTTCTTTACAATACGATGCCGCAGCCAACATCACATCATAGTTATCACTTAAGAAACCAATACCAACATTACACTGGTGGCACAGAAGCCCGCGAATACGTCCAGATGTGTGGTCATGATCTACAACAACTCCGTGTCCTTTTAAAGGGAGACGCTTTCCACAGATAGCACACCGTCCTCTCTGAAATTCGTACAGAAAGAGGAATTGTTTATATGATATCCCATACTTTTGCCGATAGTAAGCATCCTTCCCGCCGGTATGTCCATGTTCCCGTTTATAGGAAAGCGCTATCGATTCACTTCTTGATCGAACCTGAATACCATGTTTCCTTAACCATCTCCTCACAGTATACTCAGAACTTCCGATCTCGCTTGCTACCTCGCGCGCAGATTTGCCGTGAATCACATATTGACCCGCAAGCCACTCTCTATCTTTATAGAGTTTCGCCCTTTCCATCAACGGCCTCCCTAACTTCCAAAACTCCCTTTCCTTTAATCCGCACTGTAAGGTGAGTGTCCTTGCTCCAGCCGAACGCATCAACAATAACCCTCGGAATGGTTATCGTGTATTGACGTGCAACTATCCCTTCCGATCCTTTTCTTCTGCTCTCCATCAATCTTAGGCGTCTAGTCATTGTACTGGTTATTATACCGGAATAAACAATAAAGTCAACTCTTCCGGCAGGAGGACACTGCTAATGGTGCGTTAAAACATAGATAGAATGCCTCTTCCGGAATCTATCGCAACGCTAGACTCCTTTTGTTGCGATAAATCCTGGAGGCTAGTGATGCGACCGATGGCTCAGGATTAAGGGTAGCCAAGTAAGCACTACCCAGCGCGAGAGGAGCACGCCTGTGCGCTGATAGCTCTTGTTGCGCAAGTACACGCCCTCGGCTAGGTAGATAGCCCCTACGGCAAGCACAAGCCATTCCCAGATGGTCATTTGGCCTTTTTCGCCTTCGCCTTGAGTGGTTCAAACTGGATTCCATGATCACCGGGATACGGCTTATGGTGATCAACTTTGCCCGTGAGGATGTCTGCGGGAATTCCTTTCGGGAAAGCATCACAGAGAAAGCCAAACCGTTTGTTGCTGCGGCCAATAAAGTGAGAGCATTCTAAGCATTGATTACTTTGCATTATTCACCACCTCCTCAAATACTTGCACCAATTCCTTCGGAATAGACACTTTACTTCCTATTGCAGCCCCAAGCTCTGCAAACAACTCAGAACTATCAGTGCAAGCATAATCGCTTATTTGAGGTACCACCCCCCATAAATTGTTCTCCGTCAAACGCTTTGAAAGCCGAGCAGAAAGCATGTTCCCAGAAGCAAAGTCCAATGCATGATAGGCTTCATGTTGAGCTACTGCCCTAATTGGATCCTCCGCGCTTTCCAACACAGACCACCGAGTTGTGCTTTGCAGTCTTTCCAACTTCATCGTATTTTGTTGTAAAAGCCGCGATCTAGCTGGATCAGCAATAGCCTGCTCGAAATAAGCAACTCTCTCTGCTTTGTATACCGCGAATCTCTCAGCTTGCTCTTGTGCTTTTTTCTCCGCATTGCGCAAAAATGTCTTCTGGAATCTTATCTCTACAGTGTTTCCGTACTTCCGTGCCCGGCCATATGATTTCCCTCCCGCTTTTTGATACCCAATATCTGCCAACCTTAATCCCTTACCACTAATTGCATCTGATATTCCACTAACTACTGCTCTTTGTGTCGTTAAAGGAAGATCTGTAAGGCCATATCTATGAGTAATCTGCGAGGCCACCTTTTTGATTGATTCCTCTGTGTTCATCTGCACAGGCAATGATACTGCATCATAATACTCCCCGGGCTGCGCCATCGCATCGGTCTTCCCAGTCACCTCTTCTTCTTGCACCTGACGGAAGCACCGACACTCAATCGCCTCGCCGGGATTGCCATCAGGCGGCGGATCATCGGGGGAGAAGACCTTGCCATCACGCTCCCAGTGGTTGTACTTGGCCTTCGGATACTTGCCGACAGGGTTCCCACGCACACGGCTATCCTTCATCGTTCGCCAGATGTAGGTTGTCAGATTCGCTTGCTTGTACTGCTCGTCAACAATCGCCGCATTGAGTGAGCCTGCTTGATCGCGCGCTATCACTCCCGCACGCTTAGCGGTTACCGGGTAGACACCTTCAATGGCCTGTGTGATCTCAGGGATCTTACGCCCCGCCCGCACACCATCCATCACCACCCGCTCAACATCGCCATGGAGTTTCTGCGGAATGCTCTTGATCAACGAGACATTCTGACGAACGTGCGCCTTGACGATCTCCTGCATCGGGAGATCGCGCACCAGAGGATCCACGCCGGTGATAGTATGAATCGTACGCTGCCAACCACGCTGGGCATACTGCAGGATCTCCCGCGCGTTCTCATACACCTGTTGACGTAGAGCTTCTGTAACGAGTACTCCACCAAAGTGAAGCATGAGATCATCAAGCTTTTGCTCGATATCCTCCACCGTGTCGCGCCGGGCACTATCACTGCGCATCAGCGCATGCCGTTCCAGCGCAGGAGTGAGATCATCCTTGACCCATTGATCAAGCACTTTCTTGAGCCCTCTAATGTAGCCTGTAAGGAATCGCTTGTACTGCAGCGAGTATGCTGTTGGGAATCGCACACCAAGGATCCGCTTGTGTCGCCGTGGCTTCGTTGGGGTATCCAATCTTGACCGCGGCTGGCGCTCAATCTCATCAAGAACAGGCTTCAGAAGATCAGCAAGTTTCATTATTCTCTTGCGCTTCTTCTTTAACGAAGAAATTAGTTACACCATCTGGCTCTACTGGGCCATTGAAATAGCAGTAGCCCGTAGCAGCAGATGCCAACTTCACCAATAACACATGAAACTCTTCAGGACTGATTTCCAGAGCTTCATCGCTAAGTTCCTCACGAAGCTCATCATACATTCCTTTCTCAAACTCTCGCCATTTCATCTTAGATTTCCTCAGTCAATCTCTGCCGCGTTTTTTGCCGCAACCGCTTACGGTACCTTCTCTTAGCTGCCTTGCGCTCACCAGGCTCCCAATACAACACCCGTCGCCAACCAGTCAACGCATCATAGGCACGACCGCCACCAAGAGCTATCCGGGGCTCTCGCACAATGCCTCTCATCTGCGCCCTCCTGCAAAGAGCTTCGTTCGTGCCTGGAACATTTGACGATTGCGATCAAGGTTATGAAAGTGCTCCTTGTCACGTCGATGATACAAGTGGAGCACTTGCGCAGCCTCACAATAGCGCACCTCAGCGCCTGCCTCATATGCTCGCACGGCAAGATCCGTCTCCTCATAGCCAAACCCACCATCATAAGCCTCGTCAAAACCGCCAATCTGCTCAAAGGCATTCGCAGTCACCAACATATTCCCTCCACCACCACGCTCAAACAGAGAAGCAACTCGCCGCGGCCATGGAATGCCTGTAAGCTCTACACGAGGATCGGGTTGCACTTGTTCTCCTGTAAGCTGATGATCGGTACGACCAAAAACAACTAGTCCCTTTAAAGCATTAAAACCTACACGGAAAAGAGTTAGCCGATATCTCTCTAGCCAGCCATCAGCGGGCAAACAGTCAGCGTCCAGAAAGATGTAGGCCTTACGCTTCCCGAGTGCTTCTACCCCCATATTGCGCGACGAGGCAAGCCGCCACGGGTATACACCATCAATGCTGGGCGCGGGGTCACGATAGATAGCCTGAAACTGCGGATAGTCTCCATCCATCACTCGTAGGTACTCACGCACCTCATCACACGACGAATCATCGACCACAACAAGGGAATCATCCTCATTCAACTGATTGAGAACCGCACCCACAGTGCGCTGAAGGTAGTCAAAGCGAGGACGAAGCAAGGACTGCGGAATACACGTGTTGATAACGATGCCCATACCCATCTGTTTCCCTCCCCCAAAGCACCACTATACTACACCCTTACTGCCCCGCAGACAAACCTAAGCCGCTTGCTCGGCTGGTGGCTCTTCTATCTGGCGATCGCGTGGTATATCAAGCGGCATCTGACTGAATGATTCGATCGTGCCTACAATCTCAATCTGATCGCCAGGGAGAGCCCCTTTGGGAGGATTGCGCAGGTAGGCTAGCGCATGAGAAAAGCTGCAGAAATGCAGTTCGATTGGTTGCATCCCCGCCAAGATGGGTTGATAGACAATAGAGACAACCTGCCGCGGTCCACCACCAGCCGGACGAAACTCCTTAACCTCAGAGACCAACCCCTTACCAAACCAGTTGATCGTCTTAGGGGTTGCCTCAGTGATCAGGCCCTTGCAGTAATCACAGTAGTACAGCTCCTTGACCACATGCTCATGCCCCAGGTTGCAGCGTTCCGTCTCAACTGTCTTCATACACGTACCATATTCCTTGTACCCCTATCATGTCAAGTAGGCCTGCTGGTTGCTATTGCCTCCAGCTTCTCTTGGATCTCAATGCCCCTATTATGTCACAGCCTTCAGAAGTGCCGTCGTACGTTTCTGTTGCCGATGTGAAACTTCACCGTCGCACCAGTTAGATCAACAACGACTCCCTCTTGCGTCAACGTCACGTACAAAGATGGCTTTGTGTCTCCGCGCTTGATATAGAATGGTCCCATGGTTATCCCTCTCTCTCACTTAACAAACGTGTTGCCTCAAATCCTAATGCTCGCTTCGCTAGAGATACATCCAACCTGCTTTCTCGTATCTCCCCCTCTCGTGCAGGCAGATAACGCCGCTGGCTCGCCTCCCCTCCAATCAATCGTGCCAAGAGATCAATTGAGACAGCCTCCCCTGTACCGACGTTGAAAATCCCGCCTTCACAACCCAGCGCTAAGAGATTGGCTTGTACAACATCTGACACATGGATAAAATCCCGCACTTGCTTGCCATCACCATAGATATCAAGGAGCTCCCCTTTATTTGCCGCATGCATGAAGGCAGGGATCACGCCATGATCACCACGAAGGCCGTAAACGTTGGCATAGCGCAGGATCACCGAAGACACTTTACGATGCTGAGCGGTAATCATCTGTTCAGCAACAAGCTTTGAATGGCCATAAACCCCACATGGATGAGGACTGTCTGTTTCTCTTGCTGGCTTTGGGCACTCTCCATAGATAGCGCCACCTGACGAAGCAAAGATGAATTTCTTGACCCCCGAGCGTATCGCTTCTTCAAGAAGGATGCGCGTCCCTTCAACATTGATTTCGTTCGCCAGATCAGGCTGTTGTTCACATTCAACCACATCGATCATCGCTGCATGATGATTCACCACATCAGGACGAAAGTCCCTTAATGCTTGCCTCGCAGCCTGACGATCACGAATATCATGTATATATAGCTCATCACATCGCTTGATATAGCCAGACACCGCCGAAAAGTCATCAAGCACTGCTACCTCATGCCCAGCACTAAAATATGCGTCGACCACGTGCGAGCCAATGAAGCCCGCTCCCCCTGTCACCAAGATTCTCATTACCCCTCCTGAGACCCTACCTCTCGTGGCCAATAACTCCTCGGCACTAGCTTTCCTCCCTTGCCGTATCCCCACCGTTGTGCTACCTCCACCACCCTTTCATCAGCCCACATCTTATCTACTTCTTCGGGCAACAATACCGTCCGCCACTTCTCATCGAGAGAAATCTTCCGATGTTGTTCGACACAGATCTCTACATTCTGTGGCTCGCTCTCGTTGATGATCTGGCTCTCACGTGGATCCAAGGGGCTCAGATTGCTGACGGCGCGAGTATTACCCCCAATCTGATGGTGCTCATAGTTCCAGAACTGCTCTTGCCCAGGCTCATACGCCAACCGTAATGGCTTGAGAACTCGCCGCAGCTCTCGATCGGGGAAAAGCGCAAGATCCTCATAACGCATGAGGAGAACCTGTGCACCGCGTCGCTGCATCTGCTCCATGTAGGCAGAACACATCTCATCGAACGCCACCCAGGTCTCCATGACATCTACAGCCTCCTGGCCCTGCTTGCGATGCAAGGCAAACGATGCAGCTATCCTCTCTGGTGCCTTATTAAGGAACACGACCACATAATGAGCGGCCGGATCATACGTATCCTTAAACCAAGAACTCCAGGGTGGAGGCGTCTTTGATGTGTCAACCACGTAATCAACACCAATCCGATTTGCTACTCGTTGATGAACCCCTGGCACACCACTCAAGCTCGCACGAAAAGCATCGGACCATACCGAACACTCTCCATCACGACACACTGTGCAGCCCACAGTAGAAACTGAATGCACCTCTCCCAACATAGCAATGCGGCTATGAGAGCCAAGCATCAGCCCAAGCATCGTGCTGCCCGTGTAGGACATGCCAAGCACCTCAACGATATGCAGCATCAGTAGTCCCTCCAATTGGCGAAGCATCGCTCACACATCGTTGACTGTGCGCCATCTCCCAACACGCTCTTACGCATCGCCTGATATGCAGACCCCTGCCACAACCCTGCATTGTCTATGTGTCCAAAGCGCTCCGCCGGCGGCATAATCCTTCGACAGGGAGAGACATATCCTCGAGCATCTACGCCAATTGACCTCCAGGGCGATCGACAGAC
The DNA here is from genome assembly GCA_027007005.1 of Candidatus Bipolaricaulota bacterium. GTDB lineage: Bacteria > Bipolaricaulota > Bipolaricaulia > UBA7950 > UBA9294 > M55B144. The sequence goes on along the minus strand of JALTFO010000199.1, from coordinate 9,176 downwards.
ATGAGGACACTTAGAAGCATCACGCAATATCGGCACTGGCCACACTTGTACCAACTCCGCACCGGGAAGCTTCTTGTACTCATCGAGCGCCTGCAGTACATCGTCATCCTCCTGTGTGATCGCCTGTGACCAAAACTGCTCTTCTTCCTCTGGTGTCAATGTGTCCTTATGTGGTAACAGGTTGACGAAGTTGACAAAATCAACGCCCAGAGAGCGAGCAAGCTCCAGGAAAGCAGGAATATCCTGATAGTTCTGCTTATACACCACCTTTCCAAGCCCTACCGGATACTTATGCAACGCCACCACTGCGCGGATCCCTTCGATCACTTGATCAAACATCCCTACCCCATGCGTATGAGCATGTGCCTCTCGATCGCTCTCATTGAGACTGACCGAGATGAAGGCCAAGTCCATCTGCGCCAGCTCATCAATCCTCTGGGCCAACAGCGATCCGTTAGTAATGATGCTTGGCTTGATCTCATGCTTGTTCAGCGTCCTCACAAGATCATCGAGATGTGGATGCATCAGCGGCTCACCAAATCCAGCGATACAAGCACTCTTGATCGTAGGATATGCCGTGAGAACCCGCTCTATCATGGCAGGAATCATGTCCAGCATATCCTCTACCTTGTCGCGCTGCCGCCTACAGAACCAGCACTTGAAGTTACACTTGGTCGTCACATACAAATTCAGATCCTGCGGCCCCTCGCCCACCAAGTGCTCCTGTAGCGTTTTGTAATCTTCCATTTTGCTGTACTCCCTCCAGTCCTTATCCCTTTGGCATCGATCAAGATCCGAGGTCAGACCCACCACAGACCCGAGTAGCGCATATAGATTGACCTCCGTCGGATCCTTCTGGTATCGTGCCAAGAATTCTTGTGGCAACGGACTCAACCACCCCATGTACTCGGGGTGTAATCGGTAGCGCTCCATCAGATTCTTGTACCGCTCAAAGGCTGATCGTGGGGTGAAGTGTGTGCCGTGATCCCCCAAGCACAGTGAGAAGTCATGGACATCATGGAAGTACACGTGGTAGCGATAGCCCGCCGCGGTCACCCGAGCAAGCTGATCCATCTCCGAGGTGAATGCTTGCCTGTATGGGAACTGTTTGGCAATCTCATGACGATAGATCTTGACTCCCACAATCGCGCGATCGAGGTGCTGATCGTGCAGCGGATAGCCCACCATCATCACATCATCCGCATCGCGCACGATTGCCTCATACAACGCCCGCACAGCCTGTGGGTAGAGGATCATGTCCGCATCTACCTGCACGAAGTAGGGCGTCTTACAAGTATCAAGCATCTGCTGAAATGCAGCTTCCATCGGCGCCACATGATCGATAATCTGCAGGGTGAACCCCACATCTTGTTCCCGAAGCGCAGCCAGACACGCCTGTGTCGTCTCCTCGCCCACGGTAATCACAAATACCGTCAATCTATCACTAAGGTCTGCCATTCTCCCCCCGAATGAAGTTAATCCATTCTTGTACCACACGCGGCCATGCATACATCTGCGATCGATACACTATGTTCTTGCTCATCGCTGCCCTACGCTTGGGGTGATCCCTCAAGTAGCGCAAAGCTGCCTGTATATGCGCCACATCTTGATCAACAACAAAGCCCTCCTGCTCGTTGCCCACCAACTCCGGGATGATGCCCACAGCAACAGAAACGATCGGCACACCACACATCGCTGCTTCTATCGCTGGCGTGGGGAGGCCCTCGTGATCCGATGTACAGAGATAGACATCAAGGCTGCGATAGAACTTTGCCATCTCCGGATACGTCTTAGGCACACCGCGCACCGATCCCCCAAGTACCGTGCATAGCTTCACACTGCGCAATCCCTCTACTGACTGCTCAACAAGATCGAACCGCTTGTATGGCTTATCCGGATCGCCCACCCACCCAACACGAAGATCCTTGTGCTCCTTTCGTTCCCTTGGTGGATAAAAGATGTCTGGATCCACACCAACCCGCACATGACACAAATCATCACGCACCGCCTCCCATGCCTGCTCCAAAAGCGGTGAAAAGGCAGACAAGCGTCGTGCGTTCAGTGCCGCATCGCGCCGGAAAGGAGCATAATCTGACACCCGCGGGACAGCTCCTGGCAACATATCTGCATTCAGCGGACCCATATGCACCGTTGTGATGTACTCCTTGTACCCTCGCTGCAGCAGATACGCGGCCTGATACAACGAAGCTGGATAGAGCACATCATAGCCATCGAGCTCATGCATGCCCTTCTGCCCGTCGAGGAACTCCTTCTGCCAAAACAGATCGATGTGAAGATCTGGATCCGGGTTGTACTTGATGATCCCCTCCAAGATGTGCTCGAAGGCCCAGCCATGAATATCGGCGATCGCCGCGACCCTCATTTGGTCTCCTTGACGCCCAACCCGTTAAATGCGCGCCACAGGTTCCCCTCAAAGTGCAACGCTCGCGCGATGGCCTGCATCGTCTCCAGCGTAGGATTGGCCCGTCCTTGCTCAACTGCTATGAGTGTCTCGCGGGCTATCCCAGCCTGATCAGCAACCTCGCGCAGCGTTGCACCCTGTTCCTTGCGCAGCGTGCGAGTAACCTCCCCAAACCTCTCTCTCAGCTCCATCTCTATCACCCAATTTCCTCAAATAGCTTTTCCATCAAGCTCTGTCCTTCCCCCTCCGTAGTCGCTTTGAGCAGCGTCGCAATTGAACCAGGATCTATCACCCCAAGATCAACCAATGCCTGAAAGCCTTGTGAAAGAGCCTGGAAGGTCTGTGCTTCCTTGTAGCTTGTCCCCGCTCGCTTCTCATCGGCCTCCATCTCTTCCATGCGTGTCAGCGTCTCTGGAGAGTGGAACTGGATCGTGAACTCCTCATCTGATTTGCCCCCCAGGTCATCGGTGGCCAATGCGAGCTTGACGAGATACCTAATCTGTTGTCGCATGTACGTCTCTTGCCTGCTCGACACGAACTCGTAATAGCGCCGCAAGTCACTCTGCGCGCTGGCCAATGCCCCCGCCTGCGCACCAAGCAGCCGGCTACGATTGATCCGCGTGGCCGCCGCGGCCAAGTCCCACACAAAGTCAACGAACCACTTCAGACTACCCGGGCTATTGGAGACCGTTGTCACCGACTCATCACTGCCCACCACGATGATCGAAAGGGAGTTGATCTTCTTCTCCATGTCCGTCATCAACTGTGTGCGCTCTGCAATGTCATTCGTCAGCGCATCAGACTGAATCACTCGCGTGGCAATGTTGTAGGCAAGCTGACCAAGGCTCCACACTGTATTCTCAACTACCTGAATGACCGACCAGATGGGAACGAACAGAGACAGTCCAAACTCAGACTTCACCCGCGGACGCGTCTGAAAATGAATCACTCGCGAGGCAGACATCTCTATCTCATCGCTTCCCACCTTGACCTTGTACGCCTTGGCCTGGCCGTAGTTGTCGGCGTTCCTATCTGTCTCGTAGGTAATCCCTTTGAACCGATCATCACGAGGCATGCGATCAAAGTAGACAATCTCTTTGACCTCTTTTGCCATGTCCTTGATCGGTTGCCTAGGATCAGCAGTCCCCTTCTTGCCCTTCGCGCGAATACCTATACCGATCAGACCATCGCCGTACACCGTATCGTCCCACAAGGCAAACTGCAGGACATCCTTCGCCCCGCGCTCGTCAAGATACTGCAACACGGCCTTGGAAAGCTCCTTGTCTACGTTAGCGAACTGCACCTCAAAGCCATTCTTGACCGGATCCTCGCTCATCACTCCCGCGATATGCCGGCAAAACCAGATCCCTTCTGCCATGTTTGTAAGCTGCTCTGGAGTGAACTGCGCTACAGCAAGCGGCGTCTGCCTGGCCAGCGGATCCACATTGCGGTTCATCTGCGAACCGCCAGGATCGCTGATCCCCACATCGCGCCGCGCATCAATCTGCTTCTTCAATGATTCCATGCCCATTGTTTCCTGCCCCCTCACTTTGTAGAAACGTTTCTACAATAAATCGTGCAATCTATTTAACAATTACCCCTGCGGTCCGTAGACGCTCATGAATCCGCCTTTCTTGATCCCGATCATCAGTTCGGTAAGCGCCCAGACACACCAGTCAAGCCTGTTCGGAGACCACCCCGATAACTCCGTCCAAGTGCACTGCTCTTCTTCGAGCTCGTCAAATGTGCCCACGTGGTGCACCAAACCTTGCTCGTATTTGTTGGCTATCGGCGCCGCGCGCTGTTTCTTGCCGCGCGCCGCGGAAACCAGTTTCACGGGCACATCAGAGTCCAACGCATGGATGTTTGCCTCCACTAGATCGCCACCAAAGTTCGACTCAGCTACAATAAAGTCAGCCTCCTCATCGTAATACGCATCGATCGCCCTCTTTGCCCACTGCTGTGGAGAGTAGTGACCGGATAGATCCCTGAGCACATACCCGTGACGATCACGTCCAAGCCCCGCTACGCCGATGCCCACCTCATCCGATGAAGCACGCCCCGAGCCCGATGGATCCACCCCCACCACCACACGCAACAGTGGTGGATGCTCGTCCACACGGTATGCATCGATCATGCTCTCTCTCTTCCACAGTGCGCCCTCAACATCTTCCTCGGGATCCTGTTGATACAGACCGTTCCACAGACGCCCCCCAAGCGATCGCTTAATCGCCTCTAGCTCAGACAGAGGAAAGCGCTCCGGCCACAATGGCTCGCCCGGGACACGCCCGAGCAGATCATCTTCCTCGGCGATCGCCGGCAACCGCACCACATCCCAGCGCTCCCCGCCCTTCTCCGCTTCATCAAGGATCTTTCCAATGAGATCCTTCTTTGCCCACCGGGTAGCAACAATGACAATCGCCCCACCAGGAGCAAGGCGCGTGCGTAGTGTGGAGCGATACCAGTCCCACTTGTGACGCTGATAGGTCGGGCTCTCCGCCTCATCGAGGTTCTTCTCGGGGTCATCGATAACCGCAACGTGCGCCCCGCGACCCGTGATTGCGCCACCGATACCCGAGGATTGGAACTTGCCGCGGTGTCCTTCAATCTGCCAGCTCTCCACTGCCTTGGACTCCCCTGAGAGCGACAAGCCCCACAGCTTGCTCGCCGTGTCCCGGAAGATCCGCCGTGCATCGCGTGACATATCCCTGGCCAGCGTGTCGTTGTACGAGGCAAAGATCATCTCTTTGTCGGGATTGCGCCCAAGGTACCACGCAGGGAAATGCCGCGAGACCACCTCGCTCTTTCCGCTTCGTGGGGGCATCAGCACACACAGCCGCTTGATCTCCCCACGCTCGACCGCCTCAAGCTTGTTACACAGAAGCTCAAGATGCCTCGCCCGCTGCCACGCTCCTTCGCTTGCTCGCTCACAGAAATCGACTAAGGAGTCCTTGGCGGGATCCAGCGCGTTCAATAAGTCTTGCCATAGATCAAGAGCCACGGGCATCGGTGATCGCCTTGTATACAGCCGCCTTCGCTTCGGGGTATGGTTCAAGCGCTGTTAGCATCACGGCCTTTATCTCAATCCATTGCGGATGATTATCAATGTTCACCGTGATGTTGCCTGCCTGTTCAAGCTCTCCCCTCATCTTGGCCAACAGTTCGAGGCTGGCGCGCGCTTCCCGCACCCCCCGCAGCGCTGTTGAGAAGTCCTCAGCTTGCTCTGCCTTCTTGAGGAGTTGCACAGCCTTGTCCTCGTACTCCTTCGCTCTCTTTAGAAGGTCGTCCCCCTGCGCAGACTCCCGTGCTTGATAAGCCTTAGAAAGAGTCTTAGGAAGATGCGAGCGAGCATGTCGGTAAAGAGCATCCTTTGAAACGCCATATTTTTGCGCAATGTCGCGATAGGGATCCCCCGCAATGATGGCCTGATTGATCTCGTAAACTTTAGGATGCTGACAAATAGAGCATTTGCGTCCCATAAGATTATTCCGCGTTTCGTCGCGCTACCACAACGCATTCTCTCGTCCCAAGCATTAGCCCTTCCCCCTCACATCTTCTGGCTCAACCCATAAGCGCCATCCACTCGCGCCGTCGTTGCGCCTGTCTGATTCTGATACAGGCCGCCGTATACAGTCCCTGGCTTCTCGCCCCGGAAGAACTGCACCTGAGCAATCCCTTGCCCAACTACCAGCTCCAGCGCCTTGTCCGTATTCTGATTCTTCAACTCGATTGTCAAAACCCCGCGCCATCCTGGCTCCAGGGGTGTGGCATTCACATGTAATCCTAGTCTAGCATAAGTACTCTTACCAAGACATATACCAGAAACATCACCAGGCATAATGAAGCTCTCAACCGTCTCGGCAAGAATAACTTCACCAGGACGCAAGTAGATCAACCCATCAATAGCGTTCTTCTGCTCCCACCACACAGCACCGTCCTTCCCAGGCCGCAGCACAGCGAAGCCTGGCTTCTGCCACTGATAGTTCCTGCCCAACCGCACCGTGTATCCGTACGGCTCCAGCCCGTAGCTCGGTGATCCCATCTTCTTGTCCGTGAAAGGATGAAGCATCGGAGACCCCGGCCAATCTACAGGCTTACACAAGGTCAATATCTCGTTGTCACTCAGTAATCCTCTCTCGCTCACGTTGTTACCTCCAAGAACTCCGGATGTTCTGCCTGCTCCAACACCGCATCAATGAACACACGCCATTCAGCTAGTCGATGATCCTTGCGCTGATCGATAATGTGGCGGAGAGCTTTGTAGTTCATCGCCACCACCCGCCGCTGCAAGAAGCCTTCAGGAAGATTCTCCTTCACCGTACTCCAGTCCTTGTCCTCAATCATCTGATTGAGCAGCTCAATCACCGCCGGCTGCACCAAGGCGGTAAAGTCACTGGCCGTCAGTGGACGCTTAAGCAGCGTATGCATCGTCGACTCGCTCTGTTTGCTGATCCCTGCCCGATATGTGTCCATCTGCTGCCACCAGAACCGCGGTGCCGTAATATCCAGCCAGATATTGATCGACTCCAAGAACTTCGTCTCCGATCCGCCCTTGGGAAGCAACTTCATCGCTACCGCTGGCATATTCTCCACTGGTTGATTGTAAGATAGAGACAGCCCTAACAGTGCCTCCTCATACCCCATCTCTCGCATTACCTGTACCTTCATTCCTCCTCCTTTTGCGAGGACTCTTCCTGCCACCACGGAACAGCTACAGCAAGCAAACAGATCAACACTAGAAACACCACTAAGAACCCCCAGCGCACAAACATCACCCTCCTCTCCCTGCAAGAGCCTTGCGCTGTATCTCCAGCCGGCGTTCCCGTAACGCCTCTCGCTTCAAGTTGATAATCATGCCATGCTTGGAGCCACATTCGGCACAGATGTAGGGATGCTGGCGCGACCACCAAGAGATATGCCCACACTGCGAACAACGCACCTTCTCAAGCTTACCTTTCTTGCCCGATGTATCAGCCTTCAACACCGCTATGCGCCTCCCCTGAGCCCCCTGGATCCGCCGCAATCTCCGCCCCCGAGTCCACATCATCCTCTTGCTCAAACGCTCTCCTGATCTCGTCGGGCACCGTGTCTTGCTTAACCATCTTGCCGTTGTAGCGGTACAGCCCCCGCGTATCACGACTCCAATCACCAGCATCTGTAGACACAGAAGCCGGCTCTTTCTTTGGTTGAGAAAGGAGTGATGGAAGAATGGTGAGATTCTGAATGTCTACGTAAGACAACACATCTGAGAGAGTCCAAGCATCGAGCAATGAAAGTACTCCGATCTTCTTGCGCTCAAAAGCCTGACCGAGATCCTTAGACAATTCACCGTTGACAGCTTGCACTAATATCCGCCATCCACGGCCACTCGCCTCCGACACCAGCGCCCTAGCGTATTCCGCCGCGTCATCCACCACAGGCCCTTCCACTGGGTCGAGGCCGTAGAATGCACGTATCTGCTCGCGGTAAGCGTTGAATCCCTCTACAGGCTCCTCTAGTAGACGCGGGAAACATGGTTCCACAAGGAAGCGACCGCGAAAGTACCTCCGAACAAGATCGAGCAACACCGTGCTCCATGGTGTACCGGTGAATGCCACACCCACCTCGAATGGCTCATATTCCTGCAACAACGCTGAAAAGGATTCCTGAAACTCCTGGATCAACCCCACCCTGCGTTCCTCTGATACTGGCGTGAACTGTAGTGCCATCTGTTCCCCTCCCCCACTCATCTCTATCCGCAGCATCCGTGCCCCAGCAGCAATCGACAGCGCCCACAACACCCGTGGATATTGCTCCAACACGTGTGGGAGTGTACGCCTCAGCAATTCCTGCGCTTGCGCAACGCCACACCCCAGCTTCTTTGCAACACCATTCAGCCGCTTGTCATCATACGTCTCCACCAACACGGCAAAGATCTCCTCAATCGACCATCTATCAATCCGAATTTCACGGTTGCGTAACACCTCTTCCAGCAACACCCGACCCAATTCTTGCTCAAACTCCATCACATCACTCGCCTGCCCGCCGCTATCGCCTGGTAGATCACGTTATCCATATCCTCTGTGCCGTCGTAAGCATCACTGTTGAGCCATGAATACCGATCGAGGGAAGAGATTGTTCCACGAGGGATTGTCATACGACGCGGAGACTTACGCTCCGCCGCCCAGCCAGGGATCAACCAACGCTCCGCCTGCTCCACCCCGTACTGATTGACTGTCCGTGTCCAGTTACGGGCTAGATTCGTTGACCATCGCCGCAGATCATTGAGGCATCGCTGATCACCAACAGCATCCTGAAGCGTACTGCGATGCACATACTGCTGCTGAAACCGCGGGAAGTAGACGAACAGGCGCACGATAACTGCCTGTAGAATCTCCGCATGGAGATGTTTATCAGAAAGATTCTTGTGTACAACACGGGAGAGATCGGAACGAATTAAGGCTATTAGCGACGAGAACGCCTCATCATCCCGATCTCTTGCCCTCAAAACCAAGTGGCGGATCGTCATCGGTCCGCTGTCACGTAAGGCCAGTTGACGTGCCTTGGTATCAGTCCTTCTCATTCGTTTCCTACCCCCATAAAGCAAAAGACCCCACTCAAAGCAGAAGTATCTCTTTTCTGCCCGAGCAGGGTCTTTCCCTTGCTCACTACACAATTACTTGCCTTGTGATGCATACGGCAAATCTTATATGGCCTAGTTTAACACACCTTATGTGCTATTGTCAATCACTGCAGCGTTAGTAAAAATTACGCT
>JALTFO010000198.1 GCA_027007005.1 Candidatus Bipolaricaulota bacterium | reverse complement strand
CTTGCGCACTGGACGCGGATCGCTATCAGGTGGCGGCATTATCTCGTAGTCCTTGAGGACATATTCAATCGAGTAGCCGGTCAATACGCCCTCGTCAATCATGTCCTTGACCCACGACTTGAGTGGGCGCGTGTAAAGTAGCGGTCCCTCGCCCGGGCGAATCTCTACCTTCACCGTCTCAGCAACGAAGATCGGGCGGTGCAACAGATTTATCTTTGAGCCGTGCTGGAAAAACGCCTGTAATGCCTTGAGCCACGTATCGGCAGGGATGAGATCACGATAGTCACGATCCCCTCTGTCGATAACCGGGGCATTGGCATAGCCTACGATCATGTCTTCTGCGACCTTGAAGTCGGTCGGAACCGTAACGGTACCTTTAATTTCCTTGGTTCCCATTATTCAGCGGTCCTTCATTGTTTGCTTGAGGATTAAGCGTGCGCACATTGCCAATGTCAGCCACCCGAAGCGGAACCCCGCCGCTCACAATAACTGGAACATCGCCCTCTTCAACCGGGTCCATCCCTAGGCGGCTACGTACTTCGTTTATCGTATAAACACCAGAACGGATATAGGCCACATTCGCCTGCTCCTGGCGCAGGAAATCAACAAGGTCAATCTCGTTAAGCTCTACTTTCCACTGTGCCCACTTTGCGTTAGAGGCAAGAAGGGTTTGGGCAAAAATGCGCTCCCACATATTCTGTCGAGGACGCAGTATCAATCGCTTGAATAGATCGAACTCGGTTTCCGCTTCAGTTGCCCCTCCTGTATGACCGTTGCTGACAATTTGGATTAGGCGAAGGGGAACGCCATGAGCGCGGGCTATTTCATCACGATTGGATGCACGAAACGCCTCTAGTTCTCGTAACGACATATTCTCGCGCAGTGAGACAACCTGTGATTTAGTATCCGGTGGCGTCCCGATTATGAGGAACTTCCGCCCTGATTCACTGAGTAGCTGGTTGACATATTGATTGATCGTATCCTCATCCGAGGTATCAATGAATGATTCTGCACCATCCATTAGAAGCAAATGACGGGAGACCCCTTTCGATTCAAGCAAGTCAATCATGTTCTCCACCAAAGAGCGGTTAGCGAGGACAGCCCGCAGTGCAGCCCAAATCGCAGGAATCCCATACCAATAGTTAGACGGGCTATGCTCCTTGATGTGAAGAAGCTCGTTTAATTTCGTGTTCTGCGTCGAACCAAACTCGCGGAAGTAAACTCTCTCCGATCCAACTATCTGGACATAATCTCCTTGTGAACTCCCAGGAGAGAGTCGCCATACTGTGTATGCAGGAACATGTCGTAACCCGACAACCGCTCCAAGGTTTTTGGGGTTTCGCACCCTGCCTGTGTTATCGCGAATAACCTCTATGTACCCATTCCCTAACGCCTCATAGTCTAGCTGGACGCGGACGATAAAATCCTCCAGCTTCCCATCCGGGCACAGAGATTCCACTGCATCGCGCATCTTTGGAGGCGGGGCCTTGGGGGTGCCATCCCTGCGGACAATACGATAACCGTTTGCAATAACGGCATGGGCCTTGATATTGCAGCATGCCCGGTGGGTCGGGTCCTGATCATACAACATGGCAATGGTAGCAAGGTCAATGCCATACGGATACGCGATAATCTGACCGGCACTGTGTTTTGCAAATTCTTCGATAGCATTAACAGTGTCAGCAGGTTTGCGCGAGGCCTTGATCAGGGTCCCTAGTGGCCCCTCAGCCGCATTGGGAACACCATACGCTCTTGCTTTTATACCCATTTACTATGCCGCAACCCCAATGATGACCAAATCTACTGTGTCAGTTGCGTTGGAATCTTCACAGACAAGGGTAAACCCACTGGTGGTTTTGTCATTGATCGAAAATCCCTTACCCCCAACGTCCGCTTGCGCTGTGCCACTGAGGACGGGAAGGACGATGTAATCCGCATTCGCCAT
>JALTFO010000197.1 GCA_027007005.1 Candidatus Bipolaricaulota bacterium | reverse complement strand
CCTTTAGATTACAGTGATCTTCTCGAAATACATGACACCCCCGCACAATGCATTTCCCTGGCAGAAACATGGCTGGAAGAAAGCAGTACTGAGCTTCACAAACAGAAGACTCTAGCATCGGACTATGCCAGAAAGATCCAGAAACAATCACGTTTACAACAGCTTAGTGTGGGCGCATATGTTGCTGAGGAGGAGGCGCAAGAGATCCCGACATATTTCGTTGAAGTGGCAAGCTACAGAGCAGCATCACGAGAGCGTTACTCGTTGGTGGTCGGCCAAAAAGGCTCTGGGAAATCAGCTATTCTGTATAAGCTGGTTGCTGACACAGACAAAGATGTACGAAATCTAACTTGTGTAATTAAGCCGGTCGCTTTCGAACTTGAAGGACTGCTTCAGATGGTCTCTACTGTTAGCGCCACTGCCGAGCGAGGTTACCTGATACAAAGCTTCTGGAAATTCCTAATCTATACTGAGCTTGCACGCTCACTTCGAACCACTATCCAACTTAAAAGTCAATTCAGTGAACGCGAAGAGCAATTCTTGGCCCTTCTTAACGAACAACCTGATATATTTTCTGCTGATTTCTCAGTTAGACTCGAATCTGTAGTTGGCAGGCTTTCCACCGTCGCATCTGTTGGGTCTACACGCGACAGGCACCTGCGAGTCAGTGAGCTCCTTCACGAGAACCTTATTCCTCAATTGAGGGGCCTGCTAGGAGAGTTGCTTAAGGAGAAACCCAAGGTCCTTCTACTGATTGACGACCTTGATAAAGGATGGGCACCAAGCAAGTCCATTGATGCACCATGCGAGTTGTTCGCAAGTCTATTAGATGTTGGTCAAAGCATTGCATATGATTTCGCATCAGCCCGTCCGCGCAATCCAAGCGCAGAAGTACACGTCGTCATCTTTCTTAGGAATGACATGTTTGCCGAGATTCGACGGCGCTCGCCCGAAAGGGACAAGTTAACTCACACTCCACTAGAGTGGGATGACCCTGAACTTCTTGTCAGAGTGCTTGAGAATCGTCTGTTGGCTGCACTCGGAGATACTGCAAGCCCTGATCTTATCTGGGGAGGAGTATTCCCTTCAACTGTTGAAGGTGTCGATACTAAGGAGTACGTATTGCAGAGGATACTCCGGCGACCCAGGGACCTGCTTTACTTCGCTAACCAAGCGCTATCCATCGCGGTGAATCGAGGGAGAGAAGAAGTCACAGCAGAGGACGTTGTGGATGCGCTCAAGGCATACTCTAAATATGCTTATGAAATGTTAACAGTTGGACGTATTCAATTTAAGGCATTAGAAGAGCTGATCTATCAATTTGTTGGTTCCCCTAGAATTATTAATGAGGCTGCAATTATGAAAGCGGTGCAGGAGGCAGACATTCATTCCAGAAGCGTTGAGCAGGTTGAAGACGAACTATGTGAGCTGGAATTTCTTGGGCGAGAGGTAGACGAGGATGTATTCCGCTTTGTGCACCGGCAAGAGGAGATAGAGAAAGCCAAGATACTTGCTGACCATCTCGTCGAAGTGCAAGCCAAACCTGCACCACGATTTGAAATCAATGTTCCTTATCATGCGTTCCTGGAAATTCAAGAATGAGAAAACACCTGCGACCACTCTGCAGCTCTGCCAATACTCGTAGACCGCTAAGATAGAAAGAATCTCTCAAGAGCGAAGGGGCTGACCTATGACGATCAAACGCTGTGCGTGGGTAGGAGCCGATCCACGCTACGTTCGCTACCACGACGAGGAGTGGGGTGTGCCCGTTCATGACGACAGGCTGCTGTTCGAGTTTCTCATCCTGGAAGGCGCGCAGGCGGGACTGAGTTGGTCGACGATCCTCAACAAGCGCGATCACTACCGTGAGGCCTTCGATCAGTTCGACCCGCGCGTGATCGCCACCTACGATGACGCGAAGATCGAGGCATTGCTACAAGATCCAGGGATC
>JALTFO010000196.1 GCA_027007005.1 Candidatus Bipolaricaulota bacterium | reverse complement strand
GTTCCATGACTCAAGTCTATGCTTCATCTCCCCCTATACCAACAACCCTTAGCTTGCAGATGGACTTCGAGCCCATCCGCAAGCTCACGAATTCATCCCCGCCTACAAGGCGGGGCACTCTTCGTGGCTCTCGTAGATACAGCTGCTGCTCATCGTATGGTAGAAAGTTGTATGCCATCACATGTACCCCCAACTCCATCAGTTGAAGATAGTATATTTATCTGGTACTAGAGGGGTAAGCCGGTTTGTCGGACAGGCTCTATAGTCGGTGATTCCTACGTGTGGGACACAACCACTTTGGCAAACGGCGATCAGTACTTGTTGAAGGTGGCAGTGAAGGATGCCGATGGGAACATCGGGGAGGCGATGAGCCCGATATTCTCGATCGCGAACTGAGTGCTATAAGAGCTTAAGAGAGCGCGCACAGCTTCTTGATCTCATCCATGTGAGCGTACGCCTCTTGCTTTCCGGCAGATATTGCGTCTGCCACGTGTTTGAAGGCGAGCATTGTGATCTCGCTCACCTCCGGGCGCAGGAGGATGAGGCGACCATCGATCCTCTGGCGCGCTCTCTCAAGCTGAAGGCGAGTCAACTCGTGTGAGGTTATGCGCTGGGATTGAAGTAAGGAGTCGAGTGTGGTCTTCACATTCCGCGTGAGTGGAGCCCCGGTGTCAACAGCGATAACAGTCTCGGCTCCCAGGTCGATCACGACGCTTACTGGGATTTTATCGATAACTCCTCCATCGATCAGGTAACGCCCTTGATGCTCGACGGGGGAGAAGGTTCCGGGTAGCGCCGCACTGGCGGCTATAGCCTTGTACAGCTTGCCTTCGGTGATCACGATCCGATCACCCGTCTCTAGATCTGCAGCCACTACCGCAAACGGGATTAGGGTATCTGAGAAGTCCTTGTTGGCGGTTAGAAGTGAGAACAACTCGTAGATGCGCGCCAAGTCCTGAGGAAAGTTTTCACTTGCGTGCCAGTCGGACCCGCGCACGTACTCGACGAGCCCACGTCCGATAGCCTTCTGAACCTCGCGGATCGTGCTATCTGAGAGCTGCAAGAGCTCGTTTATGTCCAGACAGGAGATGAGCCTACTCAGGAGGTGGAGGTCTGTTCCAATTGCCCTAGCTGCACCGACAACGGCTCCCATGCTCGTTCCGCTGATGAAATCCAGAGGGATGTTGTTCTCCTCTAGTGCGATCAGGACGCCCAAGTGAGCGAAGCCGCGTGCGCCGCCGCCGCCGAGGGCAAGGCCGATCTTTCTTCTCTGTGGCAAGAAAATCCCCCCTTTGCCGCATGATAAACGAGCAAAGGGGGGAAGACAAGTAATTTCAGACTAGTAAGGCATTCCGCCGCCCGGCATCTGCGGTGGCATTGCCGGTGTCTCTTCCTTCTCCTTAATCTCTGCGACGAGCGCATCGGTGGTGAGGAGCATCCCCGCAATGGAGACGGCGTTCTGTAGTGCAGAGCGAGTCACCTTCGTCGGGTCAACGATCCCGGCATCGAACATGTCACGGTAAGATTCGGAGAGTACATCGAATCCGACGCCTGGCTTCTCTTCCTTCACTCGCTCCACGATGATCGCTCCCTCGAAACCGGCGTTGTCCGCCAGTTGGCGAAGGGGAGCTTCAATGGCGCGGCGGAGGATCTTCACCCCAACAGCCTCGTCACCCTCAAGCTTGAGATCGTCGAGCTTGCTAGCCGCGTTCAAGAGGGCAGTGCCTCCACCGGGGAGGATACCTTCATCTACTGCGGCTTTTGTCGCTTCGAGGGCGTCTTCCATGCGATGTTTCTTCTCAGAAAGCTCGGTCTCAGTTGCGGCACCGACTTTGATTACGGCAACACCACCGGCAAGCTTAGCCTTGCGTTCTTCGAGTTTCTCACGGTCGTAGTCGGAATCGGTGTTCTCGATCTGGGCATCGATCTGCTCGATGCGTCCCTTGATTGCGTCTGAAGAGCCGCCTCCACCGACGATGGTTGTGTTTTTCGCATCGACCTTGACCCGCTCGGCATGCCCAAGTACGTCGAGCGTGGCGTCCTTGATCAGCATCCCTACGTCTTCAGCTATGACGGTTGCACCGGTGAGGATCGCGAGGTCTTCGAGCATTGCCTTACGGCGATCGCCGAAGCCTGGTGCTTTGACGGCACAACTGGAGAAGGTTCCCTTTAGCTTGTTTAGGACCAACGTAGTCAGTGCTTCGCCAGTGACATCCTTTGCAATTATCAAGAGAGGCTTCCCGCTCTGGGCCACCTTTTCGAGCAGTGGAACGAGGTCAGCCGCGTTCTTCAGCTCCTGGTCTGTTATCAAGATGTATGGCTTTTCGAGCAGAACCTCCATTTTCTTGGGGTCTGTCACGAAGTATGGCGAGATGTACTCGCGATCGAACTGCATCCCTTCAACGACGTCATAGTGGGTGGAGATCGTGTCGGAATCCTCCACGGTGATCACACCGTCCTCGCCGACCGCTTCCATGGCATCGGCGATAATCTTCCCTATTGCCTCATCGTTTGCGGAAACCGTGGCTACCTGTGCGGTCTCGTCCTTCGTCTTCAGCGCGCGGCTCTGTTCTTTTAGGCCTTCAACTATCTTCTCCGCGCCCTTTTCCAATCCGCGCTTGAGCTCCATCGGATTGGCACCGGCGGCGAGGTTTTTGAATCCCTCCTCGATCATAGCGTGCGCGAGGATGGTCGCCGTCGTCGTACCATCACCAGCGATATCGTTTGTCTTGGAGGCGACCTCTTTCACGAGCTGCGCGCCCATGTTCTCGTAGGGATCCTTGTACTCCTGTTCCTGGGCAATAGTTACGCCATCGTTGGTGATGTCGGGACTACCGAATTTCTTGTCAATAATCACGTTTCGACCGCGCGGCCCTAGCGTGATGCGCACAGCTTCTGCCAGCTTGTCGATTCCCGCCTTCATGTGGCGACGTGCTTCATCGCCGAATATTACTTCTTTTGCCATGTTGGATTCCCCCTTTACCTACTCGATAACCGCGAGAACGTCGCTCTCTTTGACAAGCAGCAGCTTCTCACCATCGACTTCGATCTCTGTGCCAGCAAAGCTTGAGACGATGATCTCATTACCCTTCTTGACAGTGAACTTCTCGTCAGTCCCTAGCTCTAGCACCTTTGCGCGAACTACTTTGTCGCTTTTCGCGCTCTCCGGAATGATAATGCCTCCTGAGGATTTCTTCTCTTCCTGCTCGACTTTCTTTGCCAGGAGTCGCTTTCCTAATGGCTTGATCTTCATCCTTCTATCCCCTCCTTATGGGTTTGTTAGCACTCGCGTAACCAGTTTGCTAAACGTATTGTAACCGGCAACCTTTTATTCGTCAAGATGAAGAGGAAAGTTGCTTTGCATAAGGCAAAGGAGTACATTGACTGCATGCCATCGGGTAAGGTGCACCTGCAGATCGAGACAGTCGTTCTCGTGGCGTTGATCGCTGTCGCTTGTTATCTTGCTCAAGCGGGGCTCGTGAGAGGTGCCTATGCCGGCATTTTCCTTGGAGCGTATCTCTTCTCCAGCTTGTTCCTCAGTCCCGATCTTGATCTAAGAGGCAGTAAGCCATTCCAGCGTTGGGGTTTTGCACGGGTGCTGTGGGTTCCCTATGCTCGCTTATTCCACCATCGCTCCCTGTCCCACCACATCATCCTCGGACCGTTAACACGCATCGCCTACTTGGGGGGGATCGTATCGCTCGCGTTGATCGGCATCCTGCATCTCACTGGATGGCAAGTGCGGTTCTCTGTCCCGCAGTGGCAGGTGATTGTTGCACTCCTGTGTGGTCTATATCTGCCAAACCAGATTCACACTATTGCTGACGCTGTATGGTCGGCGCTTCGCCGCCGCTAAGGTGTTGTGATGCGCTTTTCTCGCCCCTATAATGCAAGGTATGAAAGAATGGACCCTGTACCTGATCTCGGTAGTAGTGGTAATCGGTGCGATTCTGCTGTGGCAGGTGGCCGGTCCGTACTATGAAGTCGGGATCGCGTCCTGGTATGGCCCGGGGTTTCAGGGGAATCGGACGTCCAATGGTGAGATCTACGATATGAACGGGATCAGTGCCGCCCACAAGAGCCTGCCCTTTGGCACAATCGTCAGGGTGGTTGACCTGGATACAGGTAAAAGTGTGGTCGTGCGGATCAACGACCGTGGTCCATTCATCAAGGGAAGGATCATCGACCTCTCGAAAGGGGCGGCCGAGAAGCTGGGGATCATAGACAAAGGTATCGCTCATGTCGGGTTGCGTATCGTGCGCTGGCCGGCGGACAAGTGATCCGAATTGATAGTGCAAAGAGACTAGGAGTGACAAAGCAATGGGACTTTCAGTAAGCGAGATGCGAAAAGGAATGGTGATCCTCTACGAAGGTGAGCTGTACGAGATCACGGACTATGAACACTCCAAGAGGGGGCGAGGCGGAGCGATTGCTCGCACGCGACTGCGTCACCTAAAGACCGGGCGCAGCCTCTCCACAACGTTCAAGGGTTCGGAGAACACAGAGTCGGTCTTTCTCGAATCGCGTCCGCTGCAGTACCTGTACAGTGATGGTGAGAATTACGTGTTCATGGATAACGAGCGCTTCGACCAGTTCCCCGTGCCGTCTGATGTCCTAGGAGGGCAGGCCGAGTTTATTGTGGAAGGGTTGAACGTTATTGGCTACTACAACGGAGATACGTTGGTCAAGGTAGAGCTCCCGAATTTCGTCGAGTTGAAAGTTGTGCACACCGAACCTGGCGTGAGAGGTGATACTGTCTCGAACGTCGAAAAACCAGCGACACTTGAAGGCGGTGTGGTGGTGCAGGTTCCTCTTTTTGTCAAGGAAGGGGATGTATTGAAGGTAGATACCCGTACCGGGAAATATGTAGAACGTATCTAGAAGGAGGGACGATGGCGGAGAGAAAAGTAGAGATTGTCGATGAAGACGGTCGAATTACGATAACAGAGGATGTAATCGCGGCAATTGCACGAATCGCTGCCGGCAAAGTCGACGGGATTGCTCTCTCCACCGGTGGTTCGGGGGGGATAAAGAGCTTCTTCGGTGGTGAGGACCTTTCGCCGACGATCAAGACCGAGCTTGTAGAGGGCGGAGTGCACGTTGAGCTTCGCATCACTGTAGAATATGGGTATCCAGTGCACGAGGTTGCCCGTGGAATTCAAGCCAACGTGCAGACGGACATCGAGAAGCTTTCCGGAGTTACTGTAACAGGGGTCGATGTTTTTGTGCGGAAGGTCGTACCCCCTCACACGCCGGATGAGAAAATCGACGAGGGGTGACGAGGAGGATGGAAGAATGGTAGACTCAGAGAAGGGAAGCGTTGGGATCTCTAAAGAAGTTGTAACAGCGATTGCTGGGATCGCCGTCTCCGAAGTCGATGGAATAGCCAACCTTCGTCCCGGCGATGGAGCCTTTCGTCGTGGCGAGGGGATGAAACGGTACGTAGACACCGAGGTAGAAGGCGAAAACGTGAAGGTCACTGTGCGGATCACCGCAGTCTATGGAACCCCCATCCACAAGGTGGCAAAACAAGTGCAGACGCGGGTGAAGACGGAGATCGAACGGATGACCGGGCTGAAAGTGAGTGCGGTGAATGTCGATGTGCAGCGTCTGGTCGAGCCGCAGGATAGACCTGAGGACGGTGAGGGAGAATGACCCCATTCCTCCTCGGTGTAGTGGCCTTTGTTGGAATCGTCGCCGCAGGGATGGGGGTCATCTCTATTCTTTTCAGCACGGGGACACTGTCTCTTGCTGCTGCACAAGAGTTTCTTGGCACGCTTACCGGGAGAGTAATCCTCTACGCTCTTGGTGGTATTCTCCTTGGTGTGGGCTTCTACTTTTGGGCCCTCTTCCACCGTGGGCGTGCGCATCTAGCCCGGTTTGCGCAAGACGGCGAGTGGGGGAAGATTGAACTTTCTCCGTATGCGCTGCGAGAGTTGGTAAGCGGCGTCATGAAAGATGAGATCGGCATTGATCGTTTTCAGGTCCATCTGCGTCACATGGGCGACGGCATCGCGATAAGGATTACAACTACACTGCTACCCGAGGATAGGGTAGCTGAGATTGGGAAGCGTATCCAGGAGACCCTGTCGAAACGCGTGGCGGAACGCACTGGAGTTGAAGTGCGCGAGGTCTCCGTCCTTGTGAACAGTATTCACGCACACGAGGAAGAACCCTCTGACAGTGAGGAAGAGAATGAACATACTGATGCCTCCTAGGCTGATAGGCCTTCTTGTGGGCCTGTTGATAGGAATCCTTCTTGTTGTTGTTGGCTGGCGCGTTGTCCTGATCCTCCTTGCGTTTGCGCTTGGTGGGTACATCGTTGGCCTCTGCTTCGAATCGGGTGACGCAGTTGCGGTGAGGCTCCACAAGTTCTACATCCGCCTCTTTCGGCCCTGATGCACAGGAGGGAAGCGCGCGAGATTGTGCTTCATCTTCTCTACGAACGGGAGTTTAACAGTATTCCGCTCGCGGAGATGATCTCCGAGCATGGAGATACAGACGATCAGAAGGAATACGTCGAGCGCACACTCCGCGGGGTTGTCGAACGCCTGGATGATCTCGATGATATGATCAATCGTTACGCCGTTGGCTGGCGCGTGGAAAGGCTCGCGGTTCTCGATCGGAATATCCTGCGCTTGGGGTTGTATGAGCTGCTGCAAGCCTCGGATATCCCCGCTGAAGTGGCGATCGATGAGGCTGTTGAACTTGCCAAGAAGTATGGAACGGAGCAGGCACAATCGTTCATCAACGGTATTCTCGACCGGGTGTGGAAGGATTCGGAGGACTGATTGTCCAGAGAGGTTAGGTTTCGTGTACTGATCGTACTCGGCACACGCCCGGAGGCGATCAAGCTCTTCCCCGTGATTGAGGCACTCAAGGGCGAGCCCTTAATCGAGACAATACTCTGTGTCACCGCGCAGCAGCGCGATCTGCTCGATCAAACGCTCAGAGCACTTCGGCTTGTGCCTGACTATGATCTCGATGTGATGATTCCCGACCAAAACCTGTTTCACACCACGAGCACGATCATCTCCCGCATCGAGCCCGTATTGCGTGAGCTCCGCCCGGATCTGGTCATGGTGCAGGGCGATGCACAAACAACTCTCTGTGGCGCACTTGCTGCCTACTACGCACGCGTCCCCGTGGCGCACGTTGAGGCCGGATTGCGCACCGGTGATAAGTTTTCTCCCTACCCCGAAGAGATGAACCGACTCCTCGTCGACCAAATTGCCGACCTTCACTTCGCTCCAACCGTGCGTGCACGCGATAACCTCATTGGTGAGGGCATCTCAAAGGAGACCACATTTGTCACAGGGAACACCGAGATCGATACGCTACACTACGTCCTTGAGAATCTGCGTCCGAGAGTGGCGTTTGATTTCCCCGGGTATGTCATCATTACTACGATGCACCGCCGTGAGAACTTCGGCTCGGGCATAGATCGCATCTGCGAAGCGCTATCTGCCATTGCTAAGCGAAACGAAGATGTCACCATTGTAGTGCCCGTCCACCCTAACCCGCATGTGCGCAACGAGGTCCGCCGTGCCCTTTCACGACAGGAGCGCATCGTCCTCCTTGACCCGATCAATTACGTTTCGTTTATTCACTTGCTCGCGCGTGCTAGCATCGTATTGACCGATTCCGGTGGCCTGCAAGAGGCGGCGGTTGGCCTACACATTCCTCTTCTCGTACTGCGCGACAAGACGGAGCGTACTGAGGGAATACAGGCCGGAGCTGGGTTCATTGTTGGAACTGATACCGAGGCCATCGTATCGCAGGTAGAACGCCTCCTCCGAAACGGAGATGTGCGCCGAAGGATGACAAACGCCGATAATCCATATGGTGACGGGAACGCCGCACACGCCATTGTTAGTATCATAAAGGAGAGATTCACATGAGTGCGAAATACGCCGACTTACACCTGCACACTACTGCCTCCGATGGGACGCAGGACATCCCTACTCTCGTCTCGCGAGCAGCAGCACAAGGGTTGTCCACGATTGCCATCACCGATCATGACACGATATCGAAGGATTTGACGGAGAGGGTAACGCAGATCTCCGGGATGGAGGTGATCACCGGAGTCGAGTTAAAAGTTGACTACGACGGCGTCCCCGGCGAGCTCCTCGGATACTTCATCGATCCGCTCTCAGAACCGATGACAAGCCTCTTTAAATTCATGCGCAGCGCACGCCAGGAGCGGATGGCGGAGATGGTGAAGCGCTGCCGTGAGCGTGCAAGGATTGACGTATCGTTCGAGGAGGTAGAGAACTTGGCCAAGGGAAGCATTGGACGTCCTCATCTTGCCAAGGTTCTCGTTGACAAAGGGGCGGTGAAGACGATGCGCGAGGCTTTCGATAGGTTAATCGGGAGCAACGGCACATGTTACGTCATGCTGAAGCGGCCGAAATTCCGTGAGGCTACAAAAGCAATTCACGCTGCACATGGGATGGCCTCTGTCCCACATCCTTGTTTTATCGCAATCGATGATTGGGATCTGTTCAGTGACAAGCTTCTCGCTGCCGGGGTGGATGGGATTGAATCGTTCTACCCGTATGCGGAGGGCGACAGCAGGTTGCATATTACCCCAGAAGCGGTGAGGGAAATCGCGATACAAAAGGGATTCTTGCTCACTGGCGGATCGGACGATCATGGCCCGAACTCGGTCAAAGAAAGACTGGGGGCGATACACCTTCCCTATAGCTACGTCGAAATGATGAAAAAGCGGTGCAATCTAGCCTAGCGTGTCTCCTCGACGCTAACCGCTGGCTGAGCAGGCGTAACGGTTTCAGTCACTCGTTTGATGGAGGCGATCGCTACCTCAAGCATGTCATCTGTTGGCTCGGCCGTTGTTAGCAGTTGCAGCCAAAGGCCGGGCTTAACCAAGAATCTCACCCACCAATGGTTGTCATACTCCTTGCCGCTGAAGCGCAGAGCCTCGTACGAAATTCCTGCCACTACGGGCAGGAGCAACAGGCGGGATAGTATCTTCAGCCACAGCACGGGGTTACCGGCAAGAGAAAAGACTAGTATCGAGATGATTAGAACGATCATCAGGAACGCTGTCCCGCAACGAGGATGAAGCGTGGTGTATTTACGCGCGTTCTCAACCGTTAATTCCTCGCCCGCCTCGTAGGTGTAGACAGTCTTGTGCTCCGCTCCGTGGTACTGGAAGACTCGATGGATGTCCTTCATGCGGGCGATAGCGAATATGTAAGCGAGGAAGAAGATGATGCGAATAGCTCCCTCCACAAGGTTGAACAGGATCGCGCTCCCCGTGCGCAACGAAGGGACGCTGTTCGCGATGTACAACGGTAGGACAATGAACGCTCCGGTGGCGATGACAACGGCAAGACCAATCATGAGCACGCTCCAAGCGGAAGACATCTCTTCCTCTTGATCGGGAAAGGCGATCTTCGCCGACATGTTGAGCGCGCGGATGCCCAATACGAGCATGTCGTACAGGCGGAATAGACCACGCACGAACGGGATCTCGCCAAGCTTACGCAGGCGCTTACTCGTTGGGAGGTCCCGAACTACGATCTGCTTGTCATTGGTACGGCGAACCGCGACCGCCACGCGATCGCCGTTCTGCATCATGACCCCTTCGATAAGTGCCTGTCCACCTACCGATGCCATATCTAATTCTCTTTCTTTCCGTACTTACGTTGGAATCTTTCCACGCGTCCTTCTGTATCGAGGAGACGCTCCTCACCGGTGAAGAACGGATGACACTTCGAGCAGATGTCCACGCGCATCTCTTCCACGGTGGACAACGTCTCAAACTCGGCTCCGCAACCACACTTGATCACGGCGTGTTTCAACTCTGGATGAATACCCTTTTTCACGACGTTCTCCTGTCTAACGCTTAGAGTACTGCTCGCTCTTGCGTGCCTTGCGGCGGCCATACTTCTTCCGCTCAACCTCACGCGGGTCGCGGGTGAGTAGGCCTGCCTTCTTCAATGGAATCCTGTATTCATCGGTCACACCAACGAGTGCACGCGCAATTCCCAGACGCACAGCCTCCATCTGACCGGTAAAACCGCCACCGGCAACACGTGCTTTTACATCGTACTTTCCCACGGTCCCGGTAGTATAGAAGGGTTGCTTTAGCGTCTTTTCCAGATGCTCAGGGGAATTCAGGTAAGAAGAGAAATACCCCTCCGCCGGACGGCCGTTGATTACCAAGTTTCCTTCACCCTCGGACATGTAGACGCGGGCCGTAGACCGCTTCCTTCTCCCTATCGCATGTATCGCATTTCCAACACGTTTAGGCAATCGCCTTGCTCCATCTTCCACGAAGGAAAGACACCTCCTGCAATTTGCTTTTCACGAATACGCGAAACTATACAAACACACACCACGCCTGTCAACGTTACAGCCCTGAGGACTAGCATTGCGCAGACTCCATCCACATCATCTATTGGCGGTCCCGAGGGGATTCGAACCCCTGTCGCCGGGATGAGAGCCCGATATCCTAGGCCACTAGACGACGGGACCGGTATTTGCACCTAATTATGCTCTATACCGGGCCGTGCATCAAGGGGAGGTAACGTATTTTCTTATTCTTTTTCTTTTTTCGCTGTAGGGGCAGGTGGCAGGTCTTTGATCACTTGCTCCGCATCATTCAGTGCAGACATCAGATCGGTGTACAGTTCCACCGGGATAGCAATCCCTTTCCTAGTTGGTTTCCACTCACCATCATCTGTCTCGTAGAAGTTGCGGATATCGAGGTAATCGCGATCGTGAAAGTGTGAAAGGCGAACGTGAATCCTACTTCCCATTCCCTTGTCGATCGTCTTAATCAACTGCTCTTCGCCTGTTTGCTTCTCCTCGGGCATGGTTCCTCCTTATCCTCGGTGATCATCTCTTCACATCACCCTATTATACATCCAGTCACTGGGCAAAAGAAATGGGCCTGCCTGGACTCGAACCAGGGACCTCCCGCTTATCAGGCGAGCGCTCTAACCAGCTGAGCTACAGACCCAAGAACGGCATAATGGTAGCCAGCGTATGTTTGATTGTCAAGGAATGTGTGCGGCAAAACGTCGATACGATAAGGATTTACACCGTTTGCCTCTCCAAGTCCGCCTTGCGCAAAGCTGTCAGCAGCTCGCCCAGGTCTCCTTCAAGAATATCGTGCAGGTGATATAGCGTTAGGCCAATGCGGTGGTCAGTGACACGATTCTGTGGGAAGTTATAGGTACGGATCTTCTCGCTGCGGTCACCGGACCCGATCTGCTTGCGGCGCGTGGCGGACAGCTCAGCCTCATGTTCCTCTTCCAAGCGGGCCTTCAACCGCGAACGGAGGACACGCATTGCCTGCGCCTTGTTCTTGTGCTGCGATTTCTCGTCCTGGCAACTGACGACGAGACCAGTCGGGATGTGTGTAATTCGCACAGCGGAGTCGGTCGTGTTTACGCTTTGGCCACCTGGGCCAGTGGAGCGGAAGGTATCGATCTTGAGGTCGTTCGGGTCGATATTCAGCTCGACCTCTTCTGCTTCCGGTAGGACGACAACGCTTGCCGTGGAGGTATGAATCCGTCCGGCAGACTCGGTCTCCGGCACTCGCTGGACACGATGCACACCAGACTCGTAGCGGAAGCGCCCGAATGCGTCCTTCCCCTCGATGGCGAACGTGATCTGTTTGAATCCGCCAAGCGGTGTGGGGTGGCTGTCAAGGAGAGAAACCTTGAACCCGTTCCCTTCGGCGTAGCGCGTGTACATGCGAAACAGATCCGCGGCGAACAGGCTCGACTCGTCACCGCCGGTTCCTGCTCTAATCTCCACAATTGCGGTCTTCCGATCCCGTGGATCGGGAGGGATAATCAGGTTGAGAAACTTTGCTTCAACTGCTTGTAATTGTGTGCGATCCTGCTCCAGGGCTTCTTCTATCTCCTCGCGCAAGTCCTCTTCGCTCTCCCACATCTCTTTTTCCTCAGAGATGGAGGACGTAAGGTGTTCCCACTGCTGTCCGAGGTCGATTAGATTGCGCAGGTGGGCGTATTGTTGGGTGATGTTGCGATACTCCGGGCTTGCGATCACCTGGGGGTCGCTCATCTGTTCCTCGAGACGTGCATAATCCGCTCTCGCTTGCTCCAGTTGCCTTGCGATTTGTTGGTTAATCATTGCAAGTTGAGAAGCTACGTGATAGCGGGGGGGGATTTCAAGCGAGCATTTCGATCAAGCGTTCTTGTAGTAAAGCGTTTTGCTCTTGTAATCGAGAGATCTCGCAGTCCTTCTCCGCAAGACGACTGCGCAGCTCGGAGACGATGGTGTCTTTTTCGAGCAGGAGCTTGTCGTTAGCAGAAGCGAGGGTTCCTCGCAGGTACTTGATCTGTTCGGCGAGGACTCGCTCTAGATCACAGGCAAACTCTATATCGTCTAGCGAAAGCTCAGGCAGAAGCTTATCGGCAAACTCGTGTGTCTCCATACAGCCATTGTGCACTGTAAGGTAGTAAGATCATGCGGACAGGTGGCCTTGACAGTGCGGAATCTTGGCACGCGATGCCCCTTGATGTGTGGCAATTTGGTAATAGAGGATTGGCACGCGTCACGCGGGTGAATATCCGGTAGAATTGTGATGCAAGCCAGCGTGTTTGTGAGAGGAACAGAAATTCGTGCCTGGAAACTTGAGCGCAGGGCCGCTTCTGCGACCCTGCGCCTGGGCTGTTGGCTCTTGAAGGAGGTAAGGAGGCATTTATCTTTTTCTCGTTCTTACGTACACTCGCAGTGGCGGTAAGTTTCACGGAGGAACGCGGAACGAGCATGGACGCGGAATGCGGAACTCGGAGTTTGAAACGAGAAAAGGAAGAAGTAGACCTCTCGCGAAGAACATGTGCGGCAGTTGGAAAGCACGATTCCGGGCTTGTGTAGCTGGGCAGCTTGCCTGCCACGTTGCTTCAGGGATGCGGAGCAGCGAGGAATGAATCTAAACGCGGAGTTCGGAACGAAGAGCGGCAAAAGATTCTCGCGCGAAGAACGCAAAGGAAGCCGTTGGAGAAGCGGAGAGAAGAGAAGTGATTGCTTACGTGTTTCGTCGACTCATTAGTCTCATCGTCTCCTGTTTTCTGATCTCCGTTCTCGTCTTTGTTGTGATGCATATCATCCCGGGCGATCCAGCGCAGATAATGCTTGGAACGGAGGCAGATCCCGCAACGCTCTCCGCTTTGCGAACTCAGCTTGGCCTTGATCGCCCCATCTACGCGCAATACGGGGCATGGGCGCGGGGGCTCCTCACCGGGAACCTTGGAGAGTCTCTGCGCTACCACGTGCCGATTGCTGGTCTCATTAGTTCCCGTCTGACAGTGACGATCCCACTTTCTATTCTTGCAATGCTCATCGCTGTTGTGATCGGACTTCCGGCTGGGCTCTACGCGGCGATACACCGCGGCAGCGCGGGTGACTACGGCGTAATCACACTGTCGCAGGCAGGCCTTGCGATCCCCTCCTTCTGGCTGGGGATTTTGCTGATGCTTGCTTTTTCGCTGAAGTTGCGTTGGCTACCAGCAGGGGGATTCGTCCCGTGGAGCGAGAGCTTTGGGGGAGCCATTGCGTCCCTTCTACTTCCTGCAGCGGCACTCGGCGTGATCCGCGCAGCGGTCGTCGTTCGCCTTAGCCGCTCATCTTTACTCGAAGTGCTCGGGCGAGACTACATCCGTACCGCTCGCGGCAAGGGGGTGAGCGAGGTGGCTGTTCTGTGGAAACACGCTCTGCGCAACTCTCTCATCCCGATTGTAACGATCCTTGGAATGCAGTTTGCTTCGCTCCTAGCCGGGGCGATCATCATCGAGAACGTCTTCTACCTTCCTGGATTGGGAAGGCTGGCTTTCCAAGCGATCGGACAGCGCGATCTCCCGGTAGTGCAGGATATTGTCGTGTTGGTGGCTGTCCTCGTTGTTGGAATGAACCTCATCGTCGATCTTTCCTACGCCCTGCTCGATCCGCGCATTCGGTTGGAGTGATGATGAAAGTTCGATACAAATTCTCTCATCGCGCGAAACGAAGTCCAAGCTTCAGTGTTGGAATCTCGATCGTCGCTCTTGTTCTTCTGGCAACCATCGTCGGGGCCTTCTACACGCCTTACGACCCGATCAAGATGCACATAACAGAAAGGCTTGCTCCCCCCACCTTACAGCATCCACTGGGGACAGACTCCTACGGGCGCGACATTGCAAGCCGGATCATGCAGGGGGCGGGCAACACGATTCTAGTCGGTGTGGTTGCAGTAAGCGGGGGAATGGCCCTGGGGATACTGTTTGGCCTAGTAGCAGGACTTGCAGGGGGAATGAGGGACGAAGCAATTATGCGCGTGATGGACGTTCTGTACGCTTTTCCTGCGGTGTTGGGCGCGATTCTCTTTACCTCGGTGTTCGGCCCAAGTTTGGCAAGTTGCATGATCGCTATCGGCATCTACAACGTCCCGATATTCGCCCGTCTCACGCGAGGATCGGTCCTTGCCGTGCGTGAGGAGGAATACGTGGCCGCGGCAGTGGCCATCGGGCGCAGCCGTGCCGCCATCGCTTTCCACCACATTCTTCCAAATATCATCTCACCGCTTGTCGTTCAGGGTACGATTCAGTTTGCCGGTGCAATTCTCGCTGAAGCTGGATTGAGCTACCTTGGCCTGGGCACTCAACCGCCGTTTGCCAGTTGGGGAGGGATGTTGCGGGAGGCTCAGACGTTCATGGGCCTCGATCCGCTCCTCGCCATCTTCCCCGGAATCGCTATTGCTCTAACTGTCCTCGGATTGAACTTGTTAGGCGACGGACTGCGTGACCTGCTCGACCCAAGCTTCATCAGATCGTACTAGATCTGGATCGAGATCCCTTGCCTGCTGCGTGCACGAGCGGTACCATGCGCGGCGAGGCATTCGTGCTTGCATGAAGAGAAACTTGTACTTCTTCGAGGAGGGCTTGTGAACAAGAAATCGTGTGTGTTGCTCATTGTTACTGTGGTTGCGCTGGTGGGGATGGTAGGATTCTCACAAGAAAGTGGAGGGACGCTTACCGTCGCGTTGATGGCGGAGCCCGATGGGCTGAACATGATCCTCACCCCAGCTGCGGCGAGCTTCCAGATAGTGATGTACAACATTAACGAGCCATTACTGCGCTACACCGCTGATCGGAAGATCGAGCCGCTGCTTGCGAAGAGCTACGAGGTGACGGACGAGGGCAATGAAACCTACTACACGTTCCACCTGCGAAGCGGAGTCGTGTTTCACAATGGAGCGAAGTTCACCGCAAATGACGTCAAGTACACGTTTGATAAGCTCCTCGATCCGAAGATTGCTTCTCCGAATGCGTCCCTATTCTCGTTTGTGAAAGAGGTTGACGTCATCGACCCGCTGACCGTGCGCTTTGTGACGAAAGGGGCGGGGGCTCCCTTGATCGGTTACCTTGCCTCGGCGAAGGGCACCGGGATTATCCCACAGGGCTCGGATATGGACGCCTTGCGCACGCATCCTATCGGCACCGGGCCGTTCAAGTTCTCAGAGTGGGCTCCCGGAGATCACATCACTCTTATCAAGAACGATCATTACTGGCAACCCGGAGTTCCATACTTGGACAAGGTCATCTGCAGGTTTATTCCCGATCAGGCAGCATCACTTGCCGCACTGCGCGCGGGAAACGTTGACCTCGTAGATCGCATGGTCGGCGAGAATGCCCTCCAAATCAAAGATGATCCTGCGCTAAAGATCATCTCTGGTCCGCAGAACCTAGTGCAAATCCTGGCGATGAACGACTCACGTCCGCCCTTTAATAACGTCCTCGTTCGCCGCGCCATTTGCTATGCTATCAATCGGGATGAGATCATCGCCGCCACGGACCTCAAACCAGAGTGGGGAAGCCCGGTCGGCTCGCATATGACGCCGCTCAGTCCCTATTACGTCGATCTTGTCGGCAGATACCCCTACAATCCAGCAAAGGCGCGCGCCCTTCTTGCACAGGCTGGTTACCCGCATGGGTTCTCCACCACAATCTACCTCCCTCAGCCCTATGAGTTTCACATTCGCACTGGCCAGATCATCGCCGATGAACTAAGGCAGGTAGGGATCAACTGCAAGTTGGAGATCCTGGAGTGGGGACAGTGGCTGGACCGTGTGTACAAGCAGTGGGACTACGATATGACCGTCATTGCACACGATGTGTCGATCGAACCGGCAGCGAACTTTGCCAAGGGGTTCGAACAGGTGCAAAAGGATGGATCATCGGCCTATTACTGGCAGTACGCTAATCCTTATCTGCGTACGCTCCTTGCGCGCGGCCAGGAGACGAACGATTTCAATAAGCGAAAGACGATCTACGCGATGGTGCAGACGCTGATCTCAGACGATGCTGTTATGGCCTGGATCCAGGTGCCACATCAATTGGAGGGGATGAACGCCAAGGTGATGGGCTACCACATTCTGCCGCTTTACGTGCTCGATTTGGGATCGATCTACTGGGAGGGAGACTAGTGAAAAAGGAAGAACGTGCTTACGGCATGTGGGACAGCCCGATTACCCCACGTCACCTTGCGCTCGGTATACGTCTAAGCGATGTAATGTGGGACTCGGATGGTGAGACCCTCGTTTGGCTCGAAGGACGCTCGGATAGAGGTGTGCTGGTCGCCAAATGCCGGGGAGAGGCAGCGCGCGATCTGACTGCGGAGCTCTCGGTGCGCGCCCGTGTCGGCTACGGCGGCGGCGACTTCACCGTGGCTCACGGGATCATCTACTTCATCAGTGATGGCAGGATCTATCGCCAACCACTCGTAGGTGGGGGTGCGCGTCCGATCACCCCTCCGTTTGGTGATGCGGCATCCCTCGCGGTCTCCATTGATGGCCACTTCATCGTCTACGTCCATTCCGATGGAACAAACGACGCCATTGCCATCTGCGATTCAGATGGAAAGTACTGGCCGCAGCGGATCGCAGATGGTGATGATTTCTACAGCCAGCCCTGTTGGCACCCAAGCGGGAAGATGATCGCCTGGATCAGTTGGGATCATCCGAACATGCCGTGGGATGGAACACAGCTTCACCTAGGTGTTTTGCAGATGAACGAATCGAGCCTTCCCGTCCTTCGCAACGATCGACAAATAGCGGGAAGTGAGAGCGTGGCGATATTCCAGCCGCAATTCTCCCCCGATGGGAGGAGCCTTGTATACGTGTCCGACGAATCCGGATACGGAAACCTGATGATCTACGACCTGGATACCAGGACGAGCCGCCCGCTAACATCCGGAGACGAGGAGATCGCGCAACCCGGTTGGGTACAGGGAGAACGCACCTACGGGTTCACGAGAGACGGAAGCGCAATCATCTACCGGGCGCGGACAAACGGGCGAGACACGCTGCGCCGGATCGAGCTTGAGACCGGGAGCATCGAATCTTTCAAGCGGGAACTTGGCGACTACTCCCTCTTCTCCCAGGTGTCGCCATCGCCCACCGAGAACGCTGTCGCCCTGATTGTACAGGGAGCAACAATTCCACCGCGTATTGTCACGTACTCGCTTGGTTCACGCCCGCGTGTCCATCGCTTTAGCACCACTGAGACCACTCCCAGTGGCGATCTATCCACACCGGAGCAGGTCACTTGGAAGTCGGGTGACGGTGAGATCGTGCATGGACTCTACTATGCTCCGTGCAACGAGGCATACGTTGGGCATGGTCAACCGCCGGCTATCGTGCAGGTGCACGGCGGGCCCACCTCGCAGTATGCGATTGGCTACCAAGCACAGGCACAGTTTTTCACCTCGCGCGGCTACGCTGTCCTGCAGGTTAATCATCGTGGGAGCACGGGCTATGGACGAGCGTACCGTGAAGCGCTGAACGGCAAGTGGGGGGTAGTCGATGTACAAGACACAGCCGCTGGAGCACGCTTCCTCGCTAGTAGCGAAAGAGCAGATGAGAGACGTCTGGTGATCATGGGCGGAAGCGCGGGTGGGTACACAGTCCTTCGCTGCCTTACCGAGCACCCGGGACTATTCCGAGCCGCCATCTGTCTGTACGGCGTCTCCGATCTATTCCGCTTGGCACTGGAGACGCACAAGTTTGAATCGCACTACCTCGATTCCCTCGTTGGACAGTTGCCTGAGGCGAGCGCGGCGTATCGTGAACGCTCGCCGATCAACTCGGTGGACAAGATCATCGATCCGATCGCCATCTTTCAGGGGGAAGACGACAAAGTTGTTCCCAAAGAGCAGTCGGAGACAATCGTCGCCTCACTGCAGCGACGGGGAGTAAAGTATGAATACCACTTGTATCCTAAAGAGGGACATGGTTTTCGTAAAGCAGAGACGATCGAGGCCTTTTACCTGGCCGTGGAGCGCTTCCTACGAGAGAACGTGCTCTTCGCGTAAGAGAAGCCAACGCGAAATGCGGAGTGTCTTCCAAGTTCATGGTTTAGGTGTTTATATCCCTTAAAGTAGGTAAATAAAAGATTAAGCGTCAAGGCTCTCACAGAGCCGATTGTTTCACCACCAAATACTCGGTTTGATCACTCATCAAGTGCCATTATTCGTGTTTCTTATGCTCGATAACCAAGGCATGAGTCTCCGCGGCGAAGAACTCTGTGCTCAGTCGTATGACTTTCTGATCTCCTCTGTTACCAGCAGGTCTTGAAGCTCCTTCATGTCCACCCATGATTCGAGATTTCTGTGCACGAGGAAATACTTCTGCGGTATTGGGTGTGTCCCAACGATTACGGGAACGTGGTAGCGCTCCTCGATGAACTCCTTAAAGTACTTGATGTATGGGCAGGGCGGGTAGCCCACAACAAAGCCTGTGGCCAGGTGTATTGCCTGTGCTCCGTTCTTCACCATCTCCTCTGGGACGTATTCGATATTTCCCCCTGGACAACCGCCGCAGGTGGAGTAGCCCACAAGTTCGAGTGGCTCCGAGGCCTCATAGCGGGAGAATGCTCCACTTCGTTCTCTCATCGCTCGCAGGCACTTTCCGCCGCCGCAGGTGCGATAACGATCGCAGATGATAATCCCTATTTTCATGTCGTTCCTCCTAATCCGCAGACTTACTATCCTGGCTACACGATAACTTAATCTGAGAAGGCAAACTGGTCTGATTCATGGCGAGAAGTTTAGACCCTTTGCCAGGTTGTCACTGGCCGGGGTAGTATCCCCAGGTGAGGGTCACCTGGTGTCCCCGGGGTATGGTCGGCTGGTATCCCCGCCCAAGATCACTTAAATATCCTTCATGT
>JALTFO010000195.1 GCA_027007005.1 Candidatus Bipolaricaulota bacterium | reverse complement strand
TGAGATCGTGACCACGCGGCCGTTCTTGACCCCGATGTTCGCCGGCGCGATCTGGCCGCTGTACACATTGACAAGCTGCACATCCCTAACCAAGACATCGAGCGCTTCGCGGTCGTACGCCGCGCGTATCTCCTCTTTCAGTGCACTCAATCTCTTCATCTCGCGCTGTTGCACTTCAACTCTCCTTTGCCTGTGATGATCACTGCTCGTTAACTATGCGAAAGCCATTCCTCGAACCGGAAGTGCGCAGAAAATGGGTTGACAAAGCTAATTCCCTCAATTATCGAACCGCTATTGAAATCCTCGCTGAACACAACCGGGATTTGGTTTAACCGGGCAGCCGCCCAGATCTGTGCATCCCAGAAGTTAAACTGGTGGTCACGCACTCCACGAGCTGCCTCCAGAACAACCATCTCCGATATCCTAAGAACCGGCCACGATCGTACGTAGTTTTGGATCCGCTGATACGCATCATCCACGCTCAGCGGAACTGATATCCTCCGTGTCACTGCCACAAAGAACTCGGCTAGAATCTGAGTATCGATCACGCCTAAACCTACAAGGGATAAACGATCCAGAATACGCAATGCTTGTCTCTGTTTCTCGGGATCTGATCGATCATAAGCGTAGACCAGGACGTTGGTATCAACGAATACCTTATCTCTCATGAAGTTCTGTGCGCTTCCAGGTTCGTCTTCCAGGTACAGGGCCCTTCTGCATCAATCGATTGATAAACGCTCGTTCTTCCTCCCAAGCATGTATGTCACGCTGAGATGAGAAGGATCCAGTGTGCCGGTCGATTGCTTGCCGGATCAATTGAGCCTCTGTTACACCCGTCTCTTTCACCAATTGCTTCAGCAATCGCTCCTGACGGGCTTCGATGTAAATCTGCTTACGGACCTTCTTAGTTACCATCTTTCCCCTCTCAACCGTTCTTATACATCACAGTATACATCGCACTGTGTCCTTCGTCAATCGATCGGGCGATCGGCCGAGATCAATCGTCCCCTGCCCTTCTCACCCTGAAACTCGCCATCTGTGTAGACGATTCTGCCGCGGGAGATCGTCGTATCGACCGCTCCCTTAACAGCCATCCCTTCGTACGGCGAGAAGTCGACCGCCATGTGCAGATCATGAGCGTGGATCGTCCATTCTTTCTTTGGGTCGAAGATGACGATGTCAGCGTCCGATCCGATCTCAAGTGATCCTTTGCGCGGATAGAGGCCGTTCACCCTCGCCGGCCCTTCACAGAGCAAACGCGGGAGATCGGTCAATGCCAGTCGCTCCTTCGCCACCCCTTCTGAATAGAGGAAGGGCAACAACGTCTCCACTCCAGGAAGGCCGTAGGGGAGGTCGAGGAACGATCCCTTCCACGTCTTCTGCTCCCTTGTGAACGGGCAGTGATCTGTCGCCACGAGATCGAGCGTTCCATCGCTCAATCCATTCCACAGGGCATCCTGATCAGCCTTGATGCGCAACGCGGGACTGGCCGAGTAGAGGTACGCATCCTCGCGCTCGTACACATCTTTGGTCAGCAACAAGTATTGAGGACAGGTCTCGGCAGTGAGCTTAACACCGTTTGCCTTGGCACGAGCTACTGCTGCCAAGCCAAGTGCAGAGCTTACGTGTACGATGTGCGCCCTTGCGCCAGTGACGTTCGCGTAGTAGGCGACCTGCTCGATCGCCGCTCCCTCACACTCTGGGGGCCTGGTGCGAGCAAGGCTCATCATCTTGCCCCGTTCCTTGTCCGTTAGCTGGTTCACTAACGAGGTGATCAGATCATCGTCCTCGCAGTGAACGAGCGCTGTTGCGCCGAGATCAGCGATGGCACGAAACGCATGGTAGAGGACACCACCATCCGACCTGCGGCCGGAGCTTCCGTAGGCCGTGTAGAACTTGAACGTCTTCACACCAAGCTTCACCGCATCACGAAACTCCGACTCCTGTCCGGGCT